>NZ_JAXMOX010000286.1:0-4375 GCF_034669605.1 Leisingera sp.
CTGTCGATATAGGCGTTGGGGGTTTTGCCATCGAAGGGGATGCCGTCGATGATGTCCTCCGCCGGGGTCGGCGCCTTGTAGCCGTCACTGTCCCAGGGAAAGTCTCCGGCATCGGCAAGCCCTTCATCGACCAGCATTTTTGCGGCTTCCAGATAGATCTCCGGCTTATAGACCGAGCGCGCAACCTCGTCATACCAGCTGTCGGGCTTGGCCTCGTCTATCTGTCCCCAGCGGCGCATCTGGGTCAGGTACCAAACCGCGTCCGAATAGAACGGATAGGTGGCGTTGTAGCGAAAGAACACGTTGAAATCCGGAACGTCGCGCTTGTCGCCCTTCTCGTATTCAAAAGTGCCGGTCATCGAATTGGCGATCACCTCATAGTCCGCCCCGACGTAGTCCGGGCGCGACAGGATCTCCACCGCTTCCGGACGGTTGGCGTTATCGTTTTCATCCAGCCACTGGGCCGCGCGGATCAGCGCCTTGACCACCGCCAGCGTGGTGTTCGGGTTTTCCTCGGCAAACCCGGCGGTGATGCCAAAGACCTTTTCCGGGTTGTTCTTCCACAGCTCGTAATCGGTAACCACCGGAACACCGATACCCTTGAACACCGCCTGCTGGTTCCAGGGCTCGCCCACGCAGTAGCCGGAGATCGTACCCGCCTCCAATGTCGCAGGCATCTGCGGCGGCGGCGTCACCGACAGGAACGCCTCGGCGCCGATCTGGCCGGTCACATTATCGGGGGAGTAATAGCCGGGGTTGATACCGCCCGCTGCCAGCCAGTAACGCAACTCATAGTTGTGAGTGGAGACCGGGAACACCATGCCCATGTTGAAGGGCTTGCCCTTGGCGTTGAAGTCTTTGATCACCGGCTTCAGATATGAGGCGGAGATCGGATGTGCGATCTTGCCATCCGCGTCAGTCGGCAGGTTCGGCTTCATCATCTCCCAGACCTCATTGGACAGGGTGATACCGTTACCGTTCAGGTCCATCGAAAACGGTGTGACGATATGGGCCTCGGTGCCGTAGCCGGTAGTAGCGGCCAGCGGCTGGCCTGCCAGCATATGGGCACCATCCAGGGTGCCGCCGATCACGCCATCCAGCAGAACCTTCCAGTTCGCTTGCGCTTCGAGGGTAACAAACAGCCCCTCATCATCGAAAAAGCCTTGCTCATAAGCCACCGCCAGCGGCGCCATATCCGTCAGCTTGATGAAGCCAAAGGTCAGCACGTCCTTTTCTAGCTCCAGGGTTGCGGCCAGCGCCGGTCCGGTCAGGGCGGTCGAGGCTGCAAGCGCCAGTATCAATCTTTTCATCGGGTTGGTTCCTTTTCCTAGCTGCGTCCGGCCCATGGGGGCGGAACAGAAAAAGCCGCTGACACGCACCGCCGGGAGGAGTGGCGGTGGGTCGAGCGGCTTTGCTCAGTGAAACCCGTTCTTCGGGAAAATTCTCAGTCAGGCTCCGTTGCCTGGCTGAATTCAGACTGTCGGAAGCGCCGGAAAGCGCCAATGGTTTCTTTGCTGCTGCAGCAATTAATTCTGCATTGCAGCGTCGCGTGCCGGATTGCTGCCTGATTTTTCATCAGGCCTCGGCCTGGGGATCAAAAACCCGGCCATCAAAGAACCGGTTCTGCAACAGGCTGACCGCTTCCGATTCCCCCGCTGCCAGCAGCAGGCCGCTGATCGCGCCTTCCAGTTTCGAAGAGGCGCCGGGCAAGTCGGCGCCGGTCCCGCGCAGGGCGTTGCGGTACAGATCGCTGCGGAATACCTGTCCGGCCTTTGCAAGTGCCGTCTCGCGGTCCAGGCCGTTCCGCTGTGCGAGCTGCAAGGCAATCCATTGCGCCTGGCTGCGCCAGGGGAAGCCTGCGGCGCCGTCATGAAAGCCGATGAACCCAGGCGCTTCGCGCTGCAGGCCCTGAGGTGTGACCGTGAATTTTCCCGACAGCGCGCGCTCGATGATTTCGGCGGGCAGATCAAGATACCGCCGCGCGGACAGGATTTCTGCCGCCAGCCCGCGGGAGGCGGGATCGGCCAGCCAGCGGCCAGCGCGCCAGAGCGCCCGGATGAGGCGGCTGGACAAGTCCGGTTCGGCTTCTGCCCAGGCGCCGCGGACGGCCAGCACCTTTTCCGGCGCAAAGGACCAGATCGCCCGGCCGGGCAGCAGCAGCGCGCCTGCGCCCTGTTCAACTGCCATGGATCCCCAGGGTTCACCAACGCAGAAGGCGTCGATTTCGCCGTTGCGGACGGCCTCGGCCATCAGCGGCGGCGGGACCGTGCGGATGCCGATGTCCCGGGGTGTGTCCGGCCCCAGCCCATTCAGCCAGTATGTCAGCAGTTCGGCATGCATGGAAAAGGGAAACGGGACGCCAATTCGCAGGTCCGGGCCGGCCGCCGCAATCAGGGCCTCCCCGGCGGACACGGCGTCATGAAAGCAGAACCTGTACCCCGCATCGGCCATCCTGCGGGCCAAGCTGCTGCTGACACCAACGACGGTGCCATTGACAGACAGCACCGACAGCACCGACAAGGGCGCGCTGACACCCCCAAGGCCAAGCGCCGCAGCAATCGGCACCGGGGCGAGCATCTGGGCGGCGTCCACCTGGCCAAAAGCCAGCATGTCCCGCAGCGACGACCAGGAGGGCGCGGGGTGCAGTTCCAGAATCAGCCGTTCTTCAGCAGCAAAGCCCATTTCCTGCGCGGCAATCAGCGGCGCTGCATCGGTCAGCGGCACATAGCCGGCAGGGATCCGTGTCGTGCTCATGCCAGCAGCCCTGCCGCGGTGACCAGCGCCTGCGCCACGTCCGCGACGCGCTTGTTCTGGTCCATCGCGGCCTTGCGCAGCAGCGCATAGGCTTCATCTTCGCCGATGCCGCGGGCCTTCATGACCATGCCTTTGGCGCGGTCGATGACCTTGCGCTCTTCCAGGGCGCGCTTGGCCTCGGCGAGCTCTGTGCGCATCCGCTGAAACAGCCGGAACCGGGCGATCGCGGCGTCCAGAACCGGCTTCAGCCGGGCGGGCTGCAGCCCGTCGACGACATAAGCCGAGACACCAGCCTCCACCGCGGCAGCAGACAGCCCGTCCTCGCTGCGATCGACAAACATGGCCACCGGCCGTTGCTTGGGGCCGGATGCCAGCGTCAGTTCCTCCAGCACGTCGCGCGAGGGATTTGCGATATCGATGAGGACAACATCCGGGTCACGAACCTGTATCTGGCGCGCCAGGCCTGAAGGTTCCGAGATGACCTGAATGTCGAAATCCCCGGCTTGCCGCAGCCCGTCCACAATCATGAAGGCGCGTTCGCGGTCTGTTTCGACAACAACAATGGACAGGGCATCGGGCATGCGGCGGAGCATGAGAAAGGAGGAAGAAGTCTGTAAAGGCCACTGATGCAGTGTGATTTTCAGATAGCGTGCTTGCGCCGGAAATTTAAGCGAAAAGCCCGATCTTTTGGCTTGGAAAAGAAAGAAACTGGCGGCGGCCTACGGGAGACTGCCTGAAGTTTGCAAAGGGTGCCTGCCGAAGACAGCCCGAACCATGAGCCGGCCTTCTGCATCGGTTTCTGCAGAAAACGGTTCAGCATCCACACCATGGGGAAAGCACCGCACAGCATGATGCCGGTATAGCCCGCAATCTCCAAGGCTCATCCAGGCCTCGCCGACGATGTGAACCTGCGTGACGCGGGCCATCAGGCGGCCTCGGGCGGCAAGGGTCTTAGCCGGTCACTTTCTTCACAAATTGCGACTTCAGGCCAATCGGGCCGACTCCCGGCACCTTGCAATCAATATCATGATCGCCATCCACCAGCCGGATGCCCCGCACCTTGGTGCCAACCTTAATGACCGAGGACGTCCCCTTCAGCTTCAAATCCTTGATGACCGTCACCGTGTCGCCGTCCGCCAGCAGGTTGCCGACGCTGTCGCGCACTTCGGCGGTCGTGTCGCCAGCAGCCACCGCCGCCCATTCATGGGCGCATTCGGGGCAAATCAGCAGGGCGTCCAGCTGATAGGTATAGGCAGAGGCGCATTCGGGGCACGGAGGCAAAGTGTCAGTCATGCCTGCTCCAATAACCCGTTGGCCGGGCTCTGGCCAGCCAGAGATTACCCGCTGTCCTCAAGCCGCCTGCAGCCAGTCCCCCGGCGAGATTGCTGCGCAGTTCGATGACAGGGATACACTTAGCGGTTCCTGCCGGTTGACAAGCCGCTGAATAACACTGCCTTGCGGA
Organism: Leisingera sp.; assembly: GCF_034669605.1. Lineage (GTDB taxonomy): Bacteria > Pseudomonadota > Alphaproteobacteria > Rhodobacterales > Rhodobacteraceae > Leisingera. Next base: position 4,217 of record NZ_JAXMOX010000286.1, read on the forward strand.
ACGCTTTCCCTGCGTATGATGTATTTTGCGAGCGTGAAGGGCCTGGAGTTCGTCCCGATATCCGGACAGTTTGATTATTGACCCTATGCTGCGCTTTTCCAAGTCATGGTTTCGTAGGCTTGCGCGGGGGTTAGGTAGCCGATTGCGGAATGACGCCGC
>NZ_JAXMOX010000287.1:0-4367 GCF_034669605.1 Leisingera sp.
CTTGGCGGGGGCGCCATGCAAAAGATGCTGCCGCTGCAAAAAATCCTGGCCGGCTTCCGAAAAGCGGCCGTTGAACCGCCTTGGCGCGCTGCCTTCAATGCTGCAGTCAGCACCAGGGGTAGAGGTGCTGCAGGTTTCTCGGACGCCACTCGAGGGGGGCGAGTAGCGCGCAGCATTGCCTGGCGTCGGAGAAGCGCGCAAGCGGGAAATCGCGGTGTTGGAATTGGGCAGGCCAGCTGGCTCTATGGGGATTTGAATCGGTTGATGGCCTTGGTTCTTGTTTTGCAGGTTGGGCCAACAGCGCTCGTTGCAGGCAGCTTCGGCACGGATTTTGTGAGCTTTGAGGGGCATGCGCCGGGTCTCGCGGGGCTCGGCAACCTCACCACCACTACTATCCGGGTTGCAGGCATGCCGGACTGGCCGCAAGCGGTATCGCGAACAGCGGCAATTGGGCTTCCGGTCTTTGGCGCGCGTATCATGCAGCAGCCCTCGCTGTTCCTGGCGGCGCCCTGGGGCGTCGTTCTGGAGCGATGGTTTCGACGATGATCAGGTGCCCGCCGCAGCAGGGGCATGGCAGCGCGAGGACGCGGGCAAGTGCATCGGCGTCATCGGCCGTGCTGTCGTGCGCGTGACCCTGATCAGATGTTTCGGCCCCGAGCAGCTCCCTGATCCTGGCGATATTGGCGGCACGGTTGCCATTCCCGAAGAAGCCGTAGTGGCGGATGCGGTGCTGCCCCTTGGGCAGGACATGGATCAGGAAGCGGCGGATGAACTCGCCGGTCTTGAGGGTCATGGCGGTATGCCGCCCGGGACCATTGACGCGGTAATCCTTGACGCGGAAGGTGACGCTCCGGCCGTCCATGCGGATCAGGCGGCTGTTGGAGATCGCGACACGGTGGGTGTAGCGCGACAGGTATGCCAGCACTGCCCTGGGTCCGGCGAAGGGTTCCTTGGCATACACGACCCAATCGATCCTGCGCAGCGGTTGCAGGAAAGCGTCGAAGGCCTCGCGATCCGCAAGCCCGGCGTGATCGCCGAAAAAGTGCAGCTTCCCGGCGCTGTGCAGCCGGGCCAGCCCGTCCAGAATGAGGCGCCGGTAGAGGCGGGACAGCACCCGGACGGAGAGGAAGAAGTTCCTGCGGCAGGCGATCCACCGCGCACCGTCCGCAGACAGGCCGCCGCCCGGCACGATCATGTGGGCATGCGGGTGGTGCGTCATCGCCGAGCCCCAGGTGTGCAGGACGGATGTGATGCCGGCCCGGGCGCCAAGGTGCTTGGGGTCGGCGGCAATCCGGATTACCGTGTCCGCGCTCGCCCGCATCAGCAGATTGTAGATCTCCCGCTTGTTTTGAAACGCAATCTCGGCGATTGGCTTCGGCAGCGTGAAGACGAGGTGGAAATACCGCACGGGCAGCAGTTCGGCCTCGCGCGCCGCCAGCCAGGCCTTGGCTGCACCCGCCTGGCATTTGGGGCAATGGCGATTGCGGCAAGAGTTGTAGGCAATGTGTTCATGCCCGCAGTCTTCACATCGTGCGGCATGTCCGCCGAGCGCCGCCGTGCGGCAGCGCGTGATGGCGTTCATCACCTTCAACTGGTCGAGGCTGATATGGCCTGCATTGGCCGCCCGCCAGGCAGAACCATGGACCCGGAAGATATCCGCGACCTCCAGCTTCGGCCGGGACAACGCAGTCTATGAGGCGCCTTTCCTGCCCTTTCTGCGCTTCGCCGCGGTCAGGCCGTCCAACGGGCTCTCCACCGCCGAGATCATGCCGGTAGCAACGCTGGCATAGTGCGCCGTCGTGGTGAGTTTGGCATGCCCGAGCAGCGCTTGAATGATCCGGATGTCAACGCCGTGCTCCAGCAGATGCGTCGCGAAGCTGTGACGCAAGGTGTGCAGTGTGACCGGCTTGGTGATACCCGCTGCACGCGCTGCCTGCTTGAACAGCCGCGAGAGCTGTCTGGCCGAAAGATGCCGCCCGCAATAGCCGGGAAAGAGCGCGCGGTCAGGCCCGGACACCCCCCTGTCGTTGACGGTCGGGCGTTCGGTCCACCAGACCCGCAACAGGCTCAGAATATCAACGGGCAGCATCACGTTGCGGTCCTTGCGTCCCTTCGACTGCACGATGCGGATAATGTTCTGTTCCCCGTCGATGTCGCCGACCTTCAGCCGGACGACCTCGCTTGCCCGCAGGCCGCATCCATAGGCGAGTGACAGCATCACGCGCGCCTTCAGGCCGGGGGCCATGGCGAGGATGCGCCTGACCTCGTTGCGGCTCAGCACAACGGGAACCTTCACGGGCTTCTTGAGGTGGAACACTTCGGCCGCCAGGTCATGCCGGCGCAGGGTGACCCGGAACAGAAACTTCACCCCGGTCATGGTCTGGTTGCGGGTGCAGATACTCGTCCCGCTCTCGATCAGATGCAGCTGGAAATGCTTCACGTCATCCGGTGAAGCTGTCTCCGGAGATCGCCCGAGCCAGGAGGCAAACCGCTTGCAGGCCCGCAGGTGGCTGGTCTGCGACGCTGGTCCCAGATTGCGTGCGGACATATCCGCAATCATGCGCGCCCGAAGGGGTGTCGCCGGTGCAGGGTGCTGAATGGTCATGGGAAAACCCTCTATCAACCGAGGCAAAATCACCTCGGCCAACAGCACACACCCGACCTCCTAAACCGCGAAACAAATACCGCTTCAGCCCAACGCCTGCCACGCAGAGCCCCTATCGCGGAGCGATTTAGTGCCTGCGCAGGAAGCGGAATTTGCAAATCTCAAATGTGGCTGCGATAGCGGACCTTGAGACTGTCCGTAGTATCGGCCAACACAAGGATAACGTGTTGGGCATTGGCAAAATGATAAGCAGCCTGATGTTGTTGTGTACGTGGAAGCAAAACCACCATTTTGGGGCTGGTTCCAGAGACCGATGGCCTTCTACAAGCTAACCGTATGCTTATAAGCTTGCCACAACCTGAGGTGAAAATGCGATGACAATACTCTTAATAACTCGAGAGCCAGGAAGGGTTATCTGTTATTCTGACTCACGAGTAACCCATCGCCCCAATGACCAAACTCGCACCGTAACAGACCACTTTTCCAAGCTGCTAGTGCTGCCGTATCATGCGACAATTGGAAAGGCTGCCGGTCCAGGTATCAAGCATGTTCGGGGAGAACTCGGATACGCTTTCGCTGGCGACATTCTGTTCGCAACGGCCTTATACTCTATGGCATCGAATGTTTTCTCGAACCTACACGATGAAGATGCCGATGCTCCGCCTGATTTCGAAGCCTTTGTAGATTCCTTAACGCGGCTCGCGAACATACTACTCGACGACGTAATTTTTAACGCGAAAGATAGAAAGTACACCGTCTTGCTCTTTGGTCCATGCCCTGCAACCAAAGAAGTAAAAATCTATGAGATCAGAATTGATGAATGTAGCACGCCATGGAGGTTTAGTTATACAGAAGTCGAAATTAAGGACACCGGTCTAAAGGTTGTGGGCTCAGGGGCGCAGAGTTTCTTAGCTCATATCAAAATGCACCCGGAGAAAGCTGCTTCGACACCTTATGGGCATTGTTGCAGAACCCAGCAACTGAGCGAGTTTTCCCTTTCCCATTGAATTCAGGCCACGCGTTCGATCTCGGCCATGCCGAGTTCGTTGAAGCGGTTCATGAGGGCGATACGGATGTGGATTTCGGCGGTCTGGCGGTCGGGGTCTCGTGAGGCGATGCGTTCGCCGAAGGATTTCAGGCATCGCATCTTTGCCTCGATCCGACTTCGGGCATGATAGCCGGTCCATCGCTTCCAGATGCCCCGCCCGAGGTGCCGGGTGGCGCGCAGGATCTCGTTGCGAGCCGTCGCGGCCGGACAGTCTTCTTTCCAAAGGCGCCCGTTCTTGCGGATGGGGATGACGGCGGCGGCGCCTCGATCCAGGATGGCCGTATGGCAGCGGCGCGTGTCGTAGGCGCCATCGCCGGTCACGGTGCCGATCTGTTCCTCTGGCGGCACCTGGCTCAGCAGTTCGGGCAGGACCGGACTGTCGCCTTTGTCGCTGGAGGTGAACTCCACCGCCCGGATGTCGCCGGTGCCGGTGTCCATCGCCAGATGAACTTTTCGGTATTGGCGCCTGCGATGGGTTCCATGCTTGCGGGCCAGCCACTCGCCATCGCCGAGGAACTTGATCCCGGTACTGTCCACCAACAGGTTCAGCGGGCCTGCCGCGCGACGGCCCGATATCTGGACGGTGATGGATTTCTGGCGTCGGCTCAGGGTGGAAAAGTCGGGCACCGGCCAGTCCAACCCGGCCATCGTCAGGATGCTGCCCACCATCCCGGTCGTTTGCCTCAACGGCAGGCCGAACAGCACATTCACCAT
>NZ_JAXMOX010000288.1:0-4366 GCF_034669605.1 Leisingera sp.
GGATCGCAGCGACCCCGCCGCCGAGGCGCTGGCGGAGGAAGTGGCGCGCAATCAAATGTTGTCGCGCAAACGCCCCAAGGCACGGCCTGCGGATCTGGAAGAACAGGTGGAACGCGCGCAGCATGGCGGGCTCAGCCGGGCTGAACTGGCCAGCTTGCGCCCGCGACAGCGGCCCGCCAGCCTGAAGCCCGCAGAAGAAGAGCAGCTACCGGTCACCGCACAGGCCATTGCCGCTTCGGCGGTGCCACGCGAACGGCCCGCCAATTTTGCCAATCTGGTTGATCGTGCCCGGCGCAATGCGCAGAACCAGGTCCAGACCGCCGCCGCCGTGCCCGCTGCGGCCGCCGCGGCGGCGCCGCGTATCCCGACAGCCGCTTCGGTTGCCCGCCGCGCCACTGTCGGCAATGCCATCAACCTGCGCAAGCTGAACCTGATCGGGGTCTATGGCACCGCGTCGGACCGCCGCGCATTGGTCCGGCTGCCGTCGGGCCGCTACAAGAAGGTGCAAGTCGGCGACCGGATCGACGGCGGCCGGGTAATTGCAATCGGCGAGAGCCGGTTGCAGTACCAGAAAGGCGGCCGCAACCGCACCCTGGAAATGCCCAAGGGGTAACCCCTGCCTGCCCTTCGATGCCCGCGAAAAAGCCGGACCCGCTGATCAGGCCCGGCTATTTCCGTTTCTCAGATCCTATTATCCCGCGGCTTGGATCTCACCGTTGTTGATCTGCTCCTGCTCGATGGATTCGAACAGCGCCTTGAAGTTGCCCTCGCCAAAGCCGTCATCGCCCTTGCGCTGGATGAACTCAAAGAAAATCGGCCCGATCACGGTTTTTGAGAAGATCTGCAGCAGGATGCGGGTCTCGCCGCCGTCCACAACCCCTTCGCCGTCGATCAGGATGCCGTGTTTCTTCATCCGGTCCAGCGGTTCGTCATGGCCGTGAACCCGCTCTTTGGACATCTCATAGTACGCATCATTCGGGCCCGGCATGAACTTCAACCCCTTTTCAGCAATTGCATCGGTGCTGGCATAGATGTCGTCGCTGCCCACAGCGATATGCTGGATGCCTTCGCCGTTGTACTTTTTCAGATATGAGACGATCTGACCGGTTTCCCCCCGGTCCTCGTTGATCGGGATCCGGATACGGCCGCAGGGCGAAGTCAGCGCACGGCTGAGCAGGCCGGTGAACTTGCCCTGAATGTCAAAGAACCGGATCTCCTTGAAGTTGAACAGCTCCTGATAAAACCTGAACCACTTGTCCATGTTGCCCTTGTAGACATTGTGGGTGAGGTGATCGAGGTAGAAGAACCCGTCGCCGCGCGGCTTGGACTGCTTCAGCCACTTGAACTCGGTGTTGTAGGGCGAGGTGTCGTAGTACTGATCAACAAAGTAAATCAGCGAACCGCCGATGCCCTTGATCGCGGGCACGTCCATGGTCTTGTCATCGCCCTCATAGGCTTCGGCGCCCTTGGCGACGGCATGCTCGAACGCCTTCTGCGCATCCGCCACCCGCCAGCCCATCGCAGGGGCGCAGGGGCCGTGCTGTTCCACGAATTTGGCGGCAAAGCTATCGGGGTCGGCGTTCAGGATATAGGTGACATCGCCCTGCTGCCACAGCTCCACCAGCGGCTGGTCCTTGCGATGGCCCGTCAGCTCATAGCCCATTTGGGTGAACAGCCCGCGCAGCTCGTCCGGGTCCGGGCTGGCAAATTCAACAAATTCAAACCCATCGGTGCCAGCCGGGTTTTCGGGGCTGATTTCGGATTTCGGGGCGTTATGCGGGAACGGACCCATTGCGCGTCTCCTTCGGATCATGCGGGAAGCCAAGTGAATTCTTGCATCAAGAATACCGCATATCCAGTGCAGGTTTTCCGCGTTCTTTCGCACCCTGACCTTGAAATGCGCGCAACATTCGCGCCATGATGCCAGAAAACGGAAAAAACGCGCATGCTGGACCCTGCCGATACCAAGCTGCTTGCAGCCCTTCAGAAAAACGCCCATCTTACCGCGCAGGACTTGGGCGAGATGCTCAACCTTTCGCCCAGCCAGGCCGGACGGCGGCGCCAGCGGCTGGAGGCAGAAGGCTATATCCAAGGCTATTCGGCCCGGCTCGATCCCGCCAGGCTCGGGCTGTCTGTGCAGGGGTTTGTGCAGGTTCATCTGGGCAGCCACGGCCCCGAACAGTCCAAGGGGTTCGCCCGGCTGGTGGCCAGCCAGCCGGAAATCACCTCCGCCTGGACCATGACAGGGGAGGCCGATTACCTGCTGCGGGTCTACTGCGCCGATCTGGAGGCATTGAATACGCTGATCCACGGCATCCTGCTGCCCCATCCCGCTGTTTCCAGGGTCCAGAGCCAGATCGTGATGGCACAATTAAAACGCGATGCGCCGCTGCCGACTTAACCAACCGGGAAGGAATTCGGCGTAAAGATGCCCTGACCTATTCCGTAACCGAAAGTGGAACGTGCCGTGTCTTTTGTTGACCGCCGAGTTGAAACGCGCCCGGCCAGCGGCGAGGCCCCGTTCGGCCTCAACGAGGTGTTCTTTTCCAGAACCGACAGCCGCGGCGTGATCGAGGCCGGCAACTATGTGTTCCGCCGGGTCGGTGCCTACTCCTGGGAAGAACTGATCGGTGCCCCGCATAAGGTGATCCGCCACCCGGACATGCCCAAGGGGGTGTTCTCCTTGTTCTGGGACACCATCCAACGCGGCGAGTTCATGGGCGCCTATGTCAAGAACAAATCCAAGGACGGGCTGTATTATTGGGTGTTCGCCGTGGTGGTGCCTTGCCAGGAGGGCTACCTTTCCGCCCGCATCAAGCCCAGCAGCGCCTTGTTTACCGAAGTGCGCGGTCTTTATGCGAAGATGCTCAAGCGGGAGACCGATGACGGCGCCACCCCCGAGGACAGCGCCCAGTATCTGCTCGATTGGCTGAACGGCCAGGGCTACGAGAATTACCACCAGTTTGCCGCCCACGCGCTGAGCCAGGAGCTGATCTCCCGCGATGAGGGGCTGAACCAGCCGCCCCACATCCGGATCCAGGATTTGACGGGCATGCTGCGCATCGCCGAAACCCTGGTCGAAGAGACCGAGGGGCTGATTACTGATTTCGATGCGATGCACACGATCCCGCATAACCTGAGGGTGCTGGCGTCGCGGATCGAACCTTCGGGCGGCCCGGTGACGGTGCTGTCGCAAAACTACGGGTCGATGTCACGGCAGATGTCGGACTGGTTCGGCGCGCATGTGATGGGTGAAAGCAGCAACTTTGCCAAGATCAAATCCTCGGTGAACAGCAGCCTGTTTGTCGAAGGCATGGCGCGCATCCTGATCGAATGCGACAACCAGCTGCAGAAGGAACGCCGCGAAATCGGCGAGGCCGACATGGAAACCGAGCGCAAGATCCTGTCCGATCTGGTGCAGGATCAGGTCAAGCGGTCGAAGGACGGCATGCAGGAAGTGGATGAAGAAGCAGCCCGGATCACCAGCGCTTGCCAGATCATGCACCGGCATTTCCTTGGTCTCAGCTCTACCCGCGTGCTGCTCAAAATCGAAAGCGCGCGGCTGACCGATTCCGGCGAAACACTGGCTGACATCATTGACCAGCTGGGCGGCTTTCAGGAACGGATTTCGCGGCGGCTGGACCGGATCGGCAAGCTCAGCGAAGAAATCCGCCTGCTCGAGCAATAACCGGGCCAGACAAGAAGACCCGGCCGATAGCCGGTCGGTGACTGCCGCTGGCAGGCACCGGATTTCCATAACAAGCGACCGCGGCCGGCAAACCCATTGCCAAGGACCCGGCCGGCTTGCGATACCTTGAATATGGAAGAGTTCTTTTACCAAGCAACCCTGTATCTGGGGGCCGCAGTCATTGCGGTTCCTCTGGCTGCGCGCCTTGGGCTCGGCTCGGTTCTGGGCTATCTCGCCGCCGGAATTGCCATTGGCCCGATCTTCGGGCTGACCGGCACCGAAACCGAGGATTTGCGCCACTTCGCTGAATTTGGAGTGGTGATGATGCTGTTCCTGATCGGGCTTGAGCTGGAACCGCGCGCATTATGGGCCATGCGGGACAAACTGATCGGCCTGGGCGGGATGCAGGTCACGGCCTCAACCCTGGTTCTGATGGCCGCCGCCATGGCCGCGGGCGAACCCTGGCATGTAAGCCTGGCGGTCGGGCTGGCGCTGTCGCTGTCTTCCACCGCGATTGTCCTGCAGACGCTGTCGGAAAAGGGGCTGATGCGCACCGGTGGCGGCCGGTCTGCCTTTTCGGTGCTGCTGACCCAGGATATCGCGGTGATCCCGATCCTCGCCTTTCTGCCGCTGCTGGGCAGCTACGCGATCCCCCAGTTTGCCACCGACGGCTCCATC
>NZ_JAXMOX010000289.1:0-4347 GCF_034669605.1 Leisingera sp.
TGCGTCGCCGTAATGCAGATCGACACCGTTCAGGCTGATGGCAGGAAGCCCCTGCGGCGCCGGTTGCGGCTGCTCCGGCTCGCTCAGCAGGATCGGCGCATCCAGCAGTTCCTTGATCCGCTCCAGAGCTGCCGCGGCGCCCTGCCAGACGCCGGAAATATTCGCCAGCCGCCGCATCGGCTCAAACGACAGGCCGATCGAGGTGAAAAAGCTCATGAACTGGCCGACGGTCTTTTCGCCGGCAATGATCTCGTTGCCGCCATACAGCAGCACCGCCATGAAGCCGACACCGGCCATGATGTCGGTCATGCCGGAAATCGACGAGGTGCCAAAGGCCGCCTTCACTTCCGAGCGGACAAAATCATCGGTGCGTTCGGAAAACCGGTGCACCTGATACTCCTCCAGCCGGTTCAGCTTGACCGGCACGATGCCGTGGAAAATCTCGTCCAGCCGGGTCGCCAGATCGGCGCCCAGATCGCGCGCCCGCGACGCCTTCTTGCGCACATAGCGCTGGATGGTGGAGATCGGCAGCAGCAGCACCGGCACCCCGATCAGCAGGATCAGCGTCCAGCGCCAATCGATGCTGAAGGCGACGCCCAGCACCGCCACCAGCGCCACCAGATCGCGCCCCGCGCCGGTGATCACCGCCTGCCAGACCGCGTTGATCGCATAGACGTCCGACTGGATCCGCTGGATCAGCAGCCCCGGCGGATGCTGCTGGTGAAACGCCGGGTCCTGGCGGATCAGCCGCGCCAGCATATCCTTGCGCAGATGCGCCGCCGAGGTCTGCGAGACCTTGCTCAGCAGCACTTTCTGGGTGACGCTGGACACGCCGCGCATGGTGAAAATCGCCAGAAACGCCAGGCTGACCCAGACCAGCGCGTCGGAATTGCCGGCGACAAACACGAGATCGAACATCGGCTGCATCATGTAGCCAAGCGCGCCCATGGTGGCGCCTTCCAGCAGCATGAACACCGCGGCGATGCCCAGCAGCCCGATGTAGTGGCGCAGATAGCCGCGCCACAGCCAGCCGAACAGCTCGCGGGAGGATTTGTGAGGCTGGCTCATGCGGGGAGGGTCCGGCAGGGAGTTCGGGTCATTTCGCGCCTTTTCTGACATGCCGCAACCATTTAAGCAGGTCGGTTGCAGGGCGCAAGCAATTCGCCGTGCCGCTGCAGCGGGCGGAATGCCCCCCGCGGGACGGCCGCAATGGTCCGGGCGGCGCGTCAGCCGCGGCTTGGAAACAGGCGGAAGGCGGGTTTCACGCCTTCCGCGCGTTCAGGCGGATGTCCAGCCTGGTGATAAGATGGTTGATCAGCACCGCCAGCACCAGAACAGGCACCATTCCGTACATCACCCAGACCACAAAGAAGATCCACACCAGGTTGATCCCGGCAAAGGTGATTGCGGCGATGAAGAAATCCGGCATGTTGGCCGGCAATTCAGGGTCACGCATGACAATTCTCCCGGTTCTGCACCAAAATGGTAGTCCAGCAGGGGGGAATGTCCGGTAAAACCGGCGCGATCCGGCGGCGGTTGGCAAGTTTCAGCCGGCCCGTGCCGAAGCCAGCGCCCGCGGCAGTGCGGCGGCAAAGCCCTCCAGCTCCGCCTGCGGCCCGCAGCTCACCCGGATGCAGCGGTTTTGCGGCGCGGCAAAGGGCATCCGCACAAAAATCCCCTGATCCACCAGCGAATCCAGCACCGCCTTGGCAAACACCCCGTCCCGGCCGCAATCAATCGCCACGAAATTGGTGGCCGAGGGCAGGGCGCTCAGCCCGTTGTCTGCCGCGATCCCGGCAATCCGGCGCCGCGCCTCCGCGATCTGCGCCAGCACCTGCGCCAGCCAGTCCTGATCCTGCAGCGCCGCCAGGGCGCCGGCCTGCGCCGCCCGGTTCATGCCGAAATGATTGCGCACCTTGTCGAAGGCCGAGATCAGATCCGGGTGCGCCAGCGCATAGCCGGCCCGCGCGCCGGCCATGCCATAGGCTTTTGAGAAGGTCCGCATCCGGATCACCCGCGTATCATCGGCGCTGACGGGGGCTGCGGTGCCCTCCGGCGCGCATTCCACATACGCCTCGTCCAGCAGCAGCAGGCAGCCCTCCGGCAGATGGTCCAGCGCCGCGGCGATCTCCGCCCCCTTGTGCCAGCTGCCCATCGGGTTGTCGGGATTGGCCAGATAGACGATCTTGGCATCCACCTCCGCCGCTTTGGCAAACAATGCCCCGACATCCTCGCGGTCGTCCCTGTACGGCACCGTATGCAGCAGCCCGCCGAACCCGGCCACATGATAGTTGAATGTCGGATAGGCCCCCAGCGAGGTCACCACCGCATCGCCCGGCCCGATCAGCAGCCGCACCAGATACCCCAGCAGCCCGTCGATGCCTTCGCCGGCAATGATATGCTCGGGCCGCACCCGGTGGTGCGCCGCCAGCGCCTGGCGCAGATCATGGCTTTGCGCGTCGCCGTATTTCCAGATGTCGGCTGATGCCTGCGCCATTGCCGCAACCGCCTTGGGCGAGGGGCCGAATATGTTCTCATTGGCGCCCAGCCGCGCGGCAAAGGCCTGGCCGCGGGCGCGTTCCTGGGTTTCGGGGCCGACAAACGGCACGGTGGAGGGCAGGGAGTGCGCAAGCGGGGTATAGCGGGGACCAGTCATGGGGGCAGATAACCGAAAGCCCGCGAAGGGGGCAAGGCTTGCGTCGCCGCAGCCGCCCGCGAAGTCCGCGCCAGGTCTTTCAGGGAGTCTTTCACGGGTTTCCGCTTCGCCCTGCTGGCCGGCGCTCTCGGCTGCCTCCTGTTCTGGCCGGTGCCGGTGGACCATAACGCCAATGATCCGCCGGCAGCTCCGGGCTTTCCCGCTCCCTGGCCCGAAAACCGCGCCCTGATCCTGCCCTCACGTCGCACTGGCAACCCTCCCGCATCCGGGGCAGGCTGGCTGCAGATCAGCAGCGGGGAACAAACCATGGCCCGAGTCACCACCGGCTACAAGGACCACATCGCCTATGTCACGCTTGCCCGCCCGGACAAGCACAATGCCCTCGACGATGCGATGATCGAGGCGATCATCGCCGCCGGGCAGGAGGTCGCCGCCTCGGATGCCCGCGCCGTGGTGCTGGCCGGATCAGGCAAAAGCTTCTGCGCCGGCCTCGACATGGCCAGTTTCGCCAGCCTGATGCAGCGCGACCTGAACAGCCTGGTGATGGAGCGGAGCCACCATGACGCCAATGCGTTCCAGGAGGTGGCGATGGTCTGGCGCCGGGTGCCGGTGCCGGTGATTGCGGCCATCCACGGCGCCTGTTTCGGCGGCGGGCTGCAACTCGCGCTGGGCGCCGACATCCGCATTGCCCACCCGGAGGCGCAGCTGTCGGTGATGGAAATGAAATGGGGGCTGATCCCGGATATGGGCGGCATGGCACTGCTGCCGCGGCTGCTGCGCTCCGACGTGCTGCGCCGCCTCACCTACACGGCCGAGAAAATCGGCGCCCCTCAGGCGCTGGACTGGGGCCTGCTGAGCGAACTGTCAGACAGCCCGCTGACCCGCGCCCAGGAGCTGGCCGCCGTCATTGCAGCAAAAAGCCCCTCCGCCATCCGGGCCGCCAAGCGCCTGATCGCTGTCGCCGAAAGCGGTGCTGCCCAGGCCGATGTGCTGCTGGCGGAAAGCGCCGAACAGCTGCAGCTGATCGGCAAGCCGGATCAGATGGAGGCGGTCGCCGCACAGCTGCAAAAACGCCCTGCGGACTTCGGCTGACGCGGCGTCCGCTTTTTGCCGATGCCGTGCCCCGCACTCTTCTGTGCAGTGCAAATACGGCCGTCCCGCTGCCCGGCAGGCCGCCTTGCCGCCGACGCGGGGGAGGCCGGGCGCGGACCCGGCGCCGCCCTGCCGGCAAGCCTTCAAGAACCGCAACATCGCTTTCTCGCCAATTTTTCCTAAAATTCGCCACTGCCGGCGGGAAACTGCCGCCAGCCGGCAGAAAAATGCCGCGTAAAATCCGCAGAAACCCCGGTTAACTTTTTGGCAACATTTATGGGCGATTTCTGCCTTCAGCAGGGCACAAATCAGGCCAATCGAGCATTCGGAAATCTGCTGCCGGGAGGCCCGTTCGGGCGCCGGAAAGCTGGTTGCGATCTGAAGACCTGCAGTACATCCGGCTGAGGCGCCCCTGTCTCAGCACCGGACTTCAGAAAGGAGCGAGGCTGATGCAACTGGTGCAGAAAAAATGGTTCATCTTGTTTGAAAGCGGCGGCCTTCTGTCCCGCACCGGGGACAGGATCACCTATTTCTATGACGAGGCTCTGAGCTTCGGCGACCGCGAGGCGGCCCGGCGCTACCTGGCGGCCAATGAAAAC
>NZ_JAXMOX010000290.1:0-4344 GCF_034669605.1 Leisingera sp.
CAGGACTGCCCAGCCGCCATAGGTGATGCCGCCGATCAGTGCTGTCAGCACCATCAGCGAGCCGACAGCCCGCGGTTCGATCTGGCTGAGCAAGCTGCTGGGGGCCGGAACAAACGGGGTGCTGGACGCGCCGAAGGCATCGCCGCCCAGTCCGGTGGACGCTGCCGCCGGGCCAGCACCGGCCGGGCTTCGGCTGGAGGCCTTGGCAGACATGCCGTGGGCCACGGTAAAGCCGCTTTCGCGGCAGAAGTCCTGAAAGGCGGCTTCTGCGTCCATGTTCAGATAGCGCGCATAAGAACGCACATACCCGGCGATGAAGCCGGGTGTGTCAAAGGCAGAAGGATCTGAATTCTCAATCGCGGCGATGTAGGACGCCTTGATCCGCAGCTCGCGCTGGACATCCAGCAACGACTTGCCCATCGTTGCCCGTTCACCGCGCATCACGTCGCCGAGCTTCAGTTCGAAATCGTCGAACCCCTTCGGTTCTGCCGTTCCGCCATGCTCTTCTTGCTTGCGCTGGGTGAAGCGCCCGATCATGCCTGATGTCCCATTTCTGCCTGCCGCAATCTGTTCAGGGCGGTGAAGGAATCACAGTTGCGACTCAGGCCCGCTCATTGATTGACAACAGCGTAACACAGCAAAGGTAAATTTACACTGATCAGTAGGTTACCCGGCAAGTTCGGCACGATTCAGCGCACAATGCGACCACAATGAGTCCATTGCCTGGACCAGCGCGTCGATTTCCTTGGGGCCGTGCACCGGCGACGGGGTAAAGCGCAGACGCTCGGTGCCGCGCGGCACGGTGGGGAAATTGATCGGCTGCACGTAGATGCCGTAGTCCTCCAGCAGGTGGTCCGACAGCACCTTGGTGTGGACCGGATCGCCGACGATCACCGGCACGATGTGGCTGCCATGGTCGATGATCGGCAGGCCGAGGCCCTTGAGCCGCAGTTTCAATACCTTGGCCTGGTCCTGTTGCTTGTCGCGCAGGTTCTGCGCGCCTTTCAGATAAGCAACCGAGGCCGCCGCCCCCGCCGCCACGGCAGGCGCCAGCGAGGTGGTGAAGATGAAACCCGGCGCATAAGAGCGGATCGCGTCGCACATTCTGGCCGAGGCCGCGATATAGCCACCCATCACCCCGAAGGCCTTGGCAAGCGTGCCATTGATGATGTCGATGCGATGGGCCAGGCGGTCGCGCTCGGTGACGCCGCCGCCGCGGGGGCCATACATGCCGACCGCATGCACCTCGTCGATATAGGTGAGCGCGCCGAATTCGTCAGCCAGGTCGCAGATTTCCTCGATCGGGCCGAAATCCCCATCCATCGAGTAGACCGATTCAAAGGCAATCAGCTTTGGCGCCTTGGGGTCGTCCGCTTCCAGCAGTTCGCGCAGATGCGCCAGGTCGTTGTGCCGGAAAATGCGCTTGGCACCGCCGTTGCGGCGCACGCCCTCGATCATCGAAGCATGGTTCAACGCGTCGGAATAGATGATCAGCCCCGGGAACAGCTTGTGCAGCGTGCTCAGCGTGGCATCATTGGCGATATAGGCCGAGGTGAACAGCAGCGATGCTTCCTTGCCGTGCAGATCGGCAAGCTCCGCCTCCAGCTGCTTGTGATACACCGTGGTGCCCGAGATATTGCGGGTGCCGCCGGAGCCTGCGCCGGTGGAATCGATCGCATCGTGCATTGCCTCCAGCACAACCGGATGCTGACCCATGCCCAGATAGTCATTGCCGCACCAGACGGTGATGTCCTGTTCGCTGCCGTCCGGGCGGGTCCAGACCGCATGCGGGAAATGCCCCTTCTTGCGCTCGATATCGATGAAGGTCCGGTAACGGCCCTCGTCGTGAAGGCTGGCAATCGCTGCATCCAGTTTCGCGGTATAATCCACCGGCATCTCCATGGCTTCTTGCGGCCCCGGGGGCACGCGGGCTGTGTAAAAAGGGCACGGCCTTCCGGCGATGCGGCCACATTCACGGTCCGGAATGAATACCGCAGGCACCCCCTTCGATCAACTGCATACGCGCAGCCCTTGGTGCGCAACATTGATGCAGGTCCAATAAAACTTAAACAGGGCGGCGGCAAGAACGCCTGCGCCAAATCGCCCCCCATTTGCGGCGCATTTGCTGCCTTTCCGGCCGCAAATGTGCAGGATCGGAAACCTGCCGCCCCGGAAAAAACAAGCGAAATCCCTCCCTTCCCCCACTGGCCCCCGTTCCGGGCCGCTGTTAGGGTCCGCGGCAAATTGCCCGCAACCGGACACGCAGGAGAATGAAAAATGGCACTGAATGATGTTCTGGACCGGATCGACACAGAGCTGGACGCCGCCACCGAACGGCTGATGGACCTGCTGCGGATCCAGTCGATTTCCACCGATCCTGCCTTCAAGGCGGACTGTGATAAAGCCGCCGGCTGGCTGGTCGCGGACCTCAATGCCATCGGCATCGCGGCGGAAAAGCGCGAAACGCCGGGCCATCCGATGGTGGTGGGCCATGTCGGTGAGGAGAACGCGGACGCGCCGCATGTGCTGTTCTACGGCCACTATGATGTGCAGCCGGTGGATCCGCTGGAGCTGTGGAACACGCCGCCGTTCGAGCCGCAGCTGGAGGAAACCCCGAACGGCACCGTGATCCGCGGCCGCGGCGCCTCCGACGACAAGGGCCAGCTGATGACCTTTGTCGAGGCCTGCCGCGCCTGGAAAGCGGTCAACGGTTCCCTGCCCTGCCGCATCACCTTCTTCTTTGAAGGCGAGGAGGAATCCGGCTCGCCCTCGCTGATCCCGTTCATGGAGGCCAACGCGGAAGAGCTGAAAGCCGACCTCGCGCTGATCTGCGACACCTCGATGGTGTCGCGCGGGGTGCCGTCGATCTCCTCGCAGCTGCGCGGCATGCTGAAGGACGAATTCACTATCACCGGCCCGCGCATCGACCTGCACTCCGGCCACTATGGCGGCCCCGGCCTGAATCCGCTGCGGGTGCTCTCGGAAGTGATCGCCTCCTTCTATGACACTGAGACCGGCCGCGTTGCCGTCGACGGCTTTTATGAAGGTGTGCATGAGGTGCCGGAAGACCAGCTGCGCCAATGGCAGAACTGCGGCTTTGACGAGGGTGAGTATCTGAACTCAGTCGGCTACTCTCAGCCGCACGGCGAAAAGGCCTATTCCACCCTGGAACAGCAATGGGCCCGCCCGACGCTGGAGGTGAACGGCCTCTGGGGCGGCTACAACGGGGCCGGCTCGAAAACCGTGATCCCGTCGGAAGCGCATTGCAAGATCACCTGCCGCCTGGTCGGCGACATGGATCCCGACGCGCTGCGCACGAAGATCCGCAAACACGTGGAGGACCGCCTGCCGGTGGACGCCTCGGTGCGCTGGGACAATGATCTGGAAGGCTCGCCCGCCGCAGTGATGAACATCGCCCGCCCCGAGTTCGAAGCCGCCCGCACAGCCCTGTCGGACGAGTGGCAGCGTGAGGCGGTCTTCTGCGGCATGGGCGGCTCGATCCCGATTGCCGGCTTCTTCACGTCGATCCTGGGCATGGACGCGATGCTGATCGGCTTTGCCAATGACGACGACGCGATCCATTCGCCGAACGAGAAATACGACCTGAAGAGCTTCCACAAGGGCATCCGCTCCTGGGCCCGTGTCCTGGACGCCCTGGCGCCATGACGGAACAGAAAGCGGCCGAAGGCCCGCATCTGGCCGACATTCTCGCCTTGGAAACCAAGGTCTGGGAGGCGCTTGTCTCTGGCGATCCCGAGGCGGATGGCCGGCTGCTGTCGGAGGACTTCCTTGGCGTCTATCCCAGCGGCTTTTCAGACAAGGCAGGCCATTGCGGGCAACTGAAAGACGGGCCGCTGATGGCGCGATACCGGCTGAGTGATGCGCAACTGCGCATCATTACAGCGCGCGCTGCACTGCTGTCCTACCGCGCGCGGTACTGCGCTGCGGGCAGCGGCCAATGGCAGGTCATGCTGATCTCCTCGCTTTGGGAGCAGGGCGCCGCAGGCTGGATCAACACATTCAGCCAGGACACTCCGGAAACCGGAGCGTGACCTGCAGACCGGCTGCGTCTTTTTATAGCGGCGAGGAAGAAAGTGGCGCGGTTGACGGGGCTCGAACCCGCGACCCCCGGCGTGACAGGCCGGTACTCTAACCAGCTGAGCTACAACCGCGCGTTTGCCTTTCGGCGGCCGTTTCCGGCCATTGTTCCCCTCCGGGGCGGACCCTGTGATGCCAGGGCGGCAGGCGAAAGTGGCGCGGTTGACGGGGCTCGAACCCGCGACCCCCGGCGTGACAGGCCGGTACTCTAACCAACTGAGCTACAACCGCATTTTCGCCTTGCGG
>NZ_JAXMOX010000291.1:0-4341 GCF_034669605.1 Leisingera sp.
GACACCTGCGACCAGGTCCATGGCGCCGCCCATTCCTTTGACCAGCTTGCCGGGGATCATCCAGTTTGCCAGATCGCCGTTTTCAGCCACTTCCATCGCGCCAAGGATCGCCATGGCAATCTTGCCGCCGCGGATCATCGCGAACGACTGTGCAGAGTCGAAATAGGCAGTCTGCGGCAGCTCGGTGATGGTCTGCTTGCCGGCATTGATCAGGTCCGCGTCCTCTTCGCCTTCAATGGGGAAGGGGCCCATGCCCAGCATGCCGTTCTCCGATTGCAGGGTCACTTCCACGCCTTCCGGGATATAGTTGGACACCAGCGTCGGAATACCGATGCCAAGGTTCACATACCAGCCGTCCTGCAGTTCCTGCGCGGCGCGTGCCGCCATCTGATTGCGGTCCCAAGGCATTATGCTTGCTCCTTCTGGCGGACAGTGGGCTGTTCAATGCGTTTCTCGTGCTGGCCTTGAATAATGCGGTGCACATAGATGCCGGGAAGGTGGATCGAATCCGGGTCCAATGAGCCTGTCGGCACGATTTCCTCGACTTCGGCCACGCAGACTTTGCCGCAGGTGGCGGCAGGCGCATTGAAGTTGCGGGCGGTCTTGCGGAACACCAGGTTGCCGGTCTCATCGGCTTTCCAGGCCTTTACGATGGCGAGATCGGCAAAAATGCCTTCTTCCATGATGTATTCTTCCATGGTGCCGTCCGGGCCGGTGGGGAACTGCCTTTCGTATTTGCCGTCGGCGATCACGGTGCCGACGCCGGTCTTGGTGAAAAAGCCCGGGATGCCTGCGCCGCCGGCCCGCATCCGCTCGGCCAGGGTGCCCTGCGGATTGAACTCCAGTTCCAGTTCACCGCTCAGGTACTGGCGCATGAACTCGGCGTTTTCACCCACGTAGGACGAGATCATCTTTTTAACCTGCCGGGTCTGCAGCAGAATGCCAATGCCGAAGTCATCGACACCTGCGTTGTTGGAGGCAAAAATCAGGTCCTTGGTGCCTGCGTCCTTGATCGCCTGCAGCAGAAGCTCGGGGATACCGCAGAGGCCGAAGCCCCCGGCAGCGATGAACATGCCGTCGTGAAGCAGCCCGTCGAGCGCTTCAGCAGCGTTGGAATATACCTTCTTCATGGAGTTCTCCCAGTATGCCGGTTGCGGGATTTCTGGCTGCCGGCAGGGGCAGAGTCAATGAATACGGAGAGTGACACGTATTTCTACTGAGGGCAGAGAGGGGGATGCTCCCGCGCCTTCCCGGAGCCTTTGCCTGCGGCAAAAACACCATGAAGCTTGAGCGTGGCGCCGCTGTGCGGCGCAAATGGGGGCTTCCCTGAGGCGCCTTTAAGGTTCAGGCTTGGCCTTAGACGCCATGAACGGTTTCTGAACAGACTGGGTCAGCGGGCTCTCCCAGGGCATTCTCCGTTCGAGGGTTGCGCCCGGTTGGCGGGTGCTGTGCCTCAAGAATGGGAGAGAGCACATGCTGGATAGCACGTTCATCGGGCAGGATGTCCACAAGGCGACGATCTCGGTTGCGATTGCAGAGGGAGGGTGTACGGGGCGGAGAGGTCCGCCACCTGGGGGCGGTGCCGCACCGCCCTGATCAGCTCCGAGCTGCCGCAGGCTGTCCGCGATATCGTCTGGAGAGGACAGCTCAGGATGTGCCAGCGCTACCGGCATCTGGTTGCGGCCGGAAAAGCCAAAGTGGTGGTCATCACGGCGATCACGTGCGAGATGGCCGGCTTCATCTGGGCGATCGCCCGCACCATCTCACCCGCCAAAGCCTGAGGAGACTACGAACAGCGACGCCTAGACCCTTTCCGATGCGCAGGGTTGGGGACGGAACGCGGTGGGGAACCCTAATGCCCTGTTATGGGCCGGCACTGTCGACGCCCGATCCTTGGAGCGAGGCAGCGGCAGGATGAAACCACGGTCACGCGGTAACCAACCCGTGCATGAGAGCTTGCTCAACCGTCGTCTCAGTTCCGTCTCCTGTCCTGAGCATCCACATCACACCCTGACCGGTCCCGCCGGAAGAAGTGGCTATGAAACAGAGGCTTGACAACGATCATGAGAACATTCCGCTGAAGAAGCCGGGGCTCGACGCGGCCTGAAGGACATGATTCAGCCTCAGCAGCATTTTGGCGGGGGGATGATGCGAGGGACGGACGAAACGAGCGGGTCGCTGTTCAGCTATGCCGCGCTGGACATGCTGTAGCGCCCCTCCCCCGGATCGCCCCGTCAGCCGACCTTGGGGGCCGGCAAGGGATGCGATGCGGCCGAATTCGTCGCGGATCTCCGCCAGGCCTGCGTCACCACGCACGTCGCCAGGAAAGCGAGGCATTCAGCAATCGACGGGCGCCCAACCCGGCACAAAGGCTATGCCCTGTCCCAGAAGCACCGCAAGAGGATCGAGGGAGACTTTTGGCAGGACCAAGACCATTGGCAGTATGGCCCAGACCGTCTATCGCGGCGTTGAGCGGGTGCGGTCCCGTTTCACCCGGACGCTCGCCGCTGGAAATCCCGTCCGGCTGCCCCGCTTGCCGGCGCTTTGAGGCTGGATGAAACGCACACGGGCCTGCGTCCAGCCACCCGATCTAGATTATGCCCTGGAAGATCGATGACGGATCATCCCATCAGGGAACACAGCGTCCGGCTGACCTGAAGCTGTTCTGCACCATGTCAAGGGCAAGCCGCTGGCGCAGCTGCACCGGCCTTGACCCGCTGCGCAACATGTCCGGCAGTCGCGGGCGCGCCGCGCCAGCGGCGCCGGGCCCAACGGTGAGGGCGCATGCCAATGCGCCTGGAACCGGCGGGAGCGCTCCACCCTGGCCCATGCCGCCGGGTGTCACTCCTTGGCCGCGGCCTTCTTCGGCGCGGTTTTTTTCTTGGCTGCGGGCTTTTTGGCTGTGGCTTTCTTCTTGCCGCCCTTTGCGGATTTTTCCGCAATAAGCTCCACCGCCATCTCCATGGTCACGTCCTTGGGCTCGACATCCTTAGGCAGGGTGGCGTTCACCTTCTCCCATTTGACGTAAGGCCCGTAGCGCCCGTCCATGATATTGATGGCACCGCCGCTGTCGGGGTGATCGCCCAATTCCTTCAGCGGCTTGGCGGCGGCGCGGCTGCCGCGGCGGCCCGGGTTGGCGCGTTTTTCTGCCAGCAGTTCCACCGCCCGGTTCATGCCGATTTCAAAGACATCATTGGGGTCTTTGAGGTTGGCGTAGACCGGTTTTTCCTCCTCCGGCAGCTGATGCATCAGATAGGGGCCGAAGCGGCCGAAATTGGAAGAAATCACGCCGCCTTCGGGGTGTTCGCCGATCTGGCGCGGTAGGCTGAGCAAGGTCAGCGCCTTTTCCAGGTCCATATCGTCCTTGTTCCAGCCTTTGGGCAGGCTGGCGCGCGGCGGTTTTTTGTTCTCAGGGGTTGCTTCTCCGCGCTGCACATAAGGGCCAAAGCGGCCGGCCTTCAGATGGATTTCATCTTCGCCGTCCATGCCCAGCAGGCGTTCATCGCCATCAGCCCCTTCGCCGGCGATGGGACGGGTGTAGGTGCATTCCGGGTAATTGCCGCAGCCGACAAAGCCGCCGGTGCGCGAGGTTTTCAAATGCAGCTGGCCTGCGCCGCATTTGGGGCAGATGCGCGGGTCGCTGCCGTCTTCGCGCGGCGGATAGAGCTGCGGCGCAAGTGCTGCGTCCAGCACGTCCAGTACCTCGGTGATGCGCAGATCGGAGGTTTCCGAAATGGCGGCGGAAAAATCGCGCCAGAACTTGCCCAGCAGATCCTTGTAGTCGCGCTGTCCTGCGCTGACGTCATCCAGTTCTTCTTCCAGATTGGCGGTGAATTCATAGCCCACGTATTTGCGGAAGAAATTCAGCAGGAAGATGGTGACGATCCGGCCTTTGTCTTCGGGGAACAGCCGGTTCTTGTCCTTGCGGACGTACTCGCGGTCCTGGATCGTGGTGATAACGGAGGCATAGGTCGAGGGGCGGCCGATGCCCAGCTCTTCCATGCGCTTCACAAGTGTCGCCTCGGTATAGCGCGGCGGCGGCTGGGTGTGGTGCTGCAGCGCCAGCACGGCACCGTCTTCAGAAAGCACGGATGCCTCTTTGCCGGCCTTGTCAGTCTGGGCCGCCAGCGAAGACGCAAATTTCAGCGCTTCGCCTTCCATGATCTGCGGAAGGCGCTTGTCGTCCTCGTCGGCCACATCATCGCGGCCTTCTTCATAAACCCGCATGAAACCGTCAAACAGCATCACCTGTCCGGTGGCGCGCAGCACGACCTGTTTGTCATCCGAGCCGATTTCGACAGTGGTGCGTTCCAGACGGGCACCTTCCATCTGGCACGACAG
>NZ_JAXMOX010000292.1:0-4281 GCF_034669605.1 Leisingera sp.
CTCGCTGATCCGCAGATGCGGTCGCAGCTTGAGCCCGAGCAGTATATGCCCGCGGCGGTCGGATTTCTTCAGCCGGTCGCGCCCGCCCTCTGCGTGTGTCCTGCGTGTCTTGGTTCCGGGCATCTCTTGGTCCGACTCGGTTGCCACCCCAGAATTGTGGTGTTTACGACAATTTTGCAATTATTTTGTTGCATTGCCCTCGGACCGGTGGTGAGACTTGCCGGTACCCCAACGGTTGAGACAGTTGATCGGGACGAGATGCAGCAGCACGCAGCACACCGAGGACCAGCCACATGATCGCGCTTGCCACGCAACTGGCCGCCGCGGTGGCGCTGCTCTTGTGGTCGGTGCGGTTGATCCGGACCGGGGTGGAACGGGCGTTCCTGCCAGAGTTGAAACGCGGCCTGAAGGGCTTTTCCAGATCGCGCCTGCTGGCCGCAGCCGGCGGCGGGCTGGCGGCGATGGTGCTGCAGAGCTCGACCGCGGTGGGTCTGATCGGCGCCGGTTTCGCGGTCTCCGGGATGCTGGCGCCAACGGCTGCTCTAGCCTTGCTGCTGGGCGCCGATCTGGGTTCGGCGCTGATGGCGCAGGTGCTGCTCTTGCCCGTGCAGGCGGTGGTGCCCTATGCGCTGTTGATCGGCGTGGTGACCTTTCTCAAGGCCGGCGGACGGCGCACCAAGCAGGTCGGGCGGATCCTGATCGGCTTTGCGCTGGTGCTGATGTCGCTGGGCATGATCCGCGCGGCCACGGTGCCGATCGGGGCCGACCCGATCGTGCAGAGCATCGCCATGTATTTTCAGAACGACCTGGCCAGCGCCTATGTGCTGGGCGCGCTGCTGGCCTGGGCGATGCATTCCAGCATTGCCGCGGTGCTGACCTTTGCCACTTTTGCCACCACCGGGCTGATCGGCGCCCCGGTCGCCGCGGCGCTGGTGATCGGCGCCAACCTCGGGGGTGCGGTGGTGCCGCTGGCCCTGCTCTGGTCGCAGGAGCGCCCTGCCCGGCTGGTGGTGCTGGGCAACCTGATGGCACGCGGCGGCATGACGCTTGCGGCGCTGGCGCTGCTGCTCTCGGGCCAGCTGAGTCTCGGCCTGTTGGGCGCCACCGCCGGCCAGCAGGCGATGACCCTGCACATCCTGCTCAACGCCGCCCTGCTGGCGCTTGCCTTGCCGCTCACCGGCCCGCTGGTGCGACTGGCCGGGGTGATCCTGCCACGCCACTCCGCCAGCACGCCCGAGCAGGTCAGCGCGCTCGACCCCGGCGCACTCGACCACGTGCCGCTGGCGCTGGCCTGCACCCAGCGCGAACTGCTGCGCATGGCCGAGACGGTGCAGACCATCCTGATGCCGGTGGTCAAGCTGTTCCGCACCTGGGACCCAGAGCTGGCGCGGATGATCGAGCTGCGCGAGGACGAGATCGACCGGATGCATTTCGAGATCAAAATCTATGTCTCTCGCCTGCGCGAAAGTACGCTGCAGGCGCCGCAGGACAAGAAAACGCTGGAGCTGGTGGCAATGGCCAACAGTCTCGAGGATGCCGCCGACCGGATTGCCGTCAACCTGGTGGCGCTGGCCAAGCGGATGTCCGATGAGGCGATCACCTTTTCCCGCGAGGGGCTGGACGAGATCGAGCAGTTCCACGACCAGGTGGCGACCAACGGCCAGCTGGCGCTTGGCGTTCTGACCACAGGCGATGCCGAGGCCGCGCGGCAGCTGGTGGCCGAGAAGGATCGCATCCGCATCGAGGAACAGCGCCTGCAGGAACGTCACCTGAAACGGCTGCAGACCGGCACCACCGCCAGCATCGAGACCAGCAACATCCACCAAGAGGTGCTGCGCCTGCTCAAGCAGATCAACGCCGCGCTGGCCTTTGTCGCCTATCCGATCGCCGAGGAGACCGGCGACCTGCTGGGCAGCCGGCTGGCCAAGCCGCGGGTCATCGGGGGCACCGGGTGAAGCCGCGGTGCCGGACCGCCGACCAGATCGCCGCCCTGCCCGTCCATTGGGAGAAGACCGGCAAGCTGC
The DNA here is from genome assembly GCF_034669605.1 of Leisingera sp. Classification (GTDB taxonomy): domain Bacteria; phylum Pseudomonadota; class Alphaproteobacteria; order Rhodobacterales; family Rhodobacteraceae; genus Leisingera. The sequence continues at coordinate 2,025 of NZ_JAXMOX010000292.1, forward strand.
GGGTGCTGATGGTCACCTCTCGCGACAGCGGTCGTTGGGTGATGCCCAAGGGCTGGCTGATGGACGGAAAGTCCCCTTGGCGCGCCGCCGAGATCGAAGCGCTGGAAGAGGCCGGCGCCACCGGTTTCATCTCGAAACGGGCGCTCGGGACCTATCACTACGACAAGCTGCTCGAGGACGGCAGCAGCCTGCGCTGCCGGGTGACGCTCTATCCGATGGTCGTGGGCAAACTGAAACGCCGCTGGAAGGAACGCGCGCAACGCAAGCGGCATTGGTTCGCACCGAAACGCGCCGCCGGGCTGGTGGCGGAGAAAGAGCTGGCGGACCTGCTGACCGGCCTGGCCGAAAAACCCGACCTGCTGGCGGCCATCAAGAAATTGCGCAAGGCCGCCTGAGGGCTGGGTGACCGGTGCCGTCCGACCTCTGGCGCCAACTTCGCCTCCCCCCTGCCCTATCGCGACCAAGCAAGGCGCGCTGACCGTGGCGCGATACCGGTGTCAGAAATCTGTGCGAGCCGGTTTGACCAAGGGCTCTGATCCTTGGCCAGCGCAATCACACACCCGTGTGCGGCTTTCGGTTCCCTTGATTTCGTTCTCTCTTTGTTCTATGTATCTATTCTCATACGACGAAGGAGTTACCAAGATGGAAAGAGTGACCCAAGTCCTGCCCGCGACACCGAGACAGATCGCCTATGCCCGATCGCTGGCGTCGCGCAACCAGATCTCCCTGCCCTGGGAGGTGCAACAGGATCGTCGCACGCTCAGCGCCTGGATCGACAGCCAGAGCAAGGTCGCACCGCAGCGCGACAACCGGCCAAGCTCGAAACAGGTGGCCTTTGCCGAAAGACTGGCGCGGATCAAACGGCGCGCGGTGCCAGACGAATGCTTCCGCGACCGCGGACTGATGTCGAAATGGATCGACGGCAATCGGTGACTGTGCGACGGCGGACCGTTTCTGTCGCGCATCAAGAGCGACCCGAAAGTTGGCCATGGCCAACCCTCGGCTGTTCCCGCCGCAAGGCCATAGCAAAATACTGATCGGGGTTCGCAATCTTGACGATGTCCCTGGCAATCCTGTCTTGCAACAGCAGGGTCTTGGCAGAGCCCAGCACGGCGATGGCGCGCGCCAGGGCGTTGTGAGGAATGCCAAGCATCTTTCCAAAGCCATAGATGACATCGTGGAACCCGTGTTCAGATGTGGGCTTCTCAGGGAAAAACTTCGGGACAGTCGAAAGCTGTGACCAGTCGTCGATCTGGTTCGCAAAAGATTTTTTTGTATAGGGTTTTACAGGCTCTTTGTGCCGGACGTTTCGTCCGTCAGTGGCGGGCGTTTCGCGGGAGTCCACAGTGCTCCCGAGCGTCTTCGCGAGCGTCACATCAGCCGTCTGCGCGGCGTCGGCGCACGGCGTATCCTTGCCGGCATCGGACAGCATCCGGGCGAGTCTCATCAGGATGGCCTTCGCTTGCGCCACGCTCGCCCCGGCCCTCCGCATCAGGTTGCGGGTGCTCTCGACAAAGTCGCGCGCCGCAGCATCCAGAGCGATCCGCAGGCATTCCGACCTGAGCTGCTGGATATGCGCCTTCAGTCCGCGCAGCTCGGCAGCCTCGTCCCGGCGCAGCTGCGCGCGGGCAAGAAGCTCCCGCGACTGCTGCAGAAGCGGTGACAGGTCGAGCCCGAAGGCCCCCACAACCCGACCGCCGCGATAGATCGGAAAGCGTTTGCCGTTGGCGCTGTCACGGCGTCGGAGCAAGCCGACCTCTTCCAGCCGCTCCAGATGCCGGCGCAGCTGGCGGTCGGTGATCCCCTTGGCGCGGTAGCACAGGGTGTCGTTGCTGGCGAAGACCGTCAGCAGGATCGCGGGGGTGATCGGTTGATCGCGGCCATCAGGACCCTTGCACGGCAGGCAGCTCAGCAGCGCATCAAGCACCACGATCGAGGCCGGACGCAACCCAAGGTCGCGGCCAAGCGTGTTGACCGCGGCCATCAGATCGCGCCGCCGGATGGGCTGGAACCCTGGCTGCGCGTCGATTGTGCCCATCCCGTGGAAGGGGCGCGGTCCCGACAAGGCACAGGTCTCCTGTGCCGCGACGCTGAACGTCGTGACTTTTGTGGAATTCATCAATTTTCAGACGGCAAAAGGGTACCGATCACCGAAAACGGTGTTGCAGCGATTCGTTTTTGGGGGTACCAATAGAGTGCTAGTAAATCGGGACCCTCTGGAGTGCTTCACCGCCTTCGGGGGGTTTCTTTTTGCGCG
>NZ_JAXMOX010000293.1:0-4230 GCF_034669605.1 Leisingera sp.
CATGGCAGGAATTCCTGTTTTCTTCCGCCCTGCTTCCTATATCACTGGGCGGCACTATGAAACGTCCCCTTAGCCACACCGGAGACACAAAATGAGCGACCGCCGCATCCTGCGCCTGACGGGCAGTGACGCCAAACCCTTTCTGCAGGGGCTTGTCACCAACAATGTGGACCGGCTGGACGGCGGGCTGGTCTATGCCGCGCTGCTGACGCCGCAAGGCAAGTATCTGGCGGATTTCTTTCTGGCCGCGGACGGCGAGGCGGTGCTGCTGGATGTGGAAGCGTCGCTGGCCGAGGGGCTGCTGAAGCGGCTGAACATGTACCGGCTGCGCGCCGATGTGCAGGTGGAGATGACCGATCTGCAGGTGCAGCGCGGCACCGGGGAAAGGCCCGCGGGCGCCCATGCCGATCCGCGCCATGCCGCGATGGGCTGGCGGATGTACGGCGCCGCGGGCGGCGATGACGGGACCGATTGGGATGCGGTCCGGGTGGCGCATTGCATCCCTGAGACCGGCGTCGAGCTGGGGCCGGAGAGCTATATTCTGGAAGCCGGGTTCGAGTCGCTGAACGGGGTGGATTTCCGCAAGGGCTGCTACGTCGGCCAAGAGGTGACGGCGCGGATGAAGCACAAAACCGAGCTGCGCAAAGGGTTCCGCACAGTGGACGTGGACGGCACGGCGCCGGTTGGCACGGAGATCACCGCAGACGGCAAGCCGGCGGGCACGCTGTTTACCCAATCCGGCGGCAAGGGCATTGCCTATCTGCGGCTCGACCGCGCCAAGGGCGAAATGCTGGCCGGGGAGGCCCGTGTCACCTGGCAGCCGCAAGCCGGCTGAACGGAAGGGTTTTTTCCGTTCTGGGCACAGAAATACCGCGCAGCCGTCAGCTGCAGGGCGATGGCGGGCTTGGGTCAGCTCTGCTCCAGCAGAAAATCCTGCGTGCCGGCGGCGTTGCTGCGGTAAAAATTCCCGGCCGGTTCTGCGGACTTTCAGAACATTCCCTGCATCGCGCCGGGTGTCCGCCTTACACCACAACAGGACCTCTAAATTGGATGAATTTTGAAACGGCTTCGAAATTCACCAGCGCTCAGGCCTGAAACAGATTTAAAGAGGCGGTTGAAAGCGGAAACATCGTGATAGCCGACACGCCAGCAGATTTCGCTGACCGGCAGCCCCGTGAGTTCGAGCAGCCCCTTTGCTTTTTCAACTCTAAGCTCTTGAACATATCGATTTACGGAAAGCCCGGTTGCGCTTGGAAACTTACGATGGAGTGATCGTTCCGAAAGACCAGCCCGATGGGCCAAGGCAGCAACCGATAGATCTGTTTCGGCGTGACCCTCCATCCAGAGCTGCAGGGTGCGGATGGTCTGGTCTTTATGCGTCATGTCCGGGCGGAAAGACCGGTAATTGCGCTGCTCCCGGCCCGTCGGGTCGATCAGCATCTGACGGCACGTGCGCGAGACGACGGCCGGACCAAGCCAGCGACCGATCAGATGGATCCCTAAATCCACCCAAGCCATCACCCCGCCGGCGGTGACAATATCATTGTCATCCAGCAGGATGTGTTCGGGGTGCAGGCACACCTTTGGGAAGGTTGACCGGAAGTCCGATTCGAGCGCCCAATGCGTTGTCGCCGGGCGACCATCCAGAATACCTGCATGCCCCAGCCAATAGCTTCCGGCACAGGCAGAGCAAATGATCGTTCCGTCCAGATGCTGATGCCTGATCCAGCAGTGCAGGTTGCGGTCATCGCGCCCCCTTGCCCCTGTTAAGTTCGGCGGGAAAATAATGGCGTCGATGTCTTGCGCAGGATCAATGGCGGCGGGCGTCAGAACCTGATGGAAAATCTTCCGCCCGGTCTGTTCGTCGACATGCCCATTGGCCACGTCAAACATTTCGCCCAGCCCATGCAAAGCGGATCGTTGAACACCCTCATAGGCGACAATGGCGACCATTGGCGTATTTGGCACATTCTCTGTCATATCCGCCAATCGTAGCGGCAGGGCATGGCATCGTAAATCCCAAGACAGAGTTAAACGAACATTGAAACGAGGCCAAAATGACCAATACCGCCCTGCTCCTGATCGACATCCAGAACGATTACTTCCCCAGCTTCGAGGGAAGCAAGATGGCTCTGCCGCACATGGACGCCGCTTCGGGAAGGGCCGCAAGCCTGCTTGCGACCGCGCGCCAGACAGGTGTGAGGGTGATCCATGTCAAACATGTCATGGCACCTGATGCGGCCCGGTTCTTTCTCCCGGGAACCGCCGGCGGAGAAATCCATGACAGTGTTGCACCAAAGGCTGCGGAAACAGTTGTCGAAAAGGCCAGGCCGAACAGCTTTGCCGGCACGAACCTGGAAGCCCTGTTGCGGGAGGCACAGATTGAGCACCTCGTCATATGCGGCGCAATGAGCCAGATGTGCGTCGACGCGACTGTCCGAGCCGGAGTTGACCTTGGCTTTGAAGTGTCGGTGGCTCACGATGCCTGCGCAGCAGCAAATGTCGCGCATAATGGTGTAAATGTGTCGTCCGAATTGGTTCATGCGGCGATCATGGCACCTTTGGCCGCCAGCTACGCAGATGTCCGGCTTGCCTCGGAAATCTTTCCTGAAGTGTGAAGCCAACATTCGTGGCGCATCGCAGCATCGGTCACTCGGGGCTCGCCGCGGTCAATGCGGGGAAACCGGCAGAGGCCCGGCTGAAAGCTGAAGTTGACAGCGCCAAAAATGAAAGCCCCGCGCATCTGCACGGGGCTTTCTGATTGCGGTCTCCTGAGGCGGCTCAGGCGCGCTCGGAATATTCCATGGTCTCGGTGTTCACCACGATCATCTCGTCCTGGCCGACGAAGGGCGGCACCATGACCTTGACGCCGTTGTCCAGGATCGCGGGCTTGAAGGAATTCGCCGCGGTCTGGCCCTTGACGACCGGCTCGGTCTCGACGATCTGGCAGGTCACCTTTTGCGGCACGGTGGCGTTCAGCGCCTCGGATTCGTGGAATTCCACCACAATGGTCATACCGTCCTGCAGGAACGGGCGGCGTTCGCCCAGAAGCTCGGCCGGCAGTTCGATCTGCTCGTAGGTTTCGGTGTCCATGAACACCAGCATGCCGTCGCTCTCATAGAGGAACTGCTGGTCTTTCTGCTCCAGCCGGACCTTCTCGACCTTGTCCGCCGAGCGGAACCGCTCGTTCAGCTTGGAGCCGTTGCGCAGGTTGCGCAGCTCGACCTGGGCAAAGGCACCGCCCTTGCCGGGCTTGACGTGATCGACCTTCACCGCTGCCCACAAACCGCCATTATGTTCCAGGACGTTTCCGGGACGGATTTCGTTACCGTTGATCTTGGGCATGGGAAAATGCCTTTCAGATGGTTGTTGAAAACTTGCAAGACCCTATATCTGGCAGGCTGATCGCTGGCAAGACAAGGATATGGTGTGTAAGAAGGATGAAGAAGCTATGCGCAAATTGCATGAATGCTATGCATCTGCGCTCTATCCGAATCGTCACACTTCCGTCATAAGCAGCGCTACGCCGAAAATTGCAATAGCAAGAACAACAAGGGATACGAGATGCGAGATTTCGTAGACGGCACCGCTTATAACAACGAGCAAGGCAACCGCGCCCGCAAACTTTTTGCAGCCGTTGTCCTGGCCGCACTGGATGATGCCATCGCCGACGACAAGAAATACGGCAATGGCCCGGAACAGATTGCCCGCTGGGCGCGCTCGCGCGATGGCCGCGAAGTGCTGTCCTGTGCCGGGATCGACCCCAACGAACGGGTGGTCGAAGGGCTGATGGACTTTGTCGGCCGCGGTGTGCGGACGTCGGTTGCGCTGTCGCGTGAAGAAAGCGAACGCCGCAACGCTGCGCAGGCAGAAGCCGCCTAAGGCCGCTGCCCCGCATTGCTGAAAAGCGCGCCCCTTGGGGCGCGTTTTTCTTTTGCGCGCCGCACTTTCCGCGGGGGCAAGCCGTCGTTCGGCTGCCGCCGGCTGGCGGTTCCGGCACAGCGCCCATGGACGGCGCCGCCTAAGCTGCTATGCAGGCCCTGACAGAGGGGCGCAGGCAGGGAGAGGCAGCAATGGCGCGTTCGATCATGATCCAGGGCACCGGCAGCAATGTCGGCAAGTCGCTCCTTGTGGCGGGGCTGGCGCGCGCCTATGTGCGGCGCGGTCTGAAAGTGGCGCCGTTCAAGCCGCAGAACATGTCGAACAATGCCGCCGTCACCGCCGAAGGCG
>NZ_JAXMOX010000294.1:0-4229 GCF_034669605.1 Leisingera sp.
GTGCGGCGCCACGCCCAACGGGCGCAGGCCTTCCGGGAGGACGGCCGAAGCCGGGCGGGAGCGATTCGAGGCTATCGGAGGGGTGTCAGGCTTCCGCCTTGTACCGGCAGCCCTTGCCCGGCGGTGTTTCCGGCGGTCCGGCAAAACACTGGGCAATCTGCATCCAGCTGACGGCGGCCCCGCCTGACAGCTGAAGCCTGGTGTCTGCAATGCTGCGCACCTGGGTGACCACCTGGGCAAACTCCACCGCAGAGCCTTTGACAAAACCCGCCTCCTGCGGCGTGTTCCACTCCCAGACCGCCCCGGACGGCCCGGTCAGCTGCACAAACGGCGCAGGCTCCGGCACCGCCAGCCCGCGGTTGCGGAAACTCCAGCCGTAGGTCGCCACCCCGAGATGCGCGATGTTGCGGATGCGGTCCTTCTCCTGCCGTTCCCGGCCGAGGAGGTCGAATATCTCCTGTCCGTGCGCCCAAGTCTCCATCTGCCGGGCAGTGACCGAGCTGAGCGCGCTCATGTCCGGGCCGATCCATTGCAACCGCCGTTTGGGATCCGCCTTGGCAAAAGCATCGGCACAGGACTCCGCCCCGAGCCGCCAAGCTTCGAACAGCGCCCGCCCCGACAGGCCGTTCAGCCAGGGAAATTGACAGTCCAGGATGGGCTTGCCCGCCTGCATGTCCCGCCGCACTGGCGCAATGAAAGCAGTAAAGGCCTCGTCTCCTTGCAAGGCAGTCTCCGCTGCGGCGTTGAACAGATGCAGATGTCCCAGAACGTGATCAATGGTCCACCCCTTGAACTGGGTCGCGCGGTGGAAGCCGGCCTCTGGCAGGTTCTTCAGAATCGCCGCCAAAGCGCGGCTTTCGGCACGGAAATCTTCGGCCTGTTGCATGTCTGCTCCCCGGTTCAGTCCGGTTTCAGACTAGCGGCCGGGCAAAAAGGTCTGAACCCTGAACCGCACGTCACACACGTAAAAATGGCGCTACCCTTCGGACATCGCCTGGAACGCGCGCCCGGCAGCCTCGAAGTTGCGACAGAGCGGCGCGGTAAGCCTGGACTGTGCGGCATAGTAGGCACCGGTCCGGCACAGCTGCGCGGCAAACTCCGGATGCACCCCGGCATCATCATATTTGCGCACCCGCTCCTGGCTGAGCCAGCCGCGGCTCTTGACCTCTTTCTGGATCAGCTCCAGCCGCTGGATGCAATGCAGGGCGGTATAGGCCGAAAGATACTCCAGATACGCGCCGATCTCATGGCCGCAGCCGGGGTCGAAAGTCTCGATCATCACATCGGCCATTTGATCGGGGGCGATGGGCCAGGTCTCATCCCCGATCAACCAGGCGAAATCCTCGGCCCCGTGGCGCAGGCCCGCATATTCGAAATCAAACCAGCGCACGAACCCGTCGTCCCCGATCGCGGCATTGCCCGCGCGGCAGTCCCATTTCAGAAACTGAACGCCGGGCTGTTCCACGAATTCGGCCACTGCCGGGTAGTCGAATGAATCGGGGATGCCCATGGAATAGGCTTCCAGAGCCCCGGCCGAGCTGACAAAATTGCGGATCCAGCTGCGGTTGGCGCCAAGATGCGGCAGCACGCTGTGCAGCTCTGTCTTGCGGGCGGCCGCCTGGATGCGGAAGATCGCGGCGCAAGCCTCTGCTGCCAGTTCCAGCTGATCGTCCGGCGCATGTTCGATGATCTCTTCGCTGAGCCGGATCTGACCGCTGTCGGATTGAAACAGAACGTCATTGTGAACACCCAGCACCTGCGGAATGTCATCGCAATGGGGCGCCAGCTGCTCAAGCACGAAGGCCTCCAGATGGGTACGCCGGAAGTTGGCACGCAGGGTGGCGATCACGGTGCGGCCGCCGAAATGCAGCCGCAAGGAGGAACGCGACTTTCCGCCCGGTGCCGAGATTTCCTGCGGCTCTTCACCCAGAACCGCGCGGGCCGCCCCCGCGATATACGCGGAGCGGTCGTCAAACCTACCATCAGCCATCCCAGGTACCCTTTTCCACCTGCCGCCCGAAACCGGTGCGGTTTCCCCTTTATGAGGTCGCACTCTGGCGGCAAAAGACGGCGCTTTTCGGGACAGATCTGGGCTTTTCCAGCGCTTCAATGACCGTTTCGGACGTTGGCGGCCGGCCCGCATTGGCCGATTGGAAACGAAAACTGGATAATGCCGCCGGCATCAGGCGGTTTGTTTCCCGATCCGCTCCGTGTTCGATGAAAGATTGCCTAAAATACGACGAAAGTTTGGCCTCTCCAGCCCGTTTTCCTAGGCTCGCTCAATCCGCGTTTGCGGGTGGCGGAAAGCTGCAGCGCCGCTTTGTTTCAAGAATTTTTCTGGGAGAAGAAAAAAATGGGCCGGGGACATTATTCAAATGGCTGGGGACGCGGGGATGCGTCCTGGGGCGGCAAGCAGGCTTGCGGCGGCAACAGCTATTACAACGGCGGCGTGCAAGGCGGGCATTTCGGCCGCTGGTACGACAGCACCCTGTCTGACCGCTTTGGCTGGAAAGGCAAGGGCAGCCAAGACTGGTGGCAAGAAAAGGACCAGGACGGAACCGGAGACACCAATGGGTCCGGCGTTGCCGAAGGGTCCGGCGGTACCAAGGGGGCCGGCGGAACCAAGGGCTGGGGCGGAAAGAGCCATCACGGCAATAAGCACTGGTGGTACCGCGAAGAAGACGATTGGAACGGTAGCGGGACTGGCGGATCAGGCGGCACCGGAGGCTCCGGTGGATCCGGCGGCACCAAAGGCTGCGGCCCTGGCACCAAGGGAACAGGCACTGGCGGATCAGGCACCGGCGGTTCGGGTGCCGGCGGTTCTGGATCCGGTGGCACCAAGGGGAGCGGCGGCACCAAAGGGTCCGGCGGAACCAAGGGCACTGGAGATGACGGCGGCAATGACGGCAAAACCTCGGTCGCATTCGAGATCGGCGGCAATGGAGATCCCAGTGTCTCTGTTGAGGTGCTGCAGACCCCGCAAGGGCAGCTGTTCATCAAAATGGAACCGACCTCCTGGGATGGCGAAGTTGCAGATATCGACGGGCTGTTTTTCAACATGACGGATGACGCCAGCGTCGACGGGTTGAATTTCTTCCCGGATGAGAACGCGCTGCCGGTCACCGGCCATGCGGCCAGTGCCAATGCAGTCAATGCGCTGGACACCGGCACCACCGTGCCCGGCAGTTTTGACGGCATGGTGCAATTCGGCCAGGAGCCGGACAGCACAGACGGTACCGTCACCAATGCCAACTTCACCCTGTGGTCCGACGCCGGGCTGACACTGGAGGACATCGACCTCAGCAGCATGTCGCTGGTGGTCAGCAACCCGGACGGCTCGCAGCAGGTGCTGGAGGGCGGCTATGACCCGGCGGCGGCAGCCAGCAGCGGTGCATCCTATGCCAATGGCGGGGTAACAGGCGACGGGCTGAGCAACTGGTATGACGCCAATCTGGCCGGCCAGTTCCAAAGCGGCGGCGAGCCCGGTACCGAAGATATCATGGCGCTGATGACCCAGCCGGTAGGCGGCACCATGCCCGGCAGCGGGACAGAGGGCGGTATGGAAGATCTTTACGAGATTGTCTGAGGCGGCCTGAGATATTCTTCACAACCAGCAGGGGGGGCGCAACCGGACGCCCTCCGGTCGTTACAGGCCGTGTCAGGGCAGCGGATCCGTCTTGAACAGGCGGATTTTCAAGCCGCCATGCGCAACTGGGGCGCCAAAGGGCAGGAACGGCAGGTTTGCAGCCTTGGCCAGCCCGGTTTCCGAGGTGACAATACCCACGCGCCAGCCGGAAAAGCGCTCCTTCAGCACCTGCCCCAATGCCCCATAGAGGGCGAACAGAAGTTTCTTGTTGCCGATCCGCGCACCGTAAGGCGGGTTGACGATCACCAGGCCGGGCGGACCGTCCGGGCGCTGCAGATCGCTGACGGCGGCCTGCGCAAAGCGGGTGCAATCCGCCACGCCGGCGCGGTCCGCATTGGCTGCGGCCATTTCAACCGCGCCTTCGTTGCGGTCAGAGCCGTGGAACAGCAGATCTGTATCGCGGATTTCGCCTTGCTGCGTCAGCGCGGACCAGGCCGCCGCATCAAACGTGGCCAGCTTTTCAAAGGCAAAGCTGCGGCTGCGGCCGGGCATCAGGCCTTTGGCAATCTCTGCCGCCTCAATCACAAAGGTACCGGAGCCGCACATCGGGTCCACCACCGGCTCAGCCCCGTCATAACCGCAT
>NZ_JAXMOX010000295.1:0-4216 GCF_034669605.1 Leisingera sp.
CCCGGACTCGGGGGTGGCTGGGGCGGCGCTGAGAGGGTGGATGGAGGAGTGTCAGGCGGCGCTGTCAGTGGCGATCTCGTCCAGCATCCGGAGGATCTCCCGGGTCACATCCGGGAAATAGATCTCGCTGCCGACATTGATGGACCCGGAATAAAGATCGGGCGGCGCGATGCTTTCCGGGAAGGCGGCCTTGAGCCTGGCATGCAGCCGCTTCTCTGTCTGCAGGGCAAGCTGTCCGCTTGCCATCGGAACAGTCTTCAGGATCTGGGCGTCCAGGCCGCGGTGCTTCAGCAGCTGGTGGCGCAGGCGCGAGTCTGGGTTCCGGGAAAAACCGAGCTTGATGAGACGGTGCCCGGAAGGCAGCCGGAATTGCATAGCATAGAGGTGGCTTGGCGCAGCGGGCCAGTCCTCTCCGCACTTGCCGCAGCCAAACCTTCCGGTCTGCATGTTGGCCCGGGCGATGCGCTGGACATGGCCGCAGGGCGGATGGCGGTAGTGGCGGTAGCTGGGGTCTCCGTCCGGATCGGCGCCGAGCAATTCCCAGTCCCGCGCGGCGGCCTCTTCCTGTTCTTTCCGGGAATGGCAGGTCTCGCAGCGCACGTCGCAGATTCCCGCGGCCGCGCGTTTGACCAGTTCAATCTGCCGCCGCAGCCGGTGGCCGCATTCCGCGATGTAGAAGCCATGATGGCGGCTTTGCGGATCGCGGCCGGCCCATTGCAGACCGGCGGCCTTGGCATCACCTTGCCAGCGCGCTTCGATGCAATGCGGGCATTGCGGCTGGTTGTTCATCAGCACGAAAACCTTGCTCATGTGCGTTGCCCCGCAGGTCTGGCAGCGCAGCAGCAGGTGGTAACGGTCGCGGATGCGCTTGAGGATGTCGAAGCCTTTGCTTGCGGCGGCGTTGCGCCAGTGGGCATGGATGGTGAGCGGAAACGTCTGAGTTGCGGATTGGGTCATGAAAAGCTCCAGTCAGGCAAAAGGGCAGGGGACGGCGGGCGCGCGCAGCGCCTGCCGGGGGAAACAGGATTGGACACGGCAAGACCGGGCGCAGGCGGGCAGTGCCGCTGCGGGAGGCCAGGCCAGGTTATGTCATGGGGAATAGGGGCGGGGTCAGACCGGCGCGAAGTCCTGCGCCGCCGCGGCCATCTCAACGATTGCATAAACGTGCCGGGCAGCCCGGTTCAGCGCCTGGCGGGCACCGGGATCTTCCGTGCTGAAAAGCTCACGATGCTCATACATCAGATGCTGAAGATGCTGGGCCTCGTCCGGGCTTGTGGCCTCGATCAGAAAATGCAGCAGCATGCTCATGCGCTGCAGCGGCAGGTCGCAAGACGAGGACGGCGGAGCTGAGAAGACATCAGACGCCAGCCGCAGGCAATCCTGCCATTGGTTCTCGGCGGCTTCGGCAAAGCCAGACGTGGCCGGGTCCCAGCTCATCGAATGCGACAGGTCGCGCTCCAGCTCGATGGCGGACTCCACCGCGTCGATCAGCTCGGTGAATGTCCGGGAAATCGGGGTAGTACCCTCGTCGGAAATCGGGCAGGGCAATGCTGGGCGCAGGTCTTTTGCCGCGCTCGAGCGCGTGATAACAGGTGCGATAGTCATGTTGGTCTCCTCAGCCGAGATCAGTGTGATTAGGGCGTAAGCAAGGGGTGGAGCCCTTGCCTACGCTCGCTATTATATGGTACCAAAAAACCAAAAATCAATACGAGATTCGCTGGCATGGCAAAAAAAACCAGAGGAAGACCGGCGGTCGATACGGAAGCTGTGAACCTGCGATTGCCGCGCGAGATGATCGAAGTTGTTGATGCTCAGAGGCGAAATGAAGAAGACCTTCCGACACGGCCAGCCATGATCCGGAGGATGCTTAAGCAGTGGTGTCATGATCGCGGCATAGACGTCGAGGAATAGTCTGCTTCGAAAAAGATAAGCGCTACATTCATCCAGATTATCGAGAAACAATAAGGCATTCTTGGCCCCCGGCAGGGCGGGGTCAGGAGGGCGTCCGAGGAAATGTCTCAAGAAAGCCCCAAGGTTTTGGGCTCGTCTGGAGAACCAAGGCCAACCTTCCCGGACACCGGCAGGTGGCGGTAACAAGCCAATCTATACATTTCAAATGCAAGGCCGGGGCACCGGCCGCGCAAGCACCCGCAGGGCTGCTGGAGCGCCTCCCCGGCGTCAGGGGCAGACGAGGTAGCTTCAGCTACATATAGTCTGTCCCTATGGGGAGCATTTGGGCGCGTGCGGCGCACCATCTTATACTGCCCCAAGTCTCAGAAAAACAATATGGCAACAGAAACCCGATAATTTACAGGGTGTTATGGGGCGGATCCGCTTTTGCGTTTTCGCCGAGGTCGCGTACTCAATGAAAAAAGGAGTACCGCGAAATGGCATACCAATTCGTCCATATCGAAACTTATTCCCGCAAGCCAAGGAAGGTGAAGGGAACCAAAGATCAGTGGAACTGTGCGCGTCAGGTGTTTGAGGAAGCGCAGCGCAACCCGGACTTCTCCATGCATGTCGAAAACCCGCGCGCGCCGCTGCCGGTTCTGAGCCAAGGGGCGATGGCCCTCAGTGATCTTAAGGCTCTGCACGATCGGCGCTGCAGCGAAATCCGGGAAACCGTGACCGCGAAATCCGGAAAAACTTACAGCCGCAGTCTGCGGTCCGATGCGCCGACATTGTACACTGAGATCCATTCACACCCCATGCCGTCCAAGGATTTCTTGGCGGATCGGGCAAGGCACCAGAAGGAGATCGCCCGGTGGGCGGACTTGGCTGCGCGGGATTTCCGGAAGCGGATGCCGCAAGGCGTCGCCTTCGCTGGGGTCATTCACCTGGATGAGGCGCATGTTCACATGCACATCCTCGCACTGAATGCGGGCGATCCCCGGTTGGATGCGAACAAGCTGCACGTGGGGAAGGCGGCGGCTGCGGTATACCGGGCCGCGCACGACAAGCCGCAGACGCTTTCGTCATTGCCGAAGCCGGAATTGCTGCCGAAACCCAAAAAGCCGAAGAAGCCGCGGCCCAGCAAGAACCGAGTCACCCAGAAAAAGAATATGGCAAAGCATGAAAAGGCATTGGCTGAATGGGAGGCCGCTTGCGCCAGGGTCGAGGCCGGCAATGCCAGAAAACTCGAAGATTGGTCGGTAGAGAACGGGCGCCATCTGCATGCCGCCCGGAAGAAAAGATCCGGGAAGAACCCGGAGAAGGCCGCTTTCACGGCGGCGATGAAAGCCTTTCAAGACCGCTACTACGAAGCGGTTGGCAAGCCCTGCGGGCTTCTCCGGAAAGGGCCAGGCCACGAGCGCCTGACCACCAAGCAATACGCTGCGCGCAAGGCCGGTGCCAAAGCCCGGGCGGAGGAGCAGCTGGCGAACCTTCGGTTCGAGACCAAGCTGGAGGAAAGAGAGCAGGCGCTGGAAGCGCAGGCTCGCCGCGTTGCGGCGGAAGAAAATTCTTTGAAGAAAAAAGAGGCAGAGGTCACGGCAAGAGAAGAAACGGTGTCGTGTCGGGAGATGGAGGTTGAAGCCAGGGAACGGGTTTTGGAACAGGAAACAGAGCAGATCCGGCTGCGGGAAGCGAGCTTGACAGAGCGGGAAGCTGAACAAAGCCTCCGGGAAGAAGAGGCGGGGGCAGTACTGGGACGGGCTGAGGCACTTTATTTGGGGTTGGAACTGATCCGAAGAGATCAGCTGCGTTGGGTCCCCGATAGAAAAGGCGATGGCGGCAGGCTGGTGCATGGCCCGCGCGATGCTGCGGAACGCCCGCTGCCTCTGAAGATGCACGCCCGGCTTGAACCAGCAATGTCGCTGCTCGAAATCCTTCTGAAAATCATCGCAGAGATCATTGAGGACGCATTGCATGAGCGCCGAATGGAAATTGCCCGGGATGCTGAGGCTGTGGCGGAATGCCGAAGGCGGCTGGATTTGCGGGAAGATCCTGTCGTTGCCGGGATCTTGCAACGCGACAACCCGGACGAGAGGTTTAATGTTTGATATCGGCGGAAGGTCACCTAGTGTTGCGTTCCTGCAAGGGAGAGTGGGACGCTGCGCGTATGTTGGACGGCAGGAACGCGCAGGAAGTGACCTTTGCAAAGTCGACAGATCTTGAACTTCGTTCCTGTTCCCGGACACCGGGGTAAAGTACCCCTGTCCAAGAAAGGAACATGGAATGGGACACTCGAGGCGGACGTTCACAGACGAGTTTAAAG
>NZ_JAXMOX010000296.1:0-4214 GCF_034669605.1 Leisingera sp.
CAGGAGGAAGTGGCCGCCGCCCCCAACGCGATGATGGCGGCTGAAATGGCGGTGATCCGCCTCACCCATGTGGCCGACCTGCCCTCGCCCGAAGAACTGATCCGCAAGCTGCAGGACACCCCGCCGCCGCCCCCGCCGCCGAATGGCCCCGGCGGCGGCGCACCGATGCAAGGCATGGGTGCGTCCGCTTTGGGGGGCGGCGGCGGCGCTCCTTCCGGTTACGGCGGCCAGAGCGGACCCGCTGGCGGCGCGCCGGCGGCGCAAGGCGGCTCCGGCCCTGTTGCGGCCCTGGCGCCGCAGGTCAGTTCCGCGCTGGCCCGTTATCCGTCCTTTGAACATGTGGTCGAGCTGATCCGCACCAACCGCGACGTGAAGCTGCTGGTCGAGGTTGAGGGCGGCGTGCGCCTGGTCTCCTACCAGCCGGGACGGATCGAATTCACCCCGTCCTCACAGGCGCCGCGCGACCTGGCGGCCCGGCTTGGCTCGGCGCTGCAGAACTGGACCGGGGCGCGCTGGGTGGTGTCCATCGCACCGGACGGGGACGCAGCCACCATTGCCGAGCTCCGCGACGCCGCCGAGAACGCCCTGCGCGAGAAAGCCGCCGCGCATCCGCTGGTGCAGGCGGTGCTGGAAAGCTTCCCCAAAGCAAAGATCAAGCGTATCCGCACAGCGCAGGAGCTGGCTGCCGAAGTCGCCGCCGAAGCCCTGCCCGAGGTGGAAGACGAATGGGACCCGTTCGAGGACGGCTGAGCACCGCCGCAAACAAATTGCGTATGCGGCCATCTCCCTGCAGATTGTTCCAGCCCCCGGTTCAGCCGGCCAGGGCGGTGCCCGTCCCGGCGGGACTGGGTGGGGGCAGAACAGGCGTTGCCCGGCCTTGCGGCCGGGCAGAAGGGTGCCATGTTCCCCGAATCCGGTGAACCTTCCCCCTTGTTTCACGTCCCCAGCCCCCGTATCTACGCTCCAAACCGGAATCTCAGGAGACTTCAGATGCTCAAAGGCCTCGGCGGTCTTGGCGACATGGCCAAGATGATGAAATCGGCACAGGAACTGCAGGGCAAGATGGCCCAGATGCAGGAAGAGCTGCACAATGTGATGGTGACGGGCGAGGCCGGTGCCGGCCTGGTCAAGGCCACAGCGTCCGCCAAGGGCGACCTCAAGGGCCTGGATATCGACCCGTCGATCTTCAATGGCGATGACAAGGAAGTGGTCGAGGACCTGATCCTGGCCGCCATCAAGGACGCCCAGGGCAAGGCCGCGGAAAAGGCGCAGGAAGAGATGACCAAGCTGACCGAAAGCATGGGCCTGCCCAAGGACATCAAGCTGCCGTTCTGATCCCGGACAGCCAACATTCAAAAGGCGGCCCGGCTGGAGCCGCCTTTTTCTTTGCTCGCCTCAAGCAGTCTCCAGCCGGAATTTCAGGAAACGTTGCCCCTCGTATTGCACCTCCCCGGTCTGCACCGCCCCCAGCCGCGCCAGCGGGCGCAAGTGGCGACGTGTCGGCGGCAGCAGGAAAGTCACATAAGGTATGCGCGGATCTTCACGGGCGAACGCCAACGCCTTGCAGGTAATGGCGGGACCAAGGCCAAAGCAGCCCACCCGCAGCACCAGCCCGAAATCCCACTCTCTCCCCTCCTTCTGAAATCCGCCCCAGCCGAGATATGCATCCCCGCGCAAGAAAGCCCAATGACCCAGGCCGTCGCGCTGCCAGCAGGTCTCCTTGGCGGCAACAAATTCCCTGGCCGCGGCCTCATCCCAGCTCCCGGTCAGCAACGGCATATGTTCCGCCATCCGCGGGTCGCGCATATGGCGGGCAATCTCCTGCGGCGGCACCTCTGTCAGCCGGGCAAACCGCAGAAGCCCAGAGCCGTTTTCCGTTTGCTCTGCCGCACCTGCCATCGCGATCCCTCCGCCGACCTTGCCAAGGCATACCCCCGGCTCGCGGAAAAACAAACCCCGAACATTTTTCGCGCGGCCCTTGCGCTCCGCTGTCCCGGGTGGCCTATATGGCAAAGAACCAAAAGGTCCGAGGCATGATCAGAAACTCCACCAGCGACATCGACGACCTGATTGCCCTGATGGCCAAGCTGCCGGGGCTGGGCCCGCGCTCTGCCCGCCGCGCGGTGCTGCATCTGATCCGCAAGCGGGCGCTGCTGCTGACGCCCCTGGCCGATGTGATGACCGAAGTCGCCGCCACCGCGCGCGAGTGCCTCAACTGCGGCAACATCGGCACCAGCGAGATCTGCCCGCTTTGCACCGATCCGGAGCGCGCCAACGGCGAGCTGTGCGTGGTCGAGGATGTGGCCGACCTCTGGGCGATGGAGCGGGCGTTGGTGTTCAAGGGCCGCTATCATGTGCTGGGCGGCACCTTGTCGGCGCTGGACGCGGTGGGGCCGGAAGATCTGCGCATTCCCCGGCTTGTCGACCGGGTGGCAACCGAAGGTGTCAGCGAAGTGATCCTGGCGCTCAACGCCACCATCGACGGCCAGACCACCGCGCATTACATCGCCGATCAGCTGCAGGGGCAGGTCAGGCTGACCTCGCTGGCCCAGGGCGTGCCGATCGGCGGTGAGCTGGACTATCTGGATGACGGCACCATCTCGGCAGCCCTCAGGGCGCGGAAGGAAATCTGACGGCGCGTCCGGGCGCCGAAAATTCTTCAAAGAATTTTGGCTGGAAAATTCGAGTTTTCCGGAGCCGCGCCCTGGCGATCAGATCCCCCGGCCCCGCCAGAACCGACCCCGCAGGCGCGTCCAGCCCTTTGGACAGGCAGACCGAGACCGTATCCATCAACCCGGCCAGCCCTGCCGCGGCACAGCCCAGCGCCACCGTGGCATTGAACAGCCGCGCCCCCTCCAGATGCGCCGCCAGCCCGGCGCCGCGCCCCGGCGACCGCGCCGGGGTCCAGCGCACCATCATCCCTCACCGGCACCGGGTACAGCCAATGCCCCCAGAATTGAGGCGCCTGCCGCCTCGCGCGGCTCCTCGACATAGCGGTCATCGGCGCGCAGCCAGTAGCGGCCCGAAAGATCATTGGCGCTCCATTCGGTCTGCCCGGGGCGCCGGGTCAGCGGCAGCGCGGCAAAGCCCTGGTCCTGCCAGCCGCCCATGAAAGCCTCGCACTTCAGGCACTCCTCCAGCGCCGCAAGATCCCGCCCGCCTCTGCCCTCCTGTGCTTCGAGGCCGCCGCCCGCTCCGGCAGCTTTGCCCAGGGCGCCCGGGAGATGAACCTGTCGCAAAGCGCCTTCAGCCGCCAGATCCAGAGCCTGGAGGCGCTGACCGGCCAAACCCTGTTCAAGCGCGAACGCCATCGGGTGCAGCTCAGCGGTGCCGGACGGATGCTGCTGGAGGAACTGGCACCGCAACTGGAAGCGCTGGAGGCCACCTTCTACCGCCTGCGCACACGGGACAATCCTTCCGGCGCGCTGAATATCGGCACCTGTCCGACGCTGGTCAGCCGCGGCTGACCGTCAATACCATCACCTATCGAAACACTGCCCAGGTGGATCCCAGCCTGGTGGATCTGGCCATCGTGCAGGGCGATCCGCCCTGGCCGGGCTTTCGCGCGGACCTGCTGATGCCGGAAACGCTGATTGCCGTTGCCGCTCCCGGCCTGCTGGCGCTGCTGGTGCGCCGCGAGCTGGCCGAGGGCACGCTGATCCAGGCCCATCCCCACCGCTGCACACCCGTCAGCGCCTATTGCCTGCTTGCACCGCAGGCCAAGGCAGGCACCAGCCGGATCGAACGGGTCCGCGACTGGCTGCTGGGTGACGCCAGCCCCCGCAGGGCCGGCTGACCGGCTTTTGTCCGCAGTAATATGTAACGTTCCTGCCGGGCGCCCCCCGCCGCGCGCCCGCGCGGCGCCGGGCCCAAGGCTGCCAAGGAGCCCCGTCAGGGGCACCTGCGGGCGCGGGAGCCTTCCGCCGGCTCCAATGCCCCCGGCCTCAGGTGAAAACCGCCCTGTACAGCTTTTCCTTGGTGAACGGTTTGTCCAGCACCGGAACCTCGGACAGATCCGGAAACCCCGCCGCCACGGCGCTGATGGCAAAGCCGCTCATCATCACCGCCTTCAGCCCGGGCTGGATCTTGCGCAGGCCTGCCAGGGTCTCCCAGCCGCCGCGCCCCGGCATGCTCATGTCGATCACCGCGCCATCAAGCGGCCCTGCCGCCTGCAGCTGCGCCAGCGCCGCCTCATAGCCATCGGCCTGCAGCAC
>NZ_JAXMOX010000297.1:0-4188 GCF_034669605.1 Leisingera sp.
GAAAGATGCCGGGGCAGGGAGGAGCGGGCGCAGCCCGGTGATGCCCTGCCACGACCCCTGAAACATGCAATCCGCGCGAGGCGCGCGGATTTCTTCTGTCTATTGCAAAAGGCGCAGCGAACGACCGTTACCCGCAGGGCGGAGACCGCATGTCCTGGGGCGACCGTGCGGCCGCGGCGGCAAGCTGGCTCGTAGAGACAGGTTCCGGCGCACCCGGGCCGCAGGGAGAACAGGGCAGGGGGGGCTCCGGTCTGGTGCCGCCTGCCGGCGCCAGACTAGGGCGCGGCCCCGTGCTCTAGCACGGGATTTGCCAAAACACTGGCGGGATGGTGAGCGGCTGGGCCGTCACAAACTTGTAAATATCCGGTTAAAGATTCCGGCAATTAATTAAAAGTACACCACTTTCAGATAGGAGTAAGTCCGTTCTTGGTGTAAATATAAGAGTAAGTAAGACGACGCTGATGGCCTTGGTTTCCGGGCGCAGGCCACCGCCAAGAGCGGCCAGCCGGATGTAACACCGCCAGAAGCAGCGCCGAGCAAAATCAGAACTAAGCAGCAGGATTACTGCAACGCATTCCTTAGGGATGTGAGCGGAATTCTTTCGTCATCAAGAGAGGAGGTAACGAAGTTAGCGAATACAGCCACGTAATAGAAAAATTGCTCTGAGGTAGGTTCAGAATCTCGACCACCCAAAGAGCTTGCGACAACTGATAGGAAGGAAGGGAGAGCTAGATACCATGATCGGAACGATCGTGGGGCTGCTGAAAGAGAGCCTGTATTTTGCGGGATCTCTGGCAAGCATCATAGCCCTGGTACTGAAACTGAGAAAGTGAACTCAGCGGAGGTCCGAAATCAAAGGGCAGACAAAAAGGGGTGCAAATCCGCCAAGACACACACCCCTTAAAGTTTGTAATGACACGGAACTAACCAGGGGAGGGGTGAGATCCCTCCCCCCAGCTTTGTGCCTAGTCAGTATCCTATAGTCTCACGCGCCCTCTGACTAAGCAAGCGTGTTCATTCGATCATTGGTTCTAGTTTTCGCAAAGCCGCGGCCATTTCCAAGTATCCAGGGTAGCCATATTGTGTGTGCATCCGCTCATTCCATGCTGCCCAGGTTCCCCGTCGCTCTTCCGGAAATACATCGCGCCAAGAGCCTTTGCGTACACTCACTTGGCCGTCTGGCAGCCTCTTCACCTCGATCTTACTTGCGCTCGTCATTCGCCCCCCAAATGCCGATTTTCTGAATGGTTACGTTCAATGCCCAATTGGAGGTCGCGGAATTTCTGGCTCTCTCGGTAGCTGTTTTGGAGGTGGCACATCCTTACCAACTAACCACTCGCGGATCACCATCCACCTGTCCTGATGGCCGGGAGGCCACCGCCATTGAAGAAGCTCCGCGGCTTTCCTCTCCAGTTCGGGGAACCACTGGATCTTGAGGCGCAGGTTGTGCTTTTTGGCCCAGGATCGGAAAGGTGTCATCCAATCTTCCTGGGCATGAACTTCCATAGCCTCTTTGAGGTCTTGCGGGATGGTATACGGCCACTCTCTCATGACCGACCAAATACATTGCCGCCTGGGGATGGAGCAAGGACGCAAATCTCACGCGTCCGACAGGGCCGTAGATACGGCCCTCCCTGCGCGGGTAGCGCCAGTCCTGCAGTAGCGGGGCTACTGCCCCGGTGCTGCAGGGCAACAAGACCCCGGCCAAGAAAAACCCCGCCGGAGCGGGGCTAGGTGGATCCTCACCACAAGGAAAATTGTAAAAGCCAGCTGTCAGGCTGGACCCAGGATTAGAAACCCCGTCGGAATGTTGGTGCCGCTTTCGGCAAAGCTGGCAACTGGTAAATCCTGCCATCCTCGATCACGGTGCGAGGTAAGCCCAAGATCTGCTAAGTGACCGTCATAGAGCGCCGATGCCGGCAAGATGCAGACCAGGACACCGCCGCCCCATTGTTTCCCTTCCGGATGCGGTTTCAGAAACTTGCGGGCGTGGTCCAGGTGCTTGCGCCAATGGGTGCCGTTAAATGGCGGGTTCATGATAACCAGGTCGAAAACCGGGTTCGGCGCTGCCTCCAGAAAATTCGCCTGGTAAACTTGGTGGCCCTTGGCCCGGCTCTCCTGCACCCGCCCGCTGTCATACTCAACGCCGGTAATCCGAGCCTTGGGGTTGGTTTCCCGCACCGCATCCATGATCCGGCCGCAACCGCAGGACGGTTCCAAAACTGCCGGTTCGCCGCGCAGATCGAGCTTGCGCAACACGGTATCAATCACCGCGCGGGGCGTTGGGTAGTAGGCCAGATTTTTTGAAACTGCTGTGCCTGGGTGCTTCTTGGCCGCGGCTTCCGGACTGTCGGGCAGGGTGTCGCCATAAAATTCTGCCAAGGCCAAATTGATTTCCCGAAGGGTCTCCGGGCCAAAGAACAGGTGGGCATTGCCATTTTGAAAGCGCCGGATCTCAACACCATCATGATAGCTTGCGCCATGCTCCTCTGCATCGTCCAGCAGTCCGGAATAATCCTTATGCCCGATATGCGGCTTGCCACGGTATACGTTCAGGGCATTCAGCGTATCGCGCACGCGCTCCCATCCCCAGGAACCATATCCGCCGGTTGATTGCACAATGATACGTTTGGGCAAGCCCTCTACACCGATTTTCACCTTTGAATGGCTCCGGTAGGCCGGATCCAGATCACAGAAGCATTCCGCCAAGCCTTTTAGGATGTGATGCCGGGGGCTGGCTACATAGTCGCCAAAGGTTGCGGCGATGTTGTCCAGGGTGAATTCCGGCGGGTTTTCCATCGCCATTTCAAAGCGTTTTCGGTCCTTGGCGCTGGCAACAAGTTTGATGTTCAAACCGTCATAGACGTGTTTCCAAGCGGACTTACGCAACGCCTCCCGCATGGATTTTTCCCAGACCGTGGGCGCACTGCCATAGCGCCCGCCGCTCCAGATCGAGCCGCCAAAGCTGCCGCCGATGCAGGACGCAGACTCAAGCGCGGTGGCCGCTGCCTTGAAATGGTTCAGCTCGGCCGGGATGGCCTCGGCCTTCTGCTCGTATTCTTCCACGATCTCGCGCAAGCTGCGTTGCAGCGCTGGCATGGAATGAGCGGCGGCGGGGGTATTGTGGGCGTTCATCTGTCGGCCTCATGGGTAAATGGAATGTCGTTCCGGCGCTCTTTCAGCGCCTTGCGGATTGAAGCGCCGCACCAGCTGCCTGCGGTGGTCTGTCCTTCAATGTCGCGGCTGAGCGGGTGCCAGGCTTTGCAGCCTGTGCACCACCACTTGCGGCCAATCCTCATCCGGCCAGTTCGTCGGCAAAGGCTTTCGCCACTTCGGGACATTTGAAGGCAAAGCCCGCCGGGGTGCTGCCCCATTTCCGGGAATACCAGCCTTTGCGCTCCTTCGCCGTTGCCAGCCAAGCGCTGAAAGTTTCCTGGGGCGCGTGCACCTTCGGGCTGACAATCCACATTTGGAACCCGCGTTTCGTGTGGGTGTGCTCCTCGATGGTGAAACCGCCCGCATCTGTGGCCGTGGCCGCTTCTTTAGGCTCCGCCGTGCGTCGCTCGGCGTTTCCGGTCGCAAAGGGCTGTCCCTCCGGCACCGACCATTCACCGAATGGGACATATGCTGCCGGGTCGTTGCTCTGGCCGGTGATCGGTCGCTTAGATACCTTCCAGCCATCGGAATAGTGATGACTGGCCTTCAGGTAGTACCCGGCACCCATGCTGTATTTTTCCCGGTGTTCTGCGTCTGCGCCAGCCTCGGCTAGGTGCGCGGTTGCCTCGTAGTTGCGGGCAGCCTTGCGCATTTCTGGGAACAAGTCCCGCGTGTGCCGGGAAAAAGCAAGAATGACCGTTTTCGTGGTGGTGGTGGCGAAATAGTCGGTCATGCTGTCGGATTGGTCCTGCTCGAACTCCGCCACGATCACTGCCTTAGCCTCGGCCGGGACTTTCGCACGGATGCTGTCCCGCCAATCCGATACTTCGCGCTCACGTTCTGCCCGCTCCCGCGCCGCCAGCTCGCGCCGCTCTTGCTCTGCGGTCTGGGCTTCCTTCAGCAGCTCCGCCACAACCGCGGGACTTTTTGCCTCGATGCCTCGCACCTCCGCCTTTGCGATCCACGGGCGGGCGACCCCTTCGGATACTTTCGAAAGAGTGTTATTGTCCCATGCCACGGTGACCCGGAATT
>NZ_JAXMOX010000298.1:0-4128 GCF_034669605.1 Leisingera sp.
TCCCGAACCCGGAAGTTAAGCACTGCCGCGCCGATGGTACTTGGGCTCAAGCCCTGGGAGAGTAGGTCACCGCCAAACCTAGTAAAATCCAAATCTCTCTCAACGATGCTTATACACAAAACCGCCGCTGCGCATAACGCCAGCGGCGGTTTTGCGTTCGGCAGTTCAAAAAAAACAGGCCGGAAACAGGCTTTCGCCGCAATCCTCCAGCCGCCATTGGCCCGGGGGCAATGGACGGCGGCAACACCCGGCAGCGGCCACAGATTCAACAGCGCGCCTAACGTGCTGGATCGCGGCTTTGCCGCAGGCATCCCGGACCGGAAACGGAGTGGGCGCCAGGGGGAGGGCGGGTCTTTGCCTTTCCGGTTTGCGGCGTGAAGCTTGCTGAAAGCGGTGGAAATCTGCATCCGGCTAGGGAATTGTTAGAGGGTGCGGTTTAAACCTGCAGGCAACATTCACGCAATGAAGGTTCCGCACTGATGCCCCGACTTCCCGATTTTCTGTACCGTCTGCCTGTCCGGATCTATGCGCTGGCGGCGCTGGCTCTCAGCCTGACGGCTGTGCTGACGTTCCTGCTGCTGTCGCAATCCGTGAAAAACGCCTATGAAATGCGCTATACTGAGCTGCACAACGTCACAGACACTGCGGTCAGCCTGCTGCGCGATCTGGAGGAAGGTGTCAAAGACGGCCGCTTCACCGAAGAACAAGCCCGTGATATCGGCCGCGAGCGCCTGACGGCGCTGCGCTTTGGCGATTCGGGTTACGTGTTTGTCTTTGACCACGACCTGGTGGTGCAGGCGCATCCGACCGTGCCCGCCTGGAACGGCACCAACCAGGGCGCCTATGAGGATGTGACCGGTATCAAAGTGTTCCGGGAGCTGGAGAAGATCGCTGCCGCCAAAGGGGCAGGGGAGCTTACATATTACTTCAAGAAACCGGACTCCGAGGTGATCGAGGCCAAGATCGGCTATGTGCAGGCCTATGAACCCTGGGGCTGGATCGTCGGCACCGGCGCCTATGTCTCGGATATCGAGGCTGACGTTGCACGGATGCGCAATGAGGCGCTGATCCTTCTGGGCATCAGCCTGGTGGCGTTGTCGATTGCTGCGTATTTCATCACCCGCAGCGTCACCGGTCCGCTGAATGGCCTCAAATCCCGTATGCAGACACTGGCCGATGGCGACACAGACAGCGAAATCCCCCATGCCACTGCGCGCAGCGAACTGGGCGAGATTGCCCAAAGCCTTGATGTGTTCCGCCAGGCACTGATCCGCCAGAAGGATCTGGAGCGGGCCGAGCAGCAACGCAATGAAAAGCGCAGCAATGTCGTGAGTGTGCTCAGCAGCAAACTGTCAGCCCTGTCGCAGGGGGACCTGACCGCGCAGATCACCGGTTCCTTCCCGGAGGATTACGAGCAGCTGCGCCAGGACTTCAACACCACCGCGCAGAACCTCAGCGCGACCGTGGAACAGGTGATTGCCGCGGCCAGCAGCATCCGCAGCGGTGCGGCTGAAATCAGCCAGGCTTCGGATGACCTGTCGCACCGCACCGAAAGCCAGGCCGCGACTCTGGAAGAAACCGCTGCCGCCCTGGATGAGCTGACCGCTTCGGTCAAATCGGCAGCTGAGGGTGCCCGCAGCGTCGAGGCCACCATGGAAGACGCCAAGGGCGAAGCCCGCACCAGCGGCGAAGTGGTGCAAAGCGCCGTCGCCGCGATGACCGAGATCGAGGAATCTTCGGCGCAAATCTCGCAGATCATTTCGGTAATCGACGATATCGCCTTTCAGACCAATCTCCTGGCGCTGAACGCCGGGGTGGAGGCCGCCCGCGCTGGCGAAGCGGGCCGCGGCTTTGCGGTGGTCGCCTCCGAGGTGCGGGCGCTGGCGCAGCGGTCTTCGGACGCGGCGATGGAGATCAAGACCCTGATCGGCAACAGTTCCGGTCAGGTCGCCCGCGGCGTGGATCTGGTCGGCAAGGCGGGCGAAGCGCTGCAAAGCATCGTTTCGCAGGTCAGCCATATCTCGCAGCTGGTCTCCGGCATTGCCGAAGGCGCCGCCGAGCAATCCACCGGCCTGCATGAGATCAACACCGGTGTCACCCAGCTGGATCAGGTCACCCAGCAGAATGCTGCCATGGTGGAACAGGCCACTGCGGCCGGCCATTTGCTGAAGACCGACGCCACCAAGCTCAGCGATCTGGTGGCGCATTTCAAAATCCCCGGCGGCGGCATTGCGGCAGCTCCGGCCCAGGCGGCCAGGGCACCGGCGCAAACCGCCCACGGCAGCGCTGACTGGAACATGGAGACCGCGCCGCAGCCTGCCCCGCAGCCTGTTGCCGCGGCCGGCGGCAGTGCAGCCAAGAAGCTGTGGCAGGACTTCTGATCCGTCTGCGAACCCGTCACAGGCAAACAGAAAACGCCCGGGGATTTCCCCGGGCGTTATTTATTGCGGACTGTCCGGAAAGATCAGCCAATGATCGCATTCAGCGTTGCCGAGGGGCGCATCACCTTGGCCTTCAGCGCTGCACTCGGGCGGTAGTAGCCGCCAATGTCTGCCGCCTGGCCCTGGGCTGCGGCCAGCTCGGCCAGGATCTGCGCCTCCTTGGCCGCCAGCTCTTCAGCGATCGGGGCAAAATGCGCCGCCAGCTCCGCATCCCCGGTTTGGGCCGCCAGAGCTTCGGCCCAGTAGCGGGCAAACCAATAGTGGCTGTCGCGGTTGTCCGGCTCGCCGACTTTGCGGCTGGGAGAGCGGTTGTGGTCGAGAATACCTTGGGTGGCGTCTTCGGCCGCAGCGCCCAGCACGCCGGCCTTGGCGTTGCCCTTGGCGTCGGCCAGGAAGTTCAGGCTTTCCCCCAGGGCGCAGAATTCACCCATCGAATCCCAGCGCAGGTGGTTTTCCTCAACCAGCTGCTGCACATGTTTCGGAGCAGACCCGCCGGCACCGGTTTCAAACAGCCCGCCGCCCTGCATCAGCTTGACGATCGACAGCATCTTGGCCCAGGTGTCCAGCTCCAGGATCGGGAACAGGTCGGTCAGATAATCGCGCAGCACGTTGCCGGTGATGGCGATGCTGTCGTTGCCCGCGGTGATCGTTTCCAGCGACTGGCGGGTTGCCTCGCGCGGCGCCAGGATCAGGAACTTGTCCGCAACGCCCGCCGCTTCCAGCGCCGGTTTCACATAGTTGATCAGCTCGGCGTCATGGGCACGGTTTGCGTCCAGCCAGAAGATCGCCTCGGAGCCGGTCAGGCGCTGGCGGTCCATCGCCAGCTCGATCCAGTTCTCGATCGGTGCCTTCTTGACAGTGCAGGCCCGCCAGATGTCACCCGCCTCGACGTCGTGCGAATGCAGCGTTCCGCCGTTTGCCAGAATCACCCGGATGGTGCCATCTGCGGGCGCTTCGAACGTGGTCGGGTGGGAGCC
Organism: Leisingera sp.; assembly: GCF_034669605.1. Classification (GTDB taxonomy): domain Bacteria; phylum Pseudomonadota; class Alphaproteobacteria; order Rhodobacterales; family Rhodobacteraceae; genus Leisingera. Next base: position 3,419 of record NZ_JAXMOX010000298.1, read on the forward strand.
GTATTCCTCGGCCTTCTGCGCCATCAGGCCGACGTTGGCGACGGCACCGGCGGTGGTCACGTCCAGCGCGCCATTGGCTTTGAAAAAATTGATGGTCTCGTCATAGACCGTGGCATAGCAGCGGTCGGGGATCACGCAGTTGGTGTCGCCCTTGTTGCCGTTCTGGTCCCAGCCCTTGCCGCCGGCGCGGATTACCGCGGGCATCGAAGCGTCGATGATCACATCGGACGGCACATGCAGGTTGGTGATGCCCTTGTCGCTGTCCACCATATACATGTCCGGCCGCTTGGCCCGCACGGCATCGATTTCGGCCATGATCTCCGGGTTGTCCTTCACCCGGTTCAGCAGGTCGCCCATGCCGGAATTCGGGTTGACGCCCAGGGCCTCCATCTGGGGGCCGAATTTTTCAAACACTGGCGCCAGCCAGGCCTTCACCGCGTGGCCGAAGATAATCGGGTCGGAGACCTTCATCATCGTCGCCTTCATGTGCAGCGAGAACATGGTGCCGTCGGCCTTGGTGTCCGCGATGGCCTCGGCCAGAAAGGCGGCCAGCGCCTTGGCGGACAGGAAGGTGGCATCGGCCACGGTGCCCTCTTCCAGCGTCCAGGCGTCTTTCAGAACGGTGACGGAGCCGTCCTTGGCGACAAATTCGATCTTCGCGTCCCCTGCCTGCGCGGCGGTGATGGTCGCAGATTTTTCGTTTGCATAGA
>NZ_JAXMOX010000299.1:0-4096 GCF_034669605.1 Leisingera sp.
ACAGGCGCTGCCCGGGCCGCAATCGGCCCGGCTGCTGGATGTTCGCAGCGTTTTCCCCCTTTCAAATCCGGCGCGAAAGGCACAAGTCTTGGCGGAACTGCACAAACGAGCCGCCATGATCCTCCGCCTTCTCACCCTGTCGCTGCTGATCCTCTACCCCGTCGCCTGGTTTGCGCCGCTGATGCGGGCGGGGCTGCTGCCGATCTTCGGCCTCAGCGAGATTTCAGTGATTACGGGCCTGCAGAGCCTTTGGGGCAGTGACGCGGCGCTGGCGCTGATTGTCACCTTCTTTGCGATCTTTGCCCCCTACCTCAAGACCATCGGCCTGGCGCTGGTGCAGTGGAATCTCTTGGACACCAAGGTGCAGCCGGTGCTGCATGTGCTGGGCAAGCTGGCGATGGCCGACATTTTTCTGATCGCGCTTTACATCACGCTTGCCAAGGGAATCGGGCTGGGCACCATCGAAACCGCCTGGGGCCTGTATCTGTTCACCGCCTGCATTCTGGCCTCGCTGGCGTTGGGGCTGCTGACGGAACGCTCTGCAAAGATTGGGAAAACACCGGGGTGAAAGCTTGATCCGGCGCTGAACCGCTCCATTTTGTAGGGCCGAACACCTGTATCGCAGGGGTCCGGCACGCTGTACCCGATTGACGGGTGTCCCCCGCAGCCCGCCTGCCCTGCATCTGTTGCATTGCTGCTGGAGGGGGACCTATGTCCGGCGTTCAATCGATCCTGTTCACTGCCCAAACCGCCTTCATGCGGCTGACGTTCCTGCTGATCTGCGGCGGCGCTCTGGCGGCGCTGGCGGCCACCGGAATGTCGGCCGCGGGCCTCTGGCCCTGGCTGAGCCTGCAGGCCGGGATCGGCGCCGAAATCCATCCCCAGGCCGGGATGGCAGCGCAAATCATCCTGACGGCGCTGGCGGTGATGCTGGCCTTTTTCCTGCCTGCCAGCGGCCGCATCCTGGCGCTGGAGAATTCGCACCGGCGGTTTTCCCTGCAGATGGAGGATGTGCTGCAGGCCTACCAACTGGCCCATGCCGCCGACCGTGCCGGAAGCTTTACCCTGGCCTCCGAATTCGACGCGGTGAAGGAGCGGCTGGCCTTTCTGCGGTCGCACCCTGATCTGGCTGGGCTGGAGCCGCAGGTGCTGGAAGTGGCGTCGCAGATGAGCCAGGTCAGCCATGAGCTGGCAGAAACATACTCTGACGCCAAGGTCGCCCGCGCCCGGCTGTTTCTGCAGCAGCGCCAGGAGGAGCTGGAAACCTTCAAGGCGCGGCTGGAGGATGCCCGGATCATCATGCATGAGCTGCGCCAATGGACCCGCGATGTGGAGATCGAGGAAAGCATCGCCAAATCGCATCTGGGGCGGCTGCGCGGCGAGCTGTTCGAATTGCTGCCGGAGCTGTCGGCGCAATTGCAGGGCCTGCCAGACGGGACCGATCCGCAACCCGGCAGCGTGGTGCCGATCCAGCCGCCCCGCCGCGCGGATTGATACCCGGAGCGCGCGGCAGAGTCTCGCGTCTGCCGCGGTAACCTGCCCCAGAGGCGTGTCCCGGTTCGCAGCCTCTTGAACAAAACGGAAACGTCTGCCACTGATCTGGCATGGCTAAAACATCTTTCTCCTGCTCGGCCTGCGGCGCGAGCTTTTCAAAATGGTCTGGCCGCTGCGAGGGCTGCGGCGAATGGAACACGATTTCCGAGGACAAGGGGCTGAGCTCCGGCCCCTCGAAAAAGTCGCTGGGCGTCAAGCGCGGGCGCACCATCCCGCTGACCGATCTGGCGACACGGGAAACCCCGCCGCCGCGCAGCTGCTGCGGCGTCGGAGAGCTGGACCGGGTGCTGGGCGGCGGGCTGGTGGCGGCCTCGGCCATTCTGGTGGGCGGCGATCCCGGCATCGGTAAATCCACGCTGCTGCTGCAGGCGGCAGCGCGGTTTGCCCAGTCCGGGGTCAAGACCATCTATGTCAGCGGCGAAGAGGCCTCGGCCCAGGTCAGAATGCGGGCGCAGCGGCTGGGGCTGGCGGATGCGCCGGTGCAGCTGGCGGCGGAGACCAACCTGCGCGATATCCTGACCACTTTGGAAGCAGAGAGGCCGCAGCTGGCGATTATCGATTCCATCCAGACCATGTGGGCCGATCACGTGGACAGCGCGCCGGGGTCGGTCAGCCAGGTGCGCGCGGCGGCGCATGAGCTGACAACCTTTGCCAAGCGCAACGGGGTGTCGATCATCATGGTCGGCCATGTCACCAAGGACGGCCAGATCGCAGGTCCCCGGGTGGTCGAGCATATGGTCGACACGGTGCTGTATTTCGAAGGTGAGCGCGGCCATCAGTTCCGCATTCTGCGGGCGGTCAAAAACCGGTTCGGCCCGGCGGATGAGATCGGCGTGTTCGAGATGACCGGCGGCGGGCTGGCTGAAGTCATCAATCCTTCGGCGCTGTTCCTGTCCGAACGCGGCGAACCGTCGCCCGGGTCGGTGGTGTTTGCCGGCATCGAGGGCACCCGCCCGGTGCTGGTCGAAATGCAGGCGCTGATTGCGCCCTCGCCGCATTCGCAGCCGCGCCGGGCTGTTGTGGGCTGGGATTCATCCCGTCTGGCGATGATCCTGGCGGTTTTGGAAGCGCGCTGCGGCATTCCGTTTGCCGGATTGGATGTCTATCTGAACGTGGCGGGCGGCATGAAGATCTCGGAACCTGCGGCAGACCTTGCGGTGGCTGCGGCGCTGCTGAGTGCGCGCGAAGACGTGGCTTTGCCCGCCGATACGGTGATTTTCGGAGAAATTTCGCTATCCGGGGCGCTCCGGCCTGCCCCGCAGACCGAAAACCGGTTGAAAGAGGCGCAAAAACTTGGTTTCACGGCGGCAATTGCCCCTGGCGGCAGCAAAACCGTGCCGGTGACCGGCCTGAACTTGAGAAAGTCCGGCGATCTGGCCGGTTTTGTTGGCGAATTCTTCGGGGCCGGCTAAGGTCGCAAAAAATTTGATATCGCAGGCAAACGGGCGAGGGACATGGAAGGTTTCACAATCATCGACGGGGTCGTGGCCCTGGTCATCGTGGTATCGGCGCTGCTGGCCTATTCGCGCGGCCTGGTGCGCGAGGCGATGGCCATCGCAGGCTGGATCGCCGCGGGCGTGCTCGCCTTTATCTTTGCGCCGCAGGTCGAACCCCTGATGGCAGAGATCCCGGTGATCGGCGAATTCATCGCCGACAGCTGCGAATTGTCGATCATTGCGGCCTTTGCGGCCGTGTTTGCACTGGCGCTGATCGTGGTCTCGTTTTTCACGCCGCTGTTTTCCACCCTGGTGCAGCGCTCCGCGCTTGGCGGACTGGATCAGGGCACGGGTTTCTTCTTTGGCGTCTTGCGCGGCATTCTTTTGGTGGCAATCGCCTTCTTCCTCTACAATGTGGTGATGACCGGGCAGAGCTTTACAATTGTTGACGAAAGCCGCTCGGCCGAAGTGTTCGAGCGCCTGATCGGCAAGATTGAGGAACGCAACCCGGAGCAGGCCTTGGGCTGGGTCACCACGCAATATGAAGCGCTGATCGGCTCCTGCGGCCAGTAATACCTAAGGGTTACCACCTTAAGCCAGAAACACGGGCGCCTGACGGGCGCCCGTTTTGCTTTGAATTCAAAGCGTTCACACAGTTATCCACAAGCAGCCGGGCCCGATGGTTAACGAGATAAATTTCGGTTAACGCTTTGTTAACCATATGGAATCACCTGCAGAGCGGCGAATATCCGGATCGTCGAACCTGCGGTAAATCTTAACAAATCCTCAGCCTGCCCCGTCAAAGGGTTAACAATCCGCCTGAAAACGCGGTTTTTGTCCCGAAAAAATCGCGCCATCCCGAAATGGGACGCAAGCCCGCCCCAATTTGGTCCCAATTCGGGGGCCTGATGGCTTCAACGGCAAAACGCCGGGCTAAGACGCTCAGAAGGGACACGAACATGCAGCTGGATCACACCACAGATTTCGCCGACTGCCAGCCGGTTGATGTGCCGCCGCTGACCAATCCCCTGCCGCAAAGCCCGAAGCCGGCTGCGAAACGCGCCCGTGTCCGCAGCGGCGGCTTTCTGCCTCCGTCCCGGGTTGAG
>NZ_JAXMOX010000300.1:0-4076 GCF_034669605.1 Leisingera sp.
GATGCGGTCACTGTTGTCAAATCCCTCGGCAGCATGAGCCCAGACCAGCGGATGCAGTTCCGTCAGGTGATCGCGGATCAGCCAGGTTGCGGCCCCGGCAATCTTCAGCCGCGGCACGTCGGCCTGGAAATTCTGGCCCAGGCCCCTGCGCAGGGAAACCGTGCAATAGGCGGCCAGCAGGTTGACCATCTCCTGCGAGGGGTTGGCATTGACGATGTCCTTCAGCCCGTCGAGGAAGAGCCGGGTGTCAACACGGGCGCAGGCCTGATCGTCAATGGAAATGGCGTCGAAATAGACCCAGGTGTAGCCGCCAGCCCCCCAGGTTTCAGCGGTGCGGGACGCGGTGCGGCGGGCCTCCAGTTCGAGGGCCGCATAGGAGCCGGACCGGTGTGGCAGCATATGGGCGCCGAGTGTGCGCATGTGGCGGTGGTTGCCGGGAGCAAGATCAATCAGCGCGCCGAATTCGTCCGCCACCCGCAGCGTCCCGGCGTTGCGGCCGGCAAACAGCGCACAGCGTGCGGCTTTCAGAAACGGGCTGTCCCGGCAGCCTTTTTCAATTGGATCCAGCAAGGCCGCGGCACGGTCGAAATGGGCGGCGCAGCGGCGCTGGTTCGGCTGCGATGCCACGGTTTGACCACCGGTCCCGCGCCAGGCCCAGCCGATGTCGATATGGGCAAGGGCAACCAGGGCCGTCAGATAGGGATCTTGGCGGTTCTCGGCCCGCAGCGCCTCAAACGCCATCAGGCCGCGGATCAATGAGCGGCTGCAGGCATCCTGGTCCTCCGCCAAAGCATGTTCGGTTGCGTTCACAACATCAGCCCGGGCGCCATAGGCGACGAGGTCAGCCAGCGGCAGACCGCAGCGGGCGGCGGCGCGGGTTTGATCCGCGTCACGGATTTGCCGGGACAGTTCGTCCCAGCGCTCTTGCCGGGCCAGAAACTGGCCGCTGTCCTGGGCCTGGATGCACTCCGGATCACCCCTTGCGCTGCAGACCGGGATGGACAGGCTGTCTACCAGGCGGCGGTCCGGAAGTTCCGCTGCCGGGGCTGGGTGCGGAGCAGGGACAGGAACAGGAACAGGAATGGCGGCAGGCTTGGCACGGTCGGAAACCAGACCTGAAATTCGGGACAGAAGATCCCGTGCCTGTCGAGAGGTTGTGAGCATTTGCGCTTCCTGGTGAGTGGCAGCTTGTCGTTTCTCACAATGTCGTCAGACATTGGGGCGCAAAGATGGCGGCACTGGGAAAGTTCACGCCTAAATGGGAACATTCGCGGGGGGCAGCGGCGCGCGCGCCGGCTGATGTGCAAATTTACAGGCGGGGCCGTCAGAACGCAGCGAAATGATGACGTTCGGTTTTGATGCCGCGGGCTTGGAATGCGGCGTCTGCTTCGGCGTGCGGCGGGGTGGCCTCCTGCGGCAGGCGGATGCGCTTGCCGCTGCGCAGGATCAATGTGGCGCGGACTGAGAAATCCCAGCGGGTGTCAAAACGTACACGGTCGATCTCCCCAAGTTCGGCTTTGCCGGTCAGGCCTCCGGTGAACCATTCGATTTGGTTTCCCGAAAACATGAGGCCTGACAGGGGATTGCGGATCAGATCCAGAAGCGCGGGGAGAACCGGCAGGGCCAGCAGGATCACCAGCAAAACGGCCGCATCCAGCAACAGCCACGACAGTAGCAGTACCGCCAGCCAGGCGCCAGTTGCCAGCATCGCAGCCAGAGAGCGGCCCCGGCGGGAGAAGCTGTAGCCCGCCGCCGGAGAGGCTGTTTCAGGCATCCAGGATCCGGGTGATCATCTCATTGGTGTCCCGGCTGAGGCCCGGCGCGCCGGCAATGCGGCTCATCTGGGCACGGAGCAGCGCTTTCCGGTCCGTACCATAGCGTTTCCATGTCTGGAAGGCGGCGCACATACGGGCGGTGGTCTGCGGGTTCAGCTTGTCCAATGCAATCAGGTTGTCTGCCAGCAGGGCATAGGCCTCGCCGCTTGCATGATGGAAGCCCGCGTGGTTGCCCGCCAATGCGCCAAAAACTGCGCGGAAACGGTTGGGGTTCTTCATGTCGAACAAAGCGTGTTTGGTCAGGGCGGCCGCGGTGGCTGCGGTTTTCTGTGGCGCGGAGCAGGCGATCTGCAGGGCAAACCATTTGTCCATCACCAGCCGGTCGTCTTGCCACTGGTCAAAGAATGCCTGTGATTGGGAATCCCCCTTTTCGGCTTTCATCAACGCGGCGAGGGCGGCGTATTGCTGGGTCATGTTGTCCGCAGCTGCGTATTGGCGCACGGCCTGTTCGCCTCCGTCCAGACGGGTGAGCAGCGACAGGATGCGGCCATTCAGGGCGCGCTTGCCGGCACCTTTTGCATCCGGGGCATAGGCGCCGTCCACCGTTGTGGCAGCATACAGCCGGGGCAGGCTGGTTTCCAGCTGCTGCGCCAGGGTCTGGGTAAAGGTCTCTGCCGCGTCGTAAATTTTCTGCGGATCGGGTGTGAAGCCGCGTTCATGCAAGGTCTGGGCGATGTCGGCCTGGCTGGGCGGGGTCAGCACCAGGGCGCGGAAGGCCGGATCCTGATCGTCGTCACGCACCAGCTTTTCCAGCGCATCGAGATAGGCCGCATCCGGGGCGGCGCCATCCAGAACCATTGCCACGCGGGATTCCTTGGCCAGCGCGTTGCCTGCTTCCCAGCGGTTGAAGGGGTCGGTGTCATGCGCCAGCAGGAAGGCGCGTTCGGCGTTGGTGGTTTCACGCTCCAGAATCACCGGGGCGGAGAATTCACGCAGGATCGACGGCACGGGTTTCGAGGCGAGGCCGCCAAATGTGAAGCTTTGTTTAGCCCCGGTCAGCTCCAGCACCTCGGTCGCGCGCACTTCGCTGCCGTTGGGGGACAGCAGGCCCACCGCCATCGGGATCACCCGCGGCGCCTTGTCCGGCTGGCCGGGCGTCGGGGGCGTCGATTGCTCAAATGTCAGTGTGTAGGTGCCGTCCGCGAAGTCTTCGGACACCTTCACCCGCGGCGTGCCGGCCTGGTTGTACCACAGCTTGAATTGCTGCAGGTCGCGCCCAGTGGCGTCTTCGAACACTTTCAGCCAGTCTTCGATGGTGCAGGCCTGGCCGTCATGGCGCTCGAAATAGAGTCTCAGCGCCTTGTAGTAGTTGTCATCCCCCACCAGCCGCTTCAGCATGCCGATCACCTCGGCGCCTTTTTCGTAGACGGTGGCGGTGTAAAAGTTGTTGATTTCCTGGAATTGTTCTGGCCGCGGCGGATGCGCGAGGGGGCCGCCATCCTCGGGGAACTGGCGGGCGCGCAGGGTGATCACATCCTCGATCCGCTTGACCGGTTCCGAGCGCATGTCGGCGGTGAACTGGGCGTCGCGGAAGACGGTCAGCCCCTCCTTGAGGCAGAGCTGGAACCAGTCGCGGCAGGTGATCCGGTTGCCGGTCCAATTGTGGAAATACTCATGGGCGATGATTGCCTCGATGCGCTCGAAATTGGCGTCGGTCGAGGTTTCGGGCGAGGCCAGAACGCAGGAGGAATTGAAAATGTTCAGCCCCTTGTTCTCCATCGCGCCCATGTTGAAGTCGTCCACGGCGACGATGTTGAACAGGTCGAGGTCGTACTCAAGGCCGTAGACGTCCTCGTCCCATTTCATCGACTTCTTCAGCGCCTCCATGCCAAAGGCGCATTTGCCCTCGTCACCGGGACGGACCCAGATGTTCAGCTCGACATCCTTGCCGGACCTGGTGGTGAAGCCGCCGGGGTAGTTGACCAGATCGCCCGCCACCAGCGCAAACAGATAGGCCGGTTTCGGCCAGGGGTCGTGCCATTCGGCCCAGCCTTCGCCCTGGCCCATCGGGTTGCCGTTCGACAGCATCACCGGTTCGTCGCCTTCGATGCGGACAGTGAAGGTGGACATCACGTCGGGGCGGTCGGGGTAATAGGTGATCTTGCGGAACCCCTCGGCCTCGCATTGGGTGCAATACATGCGGTTGGACATATAAAGCCCCTCCAGCGCGGTATTGCCCGCCGGGTTGCTTTCCCCTTCGGCCTCCCAGGTGAAGGGCGCGCTGGGCACTTTGCAAGTAAG
>NZ_JAXMOX010000301.1:0-3961 GCF_034669605.1 Leisingera sp.
TGCCGATCGGCCTGAAAGCCGGGCAGACCGTCGTCGGCAGCGCCGTTCAGGGCTGACACCGGACGGGCAGGCGGCGCGGCCTGCGAAGGCCAGCGCGCCGCCGTCCTGTCACAGCATTCCCCGAAAAGGATCCCATCATGACCACTGTCGACCCCGACACGCTCAGCTCCGAAGCCCGCCGCGCGCGGCTGTTTACCCGGATCAACAAGCTGGATGCCTGGCTTCAGGTCTTTGGCCTGGCCTGGATCACTCCCGTTCTGAAAGCCGCCGCGGGCGACAATCCCAAGGCGCAGATGAAGGAATTCTGGCGCCTGCTGGCGGTGCCGGTGATCGCCATTGCCGCCTTTCTGCTGCTGTGGGGCACATTGGCGCCCAAGGTGCAGACCTCGCTGGGCGCCATTCCCGGCCCCGCCGCGGTCTGGGCCGAGGCGGTGAACCTGCACCAGGACGCCCAAGCCAAGGCCGTCAAGCAGCGCGCCCATGCCGAAAAGGTCGAGGCCCGCAACCAGCGCTTTATCGACAGCGGCCAGCCGGAACGGGTGAAAGATATCCCCTATACCGGCGCGCCGTCCTACTATCAGCAGATCTGGACCTCGATCCAGACCGTGTTCTTCGGCTTCCTGATCGCCTCTGCGGTGGCGATCCCGCTGGGCATCCTGGCCGGTCTGTCGCCGGTGGCCAATTCCGCCATCAACCCCTTGGTGCAGATCTTCAAGCCGGTGTCTCCGCTGGCCTGGCTGCCGATCGTGACGATGATCGTCTCAGCGATGTATGCCAGCAATGACGGGCTGTTTGCCAAGTCGTTCCTGGTCTCCGCCATCACCGTGACGCTGTGTTCGCTGTGGCCGACGCTGATCAATACCGCGCTGGGAGTGGCCTCCATCGACAAGGACCTGGTCAATGTCTCCAAGGTTCTGAAAATGAACACCTGGACCAAGATCACCAAGCTGGTGCTGCCCTCGGCCCTGCCGCTGATCTTCACCGGGCTGCGGCTGTCGCTGGGGGTCGGCTGGATGGTGCTGATCGCAGCCGAAATGCTGGCCCAGAACCCCGGTCTGGGCAAGTTCGTCTGGGACGAGTTCCAGAACGGTTCTTCGCAGTCGCTGGCCAAGATCATCGTCGCGGTGCTGACCATCGGCATCATCGGTTTCCTGCTGGACCGGGTGATGTACGCGCTGCAATCGCTGTTTACCTTTTCGAACAACAGGTGATCCGTCATGAGTGTTCTTGAGTTCAAAAATGTCTCCAAGAGCTTTGGGGAAGGCACCACCCGCACCGATGTTTTGAACAACATCAACCTGCAGGTGGAAGAGGGCGAGTTTCTGGTGCTGCTGGGCTTCTCCGGCACCGGCAAAACAACCTTGATCAATCTGATGGCCGGGCTGGAGAGGCCGTCGCAGGGCACTGTCAGCTTCAGGGGCAGGGAGGTCACGGGCCCCGGTCGCGAGCGCGGTGTGATCTTCCAAAGTTACTCGCTGATGCCCTGGCTGACGGTGAGCGGCAATGTTTCCCTCGCGGTGGACACGGTCTTTCCGGGCCTGCCCAAGGCCGGAAAAGAGGCCAAGGCGGACCATTACGTGAAAATGGTGGGCCTCGGCCACGCCGCACACCGCCGCCCGGCGGAGCTGTCGGGCGGCATGCGCCAGCGGGTCAACGTGGCCCGCGCCTTGGCAATGGACCCGGAAGTGCTCTTGCTGGATGAGCCGCTGTCGGCGCTGGATGCGCTTACCCGCGCCAATCTGGCGGATGAGATCGAGATGATCTGGCAGGCGGACAGGAAGACCTGCGTGCTGATCACCAATGACGTGGACGAGGCCATCCTGCTGGCCGACCGCATCATCGCGCTGAACCCCGACGGCACGCTGGGCGAAGAGTTTGAGGTAAGCATCCCGCGCCCGCGCGAGCGGTCTGCCATGAACAGCGACGAGACCTTCAAGCGCCTGCGGAAGGAGGTGACCTCCTGCCTGATGGATGCAGGGATTGAGGCCAAAATCGAAAGCACCAGAACCCTGCCGGATGTGATCCCGGTCCACGGGCTGCCTGCGGCCGTGGCCCAGGCCTCGAAGTCGATGACCGAGGAGCGTTTCCTGGACTTTTCGCAGCTGCACAAGATCTACCCGACCCCCAAGGGGCCGCTGACGGTGGTCGAGGATTTCAATCTCAAGATCAACAAGGGTGAATTCATCTCTTTGATCGGCCATTCCGGCTGCGGCAAATCCACGGTGCTGACCATGGCCGCCGGGCTGAACCCGATCTCCAAGGGTGCGATTAAACTCGACCGCCGCCATGTCGAAGGCGCCGACCCGGAGCGCGCGGTGGTGTTCCAGTCGCCCAATCTGTTCCCCTGGCTTACGGCACGGGAAAACTGCGCGATTGGCGTCGACAAAGTTTACCCCAGGGCCAGCCAGGCCGAACGGCAGGACGTGGTGGAATACTACCTCGAACGCGTCGGTCTGGCGGATGCGATGGACAAGCCCGCGCAGGCCATGTCGAACGGTATGCAGCAGCGCGTCGGCATTGCCCGTGCGTTTGCGCTATCGCCCAAGCTGCTGCTGCTCGATGAACCCTTCGGCATGCTCGACAGTCTGACCCGCTGGGAGCTGCAGGAGGTGCTGATGGAGGTCTGGAGCCGCACCAAGGTCACCGCGATTTGCGTCACCCACGATGTGGATGAGGCGATCCTTCTGGCCGACCGGGTGGTGATGATGACCAACGGCCCGCAAGCCACAATCGGCAAGATCACCGAGGTCGGCCTGCCGCGCCCGCGCACCCGCAAGGCACTCTTGGAGCATTCGGATTATTATACCTACCGGCAGGAGGTGCTCGATTTCCTCGAGGAATACGAACACGGCGCGACACCCAAGCGCAAACCAGCCGCCAACCAGATTGCAGCGGAGTGAGACCATGACCCAGAAACTCGTCATCATCGGGGCCGGCATGGCCTCTGGCCGGGTGATCGAGCACTTGCTCGAGATTGCCCCCAGCGCCTACGACATCACCCTTTTCAACGCCGAGCCGCGCGGCAACTACAACCGCATCATGCTGTCGCCGGTGCTGTCGGGCGACAAGGCTTATGAAGAGATCGTCACCCATTCCGATGATTGGTATGCGGAACATGGCGTCACCTGCCGTTTTGGCGAGCATGTCACCGCCATCGACCGGGAGGCCAAGACTGTCACCGGGGAGAACGGTACGGTGGCTTACGACAAGCTGGTAATCGCCACCGGTTCCGCCCCCTTTATCATTCCGGTGCCGGGCCATGACCTGCCGGGGGTGATCTCTTACCGCGATCTGAACGACACCAACGCGATGATCGAGGCCGCAGGCAAAGGCGGCAAGGCGGTGGTGATCGGCGGCGGCCTCTTGGGGCTGGAAGCTGCGGCAGGCCTGAAAGAGCGCGGCATGGATGTGACCGTGCTGCACCTGATGGGCCACCTGATGGAGCGCCAGCTGGACGAAGCCGCAGGATACCTGCTGCGCAAGGATCTGGAGGTACGCGGCATCACCGTGAAAACCCAGGCCTCGACCAAGGCGATCCTGGGCGAAGAATGCGCGCAAGCCGTGCTGCTGGACAGCGGCGAGACGCTGGGTGCCGATCTGGTGGTGATGGCGGTGGGCATCCGTCCCGAAACCCGGCTTGCGACGGACGCGCATCTGGAGGTGGCGCGCGGGATCGAGGTGAACGCGCAGATGCAGACCTCGGATCCGGATGTCTATGCTGTGGGCGAATGCGTGGAGTTTGACGGCCACCTGTTCGGGTTGGTGGCACCGCTTTACGATCAGGCCAAGGTGCTGGCTGACAGCCTCTTGGGCGAGCCGAGTGGCTTTGTGGTCAAGGAGCTGGCCACCAAGCTCAAGGTGACCGGCTGCGATCTGTTCAGCGCCGGGGATTTTGCAGAGGGCGAGGGGCGAGAGGACATTGTCTTTCGCGACCCCTCGCGCGGCATCTACAAGCGGCTGG
>NZ_JAXMOX010000302.1:0-3960 GCF_034669605.1 Leisingera sp.
AGTCCCGAGATGATGTTCAGAAGGGTGGATTTGCCACAGCCCGAGGGGCCGAGCAGCGCATAGGCGCCGCCGTCGTTCCAATCCAGATCAATCTCCTTCAGCGCATAGTCCGAGTCGGACTTGGGCGTGGAAAGATAGCTGTGGCGCAGTTTTGAGAGAGTTATTTTAGCCATTTATGCCTCACGCTGCGCGGCTGCCGTCAGGGGCAAAGAAATAGGCCTGCGCGGGGTCCATGTAGAAATCGTGCAACTCACCCACGCGGTAGGGGTGAACGCCGTGTGCCAGCGACACCCAGCTGCCGGCACCTGTTCCTGTGCCCATGTCGAAGTGGGCGGAACTTTCGGAGCCGGACAGCTCGGTCACCTGAACCTTTCCGGACAGCTGCACCTGTGCACTGTCGCGGGCGATGGGCAGCACGTGGTGCGGGCGCACGGCGATGGTGTAGGTGCCATCGCTGAGATTCGCGGCGGCCCCAGCCAGCTCCCAGGTGACGCCGGCCCTCAGACGGGCCATGCGGCCCTGTTTGGTGATTTCGGCGGTGTTGATCGGCGGATCCGAAAACACCCGCGCCGCATCCACATTACCGGGGTTGCGGTAGATCTCGGCGGTGGGGCCGAACTGTGTCACACGCCCGTCGCGCATCAGCGCGGTCTTGCCGCCCAACAGCAGCGCCTCTTCCGGTTCCGAGGTGGCATAGACCACCACCGCGCCGCGGCCGGCAAACAGCTCGGGCAGCTGGCCGCGCAGCTCTTCGCGCAGCTTGTAGTCGAGGTTGGCCAGCGGTTCGTCCAGGAATACCGCGCGGCTTTCCTTGGCAATCGCTCGGGCCAGGGCGCAGCGCTGCTGCTGGCCGCCCGACAACTCGTGCGGGCGGCGGTGCAGCATCGGCTTCAGCTGCAGGATATCGGCCGCTTCTTCGACGCGGGCCTCGAGTTCCGATTTCGCCATGCCCGCCACCTTCAGCGGCGAGGCGATGTTCTCATACACTGTCATATGCGGGTAGTTGATGAAAAACTGATGCACCAGGCTGATGTTGCGCTTCTGGGTGCTGAGACGGCTGACATCCTCGCCCCCCATCAGCACCTGGCCGCTGGCCATCGGGTCGAGGCCCGCCATCAGTTTAATCAGTGAGGTCTTGCCAGCGCCAGTGGCGCCGAGGAGGACGTTGAAATGACCGGGTTCCAGCACCAGCGAGGTGTCCTTGATGTGCTGAATGGCGCCGACGCGCTTGGTCACACCCTTAAGTTCGAGTGCCATCTTGCTTTGACTTTCCGGCAGGCGGCCTGTTTGCGCGCAGGTGCAGAGAGCGGGCAGGGCGCGCAGTCTTTTGGGGGAAGCTGGCTTCGGAAGACGGAAACCGGTCTCCGGGGCCTGGGTTCAGCCCGGCCGGGCAATGAGCAGCCTGGCCGGACCGGAAGGAGAGTTTATTCAGTCGCCCAGCGGGCTACCAGCTCGTCATAGTTGACGGTCTGGCCTGCAGGCTTCTCGTTCTCCAGCGGCGGTTTGGCGCCGCCATTGGCATACCACCATTCCGCGTCCTTTTCTTCGTTCAGGCGCGGGCCGCAGCCGCCATAGACATTCGCCTGCTCGTCCGCACGCTGCATCCGGGCCATGGTGATGTCCATCTCCTCGGCCAGACGGTTCATCGCTTCCTGCGGGGTGAAGGCGCCGGAGTTGACGTCGCCGATCTGCTGCCACCAGATCTGGGCCAGCTTCGGATAGTCAGGCACGTTCACGCCGGTCGGCGACCAGGCCACGCGGTCGGGCGAGCGGTAGAACTCGACCAGGCCGCCCAGCTTGGGGGCGCGCTCGGTGAAGCTTTCGTGGTTTACCGAAGAATCGCGGATGAAGGTCAGGCCAACGTGCGATTTCTTCACGTCCACGGTCTTCGACACCACGAACTGCGCATAAAGCCAGGCCGCTTGGGCACGGTCCACCGGGGTGGATTTCAGGAAGGTCCAGGACCCCACGTCCTGATAGCCGACCTTCTGGCCTTCTTCCCAGTAGGGGCCGTGCGGGCTGGGCGCCATCCGCCACAGCGGGTTGCCGTCGCCATCCACGGTGTTGTTGCCTTCGGATTGCGGCTTCACCATGTCGGCAGTGAACGCAGTGTACCAGAAGATCTGCTGCGCCACGTTGCCCTGCGCCAGAGCGGGCAGCGACTGGTAGAAGTCATAAGACGCCGCACCGGGAGGCGCGTATTTGCGCAGCCATTCGTCCCACTTGCGGATCGCATAGACCGCTGCAGGGCCGTTGGCGGCACCGCCGCGGGAGACACTGGCGCCCTGCGGGTTGCAGGTGCCTGCTTCCATCCGGATGCCCCATTCGTCGATCGGCACGCCGTTCGGCTCACCCTTGGAACCGGCACCGGCCATCGACAGCCAGGCATCGGTCATCCGCCAGCCAAGATCCGGCGCGCGCTTGCCGTAATCCATGTGGCCATAGATCGTGGTGCCGTCGATTTCCTTGACGTCCTCGCTGAAAAATTCGGCGATGTCCTCATAAGCCGACCAGTTGACCGGCACGCCCAGGTCATAGCCGTATTTTTCCTTGAAGGCGGCCTGCAGATCCTCGCGGTCGAACCAGTCCTTGCGGAACCAGTAAAGGTTGGCGAACTGCTGGTCGGGCATCTGGTAAAGATCGCCATCCGGGCCGGTGGTGAACTGGGTGCCCATGAAATCATCTAGGTCCAGGCCCGGGTTGGTCACGTCCTTGAAATCGCCTGCCATCATGTCGGTCAGGTTATAGGCCAGCTGCAGCCGCGAATGGGTGCCGATCAGGTCGGAGTCATTGACATAGGCATCGTAGAGGTTCCGCTTGGTCTGCATCTGTGTCTGCACGGCCTGAACCACTTCGCCCTCGCCGAGGATCTGGTGGTTCACCTTGATGCCGGTGATTTCCTCAAAGGCTTTGGTCAGCACTTCGGATTCGTAGGAGTGCGTCGGGATGCCTTCCGACAGCACGTTGATTTCCATGCCGCTGAACGGCTGGGCCGCCTGAATGAACCACTGCATCTCAGACAGCTGTTCATCCTTGGTCAGCACCGACGGCTGGAATTCTTCATCAATCCATTTTTGGGCCGCCATTTCGTCGGCATAGCCATTTGATCCGGCAACCATCGCGCAAACGGCGGCTGCGGATAAAAGATACTTACGCATCCTTTCCTCCCTGAAAGTCGCTTAAGGCCAGTTATGCACCTGTTGCACCTGACTGGCATAGAGCTTTCATAAGTTGGAATATGTTGTCAAACTAATTTTTTAGTAACGACTAGTCGTCTGTTTCTAATGATAAATTTACGGACTTCAGCAGCCTTCCCGGCAGGTGTCCGGCATGCCGCGCTGCGGCATCAGCAGTTGTGGCGCTGCGGCTGTTTCCCCCTATGCGGTCGCTGAAAAAACAGTCGCCGCGCCTCGGCTTTACGGCTAAGCAGGCGCCATGACGCATGAAAGCACATTCGAAATATTCCTCACCGCACCGCCGGGACTGGAACAGGCGCTGCTGGCCGAGGCCAAGGAATTGAGGTTCGCCGCGCCCAAGGCGGTTCCGGGCGGGGTCACGGTGCAGGGGGGCTGGGCCGAGGTCTGGCGCGCCAACCTGTCGGTGCGCGGCGCTGCCCGGGTGCTGGCCCGGATCGGTGAATTCCGCGCCTTCCACCTGGCCCAGCTTGACAAGCGGTCGCGCAAGTTTCCCTGGGGCGGCGTCCTGCGCCCGGATGTGCCGGTGAAGGTGGAGGTTTCCACCAATAAGAAATCCAAGATCTACCACGCAGGCGCCGCCGCGCAGCGGGTGGAAAAGGCAATTGCCGAGACCCTCGGCGCGCCGGTGACCAAGGACGCGGAACTGACGGTGAAGCTGAGGATCGAGGACAACCTCTGCGTCTTCAGCGTCGACACGTCCGGCGAGGGGCTGCACAAGCGCGGCCATAAATCCGCCGTCGGCAAGGCACCGATGCGCGAAAAC
>NZ_JAXMOX010000303.1:0-3949 GCF_034669605.1 Leisingera sp.
GTGAACGGCACCGTGCCCTGCGCCTGCTCCAGCCAGACCGCCACATCCACCAACAGCGGGTCCCAGACCGACAGCTGCGCGCCCAGCCGCAGCGAAACCCGCCCTGCCAGGCTGGCGCGCAAATCGCCCGAGACAAATTCCCAGGTGCGCATCATCTGCTCGGCATAGGGCAGAAACTGCCGCCCCGCCGCCGACAGCCGCGTGCCGCCCGGGCCGCGCTCAAACAGTGTTGCCCCCAGGCTGTCTTCCAGCCCTTTGATCCGGGCACTGACCGCAGTCTGGGTGATGTGCAGCCGCCGCGCCGCGCCGTGAAAGCTGCCAGCGGCCTCGATCGCAAGAAAAGTTTCAAAAGCGTTGATCTGCATGGCAATCACTATTTCTGCTCAGACTGAGCAAATCAATTCGTTTTTCTGCTTGCCCAGCGGCCGCTATCCTGTCCTGAGATCAACCAGAGGACCCGCCTATGCTGGACAAAAGCCACAAACCGACCTGGACCAGTTTCCAGAACGCCACTGCCGAAGACTGGGCCGCAGTCGAAGCCTATGAGGCGGCCTACAACGCGGCCCTGCCCGAGCGGATCCTGGATGCGATCCGTTCGCTGGACGAGGACTGGACCCCTTACCCGGTGAACCGCTACCAGCACAGCCTGCAGGCTGCGACCCGTGCCCATGCGGATGGTGCCAATGATGAAATCATCGTGGCTGCACTGATCCATGACACCGGCGACATCCTGTCGCCCTACAATCACGGCGAGCTGTCGGCGGCGATGATGAAGCCCTACGTCAGCGAGAAGACCTATTGGATCCTCAAGCACCACTGCGTGTTCCAGGGCTTCTACTACAACCACTACTTCGGCGGCGACCGCAACGCGCGGGACAAATACCGCGATAGCCCGCACTGGGAAGACTGCCGGTATTTCTGCGAGACATACGACCAATGCGCCTTTGATCCGGCGTATCCGACCAAGCCGCTGGAGTTCTTCGAGCCGATCCTGCGCCGGGTGCTGTCGCGCGGCTGGGGCCACATGGAACTGGCAGAAACCGCGGAGGATTAAACCCCGGCCTGACACTGGTCCGGACACGGAAAGAGGGGCCGGATGGCCCCTCTTTTCAAAAAAAACTGTGATCAGTCCCACCAGCCCTCGTCAACCTCTGGCAACTGCTCCAGCTGTTCCTCGGTATAGCGGGTGACGATCACGTAGCGTTTGTCGTCGACCGGGGCCAGACGCATGTCCTCCACCGGGATCATCACATGTTTATCGCCGATATCCAGAAAACCGCCGACTTCAGCGACAATCCCTTTCATGGCGCCCTTGCGGTCCAGGATGATGTCTTCGATTTCACCAATGTCGTTCCAGTCCGGGCCAACGCCCGCGGCCTCCCAATTGCCCCAGGTGTCGGCATCCATCGGGCCGTTCAGGGTATAGATGTCGCCGCCCGTGATATCACGGGTGCGGATCAGGTGGCCTGCGTCCGTCTGCATTTCTGCAACTGCCGGGGCAGCGGCGAAACCGGCGGCGAAGGCGATCATGGTTAAGCGTTTCAATGTGATATCTCCTGTGCTGCTTCGTTCATGAGGAGAACGGCCCAGCCCGGGGGAAGGTTCCAGAAAAGTTGAAAAATCCTTTCTGCCGTCTGTGCCTTGCCGTCGTCAGCCTGCAGCGCCTGCTGAGCACGAAGCTAGGCTGTGAAGGCCGCTGTGGCCACCAGCCCGGACGGCTGCCAGTCAAATTCGAGCCTGCCACCGGAAGCCGCCACCAGTTTGCGGATGATGGCGGATCCATGCCGGCGCTTGGGGACCGAGACAGCGGGGCCGCCTGTTTCCTGCCACTTCAACTGCAGGTCAGCGCCCTCAGCTGTCCAGGACAGCCGCACCTTGCCCCCGGCACAGCTGAGCCCTCCGTGCTTGACCGCGTTGGTGGCCAGTTCGTGCAGCAGCAATGTCAGCGGCGAAACCAGATGCTCCGGCAGAGTAAAATCAGCGCCGGACAGGCTGACCTGGCGTCTGCCCAACGGGGCATAGACAGTAAGCAGCTGCTCTGCCAGCGCATGCAACCCGGGCCGGACTTGCGCGGGCTGGACGATGGAATCGATATGCGCCTTTCCCAGCGCCTCCAAGCGGCCGGTCAGGGTTTTGCCAAAACCGCTGTTGCTGGATTCCTCCTGCGCCGTCATCCGGATGATCACCGACATCACGTTGACAATATTACCCAGCCGGTGCCGCAATTCGCGGTCGGCCAGCGCTTGCGCCTGCCGTTCCGCCGCGCGTATGGCAGAGATGTCCAGCTGCGAGCCGAAGAAGTATTCCGCCTTGCCGTCTGCGCCCAGCACCGGTCCGGTCTGCAGCGCATTCAGAAACGCTGTGCCGTCCTTGCGGTAGTTGAGGATCTCCACCGTGCCGACCGTCTGTCCGCTGAGCAGCTCCCGGACAGCAGCGACGCTTTCGGGCGTGGTGTCCGGTCCCTGCAGGAACCGGCAGTTGCGGCCGGTCACCTCGTCCAGCGGATACCCCGTCAGCTCGCAGAATGCCGGGTTGGCATAGATAATCGGGTTGTCCGGCAGTTTCGGGTCGGTGATG
Source organism: Leisingera sp. (assembly GCF_034669605.1). Classification (GTDB taxonomy): domain Bacteria; phylum Pseudomonadota; class Alphaproteobacteria; order Rhodobacterales; family Rhodobacteraceae; genus Leisingera. Next base: position 2,578 of record NZ_JAXMOX010000303.1, read on the forward strand.
CACAGCGGCAGACGGACGTTCCGGATGATGGTGTCCGCGATCTCCCTGCCAGAGCTTAAGCTCCACTCAGTTAGGGGCATTTCTGAAACTCCTGGCGCCTTCCGTGCAGGTGTCTCAGCCTAGGCGTGAACGCCCTGTGCGGCAATGGGGTCCGGGACGGCAAGCCTGCGAAGAGAAACGCCGCTCCAAAATCCATTCGGGTGGTGCACAAACCGTGCAAGGGCAAGAAAGGCGCGCGCTTTTCTGTGTCCTGGCCTCATGCCGGGCAAAAGAACACCGCGGACAACCTTCGCATCCTCGGTGCGGTCCGGAACAGCGCAGGTATCATTGATATTCAGAGAACCCTTGGCATTGCGACCGGCAAAAGCATCGGCATGTCCCGCATCTACGATCGCATCGCCTGGTTCGAGGAGGTCTACCTTGCCCACGAGCGCGAGAGGCTGCGCCGCTGGAAGGCAAAGGTCGAAAAGAGCGGCGAGTTGATCGAGCGTCGCCTCAGCCATGATGACATGGTTTTGACAGTGAACTGGGAAACCGCGGCAGACCGGCGGAATACCCAGTTGAACTGCGCGGTCACTGCCGAAGCACGTAGCGGTTACGTGTATCGGCTCGATGTTGATTTCGATCCCAGGGTTGCACCCCTTGATGTTTTCAACTCGACTTATCTGGACGAAGACGGGCAGCCCCAAAACCTCTCACAAGAATACCCCGGGAGTAAGGTCGCATCGGCGCCGAAGTTTTCATGGCAGCGTCCAACTGGCCGGTTTCATGAAAGCCAGTTTTTTGGGGCCTGCGTGAACGAGATCCGAGCGTTTCAGATACGTGCCAAGCGGCGGATGCCAAAGAGGACGAAGGATCAGCAGGACGAACGCAAAGAGATCATGGACTGCACCGACAGCATGATCGCCAGGATCCGCGAGATCTCCGAAGGTTGGTTTGGCTTTCGCGTCGATGACACCGATGAACGGGGATCGTACAAGGGCGCCACCACCCGGGACACTTACACGAACGGCGACGGCAATATCCGAGAGCCAGTGCATGTGGGCAAGGAAGGCCGCGTCAACATCGGCCTCGGCGGGCTTCTGGAACCACCCACTCCGCGGGCTCGGGCGATCGTCGACGATGACAGGCAGGATCTGGTTGCTCGGATGAACCTGATCTGGATGGCGAAACGCCACGAAGACAATCCCGGGTTCAATGACCAGGCCGAGGCATTCAAGGGGAAAGATGAAGAGGGCGACGACGGCCCGAACCATTCTCTTCTCAACATGGTGAAGCGCTTCATCAATGTGCGCGAGTTGGATATTGACCTGATCGACACGATCAACCCATTCAGGGAAGGTTTTGACGTTGCATCACGCGCCTTTGATAC
>NZ_JAXMOX010000304.1:0-3948 GCF_034669605.1 Leisingera sp.
GTTGAAGTCATCGACAATGCCCTGCCCCTGCCGGGTGCGGGTGACGGCATCCGCGCCCTTTACCTGCAGCCCGGCAATCTTCAGGGCTGCCTCCCTTTGCTGCCGGTCCTTGTCCACCGCATCCTGCAGCCGCCCAAGCATCCGGCTCAGCTTGCTCATCGGGTTGACCAGGCCGCGGCCGCTGTCGGCCACGTCGCCGAAGAGCGTGCTGAATGCGGCGGCAGGCTCAAAAGACACTCCGCCGTTAAAGGTGATTTTACCGTTCCCTTTGGAGCCGATCAGATCCTGCAGCTGGTTCAGTCGGCGCAGCGTAGACCCGCCTTCCCGTGTCAGGGCGACATTCACCCGGCGCGACAGCGCGGCCGCCCGGGTCAGCACCATCTGCCGGGTGTCCGGATCCAGATCCTGCGCCAGCTTCAAACTCAGATCGCGGCGCAAGCCCTCTGAAGTTTTCAGCACCAGCTTCCGGGTCTTGGCGTCCAGATCTTCGCGCAACACCAGATCCAGCGAAGCGACATGCTCAGACAAGGCATTGGTTGCGATCCACTTGTCGGCCGGGCTCAGCTCGTCATTGCGGATGACAAAATCCAGCGTGGTGCGGATGCCCGCATCCGCCCGGTCCACCAGCCTGGTCAGCCAGGACGGCGCATTATCATCCAGCGCAACCGCCACATCGAGGCGCCCGACGAGATCATCGTAGCTGAAGGCCTCAGCGTTCTTGATTGCATCCCCCAGCGCCCCCAGAGCGCCTTCAAAGGCTTCAACGGTGCCGTCCCAGTCTTCCGCCAGCGCCTGCACGCCCGAGCTCAGTTGGCCAACCTCATCAGCGGTCAGCCCCTCCAGCTGCAGGAACTGGCCGAGGCTGGTCAGAACCTCGATCTGCTGCTCATAGAGGCCGCGCAGCATGTCTTCATTTGCGCCTTCCAGGTCAGCTATGCCCGCGGCGAAATTCAACTGCCCCTGCACCTGCGCCGCCGCCCGGCGGTATTCCAATGAGCTGCCCGCACTAGCCCTCAGGGTTTGCAGGTAGGCCCGGGCAAGTCCGGGAATGTCCTGTGCCGCCTGCACGTCACCGCCGCTGGCCTTGTCAAATGCGCTCTGGAACCGGCCCCGCTGAACCGCCAGCGCCTGCTCCGAGCTGGCCGCCGTCAGGTCAGAATTGACCAGGCCGCCCAGAAAATCGCGCAACGTGCCAGCGGTGCGGTACCAGAGCTGTGCAGCCGCTTTTGCATCCGCCGCCATGTCCCGGGCTGTGTCGATCTGAAGGCCGATCTCGCCTCCGATCCTGTCAACCAGGCCCTGCATGGCTTCGGTATAAGCACTGACTTTCGGCAGCACCTGGTCCATGCCGGCGGAAAGCTGCAGCAGCTCGGCATAAAGCTCCCGCCCCGATGCCGTCGTCAGATCGACACTCTGCACCAGGCTGCGGAAGCCCTCACGGCTTTTGGGCATGGCAACGCCCAGATCCTTGAACTCGCCCCGCAGCTGCTTCAGTGCCCGGCGCCGCAGCGTTTCTGCCTGCTCTGCCTCCGAATAGAAAGCGGCGAAAAACGCGCTGGCCGCAGCCTGCATCTGTTCTGTGCCGCCGAACTCATCGACCAGATCCGAAGCCCGGTCGCCGCCTTTGAGCGATGCTTCAAACGCGCTCTTTCCCAGCAGGTCCATCACATCGTTCACGGCCATGAGGCCGGAAGCCATGCGGTCAAGCGCTTCCAGATGGGTTTCACCGGCCTGGACATAGGTCTCGCTGGTCAGGATCAGCTCCGCCATTTGCTCAGCGGTTTTCTGCATTTCCGCCCGCAGAAGCGCCTGGATTTCCTCCTGCGACTTCCCGTTGGTCCAGATGGCAAAGCCCGCTGCCTCGAACTCCTTCAGCGCCTTGGTACTGAGGTTCAGGGTGCCGGCCATGCCGATCACGCCGTCGGACATGCCCTCCATGGCCTCATCGAGCGCCTGCTGAAACTCGGCATCCAGCGCCTTCTTCACCCATTTGTCCGAGCGCAACCAGCCGCCCTTGTAGAAATCGAAGCTTTGCCCGCCCTCCAATCCGTCAGGGGTGAACGCCCCTTCGATACCGGAACCTTTGTATTTCCGGCTGAAGCCCTTCACGAGAACCGCAACACCGGCTGCGATGATGCCGAGCGCTGGCAGGGCCGCACCAAGCGCGCCCCAGCCCGCAGAGGCTCCGGAAACGAGGCCGCCGAGGTTTGCAAAGCTTGCCCCAAGACCGCCACCGGAGAGAATGCCGCCGAGACCGCTGCCGATGCCAGCCAAGGCACTTCCGCCCCCGCGGAGCAGGCTGGCCGCATTGCCAACCAGACCCAGAAGCCCGCCGCCGCCGCCCGCAGCACCGGCAACTGTCTGCCCACCCCCGCCGCCAAGCAGCAGCTGATCCAATCCCAGGACACTGGTAATCCGGCCGATGATCGGCAGCACAACCTTCGAGTGGGCGAATTGATAGGCAATGTCGCGCAGCATGCCCTTGATCGTGTCGCCGAGACTGCCGCCCTCAAATGCGGTGCGGGTGATCGCCTCGCTCCACTGACCCTGCAGATCCTTGACCCGCTGCATGCGCGCCTCAATGTTGTCCAGCTCGACAACCTGCCCCGCCAGGCTGCTGATCTGTGCCTTGCTCAGCCCGGCGCCTTCCTTGCCGAGCCGCTGCTGCACCTGCCGCACCGCTTCCAGGTGCTTGCGCTGCGCACCGGTCAGCCCGGCCATTTCCCGGCGTTCGGCGATTTCTTTCTTCAGCCCCGCCAGTGCGCTCTTCGAGGCCGCACCCCCGGCGGATTTGACGCTGTTCAGCGCAGCAACCTGTTTCTGATACTCCGATCTGAGCAGCTGCTCCTGCTCATACAGCTCCACCTTCTGCTCAATACCTTGGCGGACGGCTTCGCGCTTGCTCTCCTCGATTTTCTCCATCGGCGGCAAGGACGCTTCCAGCTCAGCCCGGTACTTGGCCACATCGGCAGCCGCCTGGCCGCCACCCGCCGCCAGAACCGCCATTCCAGCCTTCAAGCCTGCAACACTTGCCTGCGCCCCAGCCAGTGCCCCAGGCAGCGAGGATACGAAACCGGACAGCGTTGCTGCCCGGCCCGCCGCCGCATCCAGTCCGCCTGCGAGGGCAGTGCTGTTTTCCGATGCTGTACCGAGTTCGCGCGAAGTGCGGGCGGCCGCAACACTCGCCGCATCCAAGCGGGCCTCAGCTGTTGCCAGCGCCGCCTGCAGCTCTGCAATCTTCCTCTGCGCCTCAACAATTTCGCCAGATTTCAAAAAGGTCGATCCGAGAAAGCCCTCGAATTTGGCTACATGCAGCTGCTCCTGCGCTGCCTCCAGTGCTACGCGGGTAGCATCGCGCGCCGCTTCAGCTGCCTGCCGCATGGCCTCGGCATTCTTTGCCGTCATGCTGGCATAGAAAGTATCTGTTGTAGCAGCCAGGACATCATGTGCGTGAGCTAGGCCACGAATAACCCCGTCAAATTCCTCTGCCGCCCGCTTTGAATGCATGAAACCCTGGTAGACTGCCGCAGAAATTCCGATGAGCGCCCCGATGCCCGTGGCCATAGCGGCGATGCGCAGCAGCTTCAGACCGCGCGTCAATCCCTTGACGGCAACCCTGGCCAGCGCCGCCCTGGTGCTGGTGGCGCCAAGCGCCACTTCCAGAGCAACAGCCGCCTTGGCAGCCGCGATGAATTTGACCGGCGCCAGGGCAACAGCAGAAACCGTTCCCAGCAGCGCCGCCCCCAAAGGCACCGCCATTTTCAGCAGCAGACCCAGCCCGATCGCCGCCGGGCCGACAGCCGCGGTCAGGGCTGCGCCAGCCGAAATGAACTGTTTGGCGCGGTCATTCAGCCCGTTGAACCACTCCGCCGCGTCCGCCGCCTTGTTGCTGAGGTATTCCAGCGACGGCGCGAGGCCCACGGCAAGCTGATTGGCCACGCCTCGCCC
>NZ_JAXMOX010000305.1:0-3934 GCF_034669605.1 Leisingera sp.
CGTCTGCTTCATCCAGCCGCATCTTGGCCGCCAGCTGGGATTTGATCGCCCAGACCCCCTGCCCGCCGAAGGTGAAATGCAGCCGCCCGCCGGTCCATTCGGCAAAGCAGCCGCGCGGTTCCATCGAGTTGACGATAATCCGGTTGTCCTCCACCTGCAGCGCAACGGTGTGCGCCGCGGTGCGGAAAGCCTCGGCCGTTGCGGCCTCATCCCCCATGCCCCAGTCAAAGGCGCGATTGTCCGGCACCTCCGCATGCAGTGGCTCACCGCCCGGCAAGACGTCCATCTTGGCAGGCAGATCATCAATGCCGAGCTCGATCAGCTCTCCTGCATCACGGGCCTGATCCAGTGTCTCCGCAATGACCACCGCCACCGGTTCCCCCACATAGCGCACACGGTCCCGTGCCAGCATCGGCCGTTCGGGGGCGGCGCCGCTGGAGCCATCCCGGTTCTTGACCGTGGTGCCATCCATGGAGACGTCAATGCCGGCAGCCTCCAGATCCGCTAGGGTGATAACCGCATGGACACCGTCGCACGCGCGCGCATCTTCAACGTTCAGCGCCGTGATCACGCCATGCGCCACCGGACTGCGCAATACCCAGGCGCGCAGGGCGCCTGCCGGGGCAGCATCCTCGATGTACTGCCCCTGACCGGTCAGAAACCGCAGGTCCTCGACCCGCTTCACCGGCTGACTTTTACCGAATTTTCCCATGCTTGCCCCCTTGATCGCGCTGACTGGCGTTTCGGGGCGAGACTAACCTCAGCGGGCAGCTTGTCCAGACAGCTCAATCACCGTCGCCACGTCAGACAGCCCATAGCCGTTGAATTGCGTGCTCATCGCGGATGAATAGGCCCCCAGCCCCGGAAACAGCACATAGTCGCCGGTTTCGGAATCAGCGGGCAGCGGCAGCCCGTCCGGCAAGCGGTCAAGACTGTCACAGGTCGGCCCGAACACAACGCGGGGCTGGCGCAGGCCTGCACGATGGGCGCCATCCGCCCCGACCACTTCCACCCGCCCCGGCAGACCCATGTCGCGGATATCAACCAGCCCGCCATAGATGCCGTCGTTCAAAAACACCACCTCGCCGCCCTTGCGCATCCCCTTGATTCGAGCTGCCAGGGTGAAGCTTTCAGACACCATCGCCCTGCCCGGCTCGCAGATCAGCGTGGGTTTGTCCGCGCCGAACAACTGACCCGCGGCGGCACCAATGGCGTCAAAGACCTTCTCCAGATCCGGCGCCACGCCATCCCGGTTGGCCGCAAACCCGCCGCCCACATTAAGGCGTGCAATCTTCACCCCCGCCGCGTCCACAATCCGCTTGGCTGCGTGGACGTATTCCACCCAAGCGCTTTCGTCCTCGCACTGGGTCCCGGGGTGGAAGCACAGCGCCGGCGTCCAGCCATCTGCCGCCACCTGTTTCAACAGCTCTATGGCTTCCTCCGGGGCGGCGCCGAATTTGCTGCCGAAATCATAGACCGCACCGGCCACCGGCAAGGCAAAGCGTACAGCTACTTCGCAAGAGCGCGGCACTGCGCCCAGTTTCTCCAGCTCGCTCAGCTCATCCACCGACCAGCTGGCGACGCCATGTTCGATCCCCGCAGCGATCTCTGCCTTGGAGCGCATCGGGTTATTGTAGTGCATCACCGCATCGGGGCTGGCAGCGCGCACTGCCGCCATTTCGGCGGGCGAAGCCACATCAAACGCGGTAATCCCTGCCGCCACCAGATTGGACAATACGGCTGGATGCGGGTTGGCCTTAACGGCATAGGTCACCAGCCCCGGAAACCCCCGCTGAAACCGCCCCGCAACCTCATGCAGCACCCGCGGCGAGAAATAGAGGATCGGGTGATCCGGCGTGCTGCGGGCCAGATGGGATTCAGGGGAAAGCCAAAGCGGTGGAATTTGCTGCATCAGGGAAAACCTCGTTCGTTTTTTTGTATTTTCCGATGATTTCCCGTCGATTCCGCTCGTCAATTCCACTAAAGTGACGGAAACAGACGTCAAATCGTAGGCAATTTATGCAAACCGACGGCACTGATCAGCGCCTCGTTACCCTCCTGCGGGAAAATGCCCGCCGCCCGGTTGCCGATCTTGCCCGCCATCTGGGGCTCGCGCGCACCACCGTGCAGGCAAGAATCGAGCGGCTGGAAGCCACCGGGGTAATCACCGGCTACACGCTCAAATGCTCTGCAGCCTCCCGCCCGCCGCTGCAAGCCACGGTGCTGATGTCGATCGAGCCGCGCTCAGGGCCAGAGGTGCTCGCCCGTTTGCGCAGCCTGCCAGGGGTGGAGGTGGTGCACACAACCTCGGGCCGGTTCGACCTGCTGGCCCAGGTGGTGGCGCAAAGCACCGCCGAGCTGGACCAGACCATCGACCATATCGCCGAGGCGCGCGGCGTGCGCTCCTCGGAAAGCCTGATCCATCTGGCCACCAAGCTGGACCGCACCGGGCAGTAGGCGCCAAACCCTGCGCTCGCAGTCCAGCAGCCAACCGCGGAACAGCTTGGCAGCCGGGCGCATTGAACCGCGATCCGGCTAGATCAGGCGGCACGCCTTCTGCCCCGGCACTTCGGCCTCCGGCAAGCTACGCCGCACTCTCCAAGCGGGCGGCAGGAAAGACCAACCCGCGCCGAAATTTACCCCCTTCGGTACCAACAGGAACGCCGCCGCAAGATCCGGGCCGGCGAATGAGATGTGCTCGGGGAAAAAAGCGGCCCACTCTCCCAATGCGGTACAGGCTGGAGAGCCGATGACCGCACCAGGAAGAGGCCGCCTCCGCCGTTGGCGGGATTATCTCTTTCGGACGGACGGCCCGGGTGCGGTGGCGCTTCGGCCTTGCTTCTTGCTGGTCTGAAATACTCAAATCGCGGCCGCCGCCCCCTCCCACAGCGGCTTGCGGTAAAGAAAACCCCATATCCGGCTTCCCCTTCCCTCAGCCATTGGGTAATTGATCGCCCAACTGCATGAGGGATCAAGACGCATGGCGATGGAAAAGACGTTCAACGCGGCGGAAGCCGAGAGCCGCCTTTACAAGGCCTGGGAAGAGGCCGGCTGTTTCAAGGCAGGCGCCAACGCCAAGCCGGAGGCCTCCACCTATTGCATCATGATCCCGCCGCCGAACGTCACCGGCGTCTTGCACATGGGCCATGCCTTCAACAACACGCTTCAGGATATTCTGATCCGCTGGAAGCGGATGCAGGGTTACGACACTCTGTGGCAGCCGGGCACCGACCATGCGGGGATCGCCACCCAAATGGTTGTCGAGCGTGAGCTGGCAAAAAACCAGCAGCCGTCGCGCCGCGAGTTGGGCCGCGAGAAGTTCCTGGAGAAGGTCTGGGAATGGAAAGAGAAATCCGGCGGCACCATTGTTGAACAGCTGAAACGCCTTGGTGCGTCCTGCGATTTCTCCCGCACCGCCTTTACTATGGCCGGTGCCCATGGCGACACCCGTGCCGGCCACGAGAATTCCCCCAACTTCCACGATGCCGTGATCAAGGTCTTTGTGGAGATGTATAACAAGGGCCTGATCTACCGCGGCAAGCGGCTGGTCAACTGGGACCCGCATTTCGAGACCGCGATTTCCGACCTTGAGGTCGAAAACATCGAAGTTGCCGGCCACATGTGGCACTTCAAATACCCGCTCGCGGGCGGCGCCACCTACACTTACGTGGAGAAGGACGAGGACGGCAACGTGATCCTCGAGGAGGAGCGCGACTATATCTCCATCGCCACCACCCGGCCCGAGACCATGCTGGGCGACGGCGCGGTGGCTGTGCACCCCTCGGACGAACGCTATGCGCCCATCGTCGGCAAGCTGTGCGAGATCCCGGTCGGTCCCAAGGAGCACCGCCGCCTGATCCCGATCATTACGGACGAATACCCGGACAAGGACTTCGGCTCCGGTGCGGTGAAGATCAGCGGCGCGCATGACTTC
>NZ_JAXMOX010000306.1:0-3913 GCF_034669605.1 Leisingera sp.
AGGCGGGGTATCCCTGCTTTGGCGGGCTCGACCTCAGCCAGGTGCGGGATTTCTCGGCGCTGACTCTGACCTGGGTGCTGGACGCCACCAAGGACGCGGAAAAGCTGGTGTCGAAAACATGGTTCTGGACGCCGAAGGACACGCTGCTGGACCGATCTGCGCGGGATCAGGCGCCTTATGAGCTGTGGGCGGACAGGGAGTTCATCGAGGCGGTGCCGGGTGAACGCCTGAAATACCCGTGGCTGGCCGACGCGCTGGCGGATCTGAACTCGCGCTATCAACCGGAGGTGATCGCCTGCGACCAGTACGGGCTGGAGCGGCTGAAGGACAGCCTGACGGAAAAGGGGCTGGTTCTGCCGACCGAGATCCACCCGCAGGGGTTTCAGAAGCGGGTGCTGGAAAAGGTGCCGGACCCGACCAATCCCGGCCAGGAGGTGGAGATCTACCTGTGGATGCCGGACTCGATCAACAAGCTGGAGAACGCGATTTACGACGGCCGGCTGACCGTGGCCAAGAACCCGCTGCTCGACAGTATGGCGGCCTCGGTCACCTATGCCGAGAACCGCACCGGGCACCGGATGTTCGACAAGGAAAAGGCGCACGGGCGGATCGACGGCATGGTGTCGCTTGGCATGTCGGCCGGAATGGCGCTGTGCCGGGAGCGCGGGCAGCAGGAGCAGTCGCCCTGGGCCGATGACGATTTCTCGCTGGAGGATACACTTTGGGACTGACGGGGTTTTTCCGGCGCGGGACGGCGGCGGAGGCAGCGGCACCGGTTGAAGAGCGGGCGGAGGTTGTCATGGACAGCGGCGCGGCCTCGATCGCGGAAGTGCTGAGCGGCGAGGTGCCGGAAAGCGTCACCATGAAGGAGGCGCTGTCGATGCCCGGGGTCTGGGCTGCGATCAACTTCCTGTCGGCGGCCATGGCGGGGCTGCCGGTCGAGGTGTTCGAGAAGTCCGGCGAGCCGGGCGGCGACAGAAAGGTGACCGGCGGCGTGGCCGATGTGCTGGGTGCCGCGGTCAATGATAGCACCACCAGCTTTTCCTGGCGCGAGACCTTCTTTGCCGAGGTGTTCGGGCCGGGCCGGGCTTACACCTATATCGAGCGCCGCGGCGGCAAGGCGGTGAACCTATTCCCGATGGAATACGACCGCACCACGGTGCGGAAGCTCAAAGGGCGCCTGTTCTACGATTACCGGGAGCCTTCCGGGAAGGTGAAGACCTATGAGGGCAAGGACGTGATTGATATCGCCTTCCTGCTGAAGCCGGACCACGTGGGCCATCATAACCCGGTGATGACCTGCGCCAGTGCCATCCGGCAGGGACTCAATGCGAACCGCTATGCGCTGACGGTGTTCGGAAAGAACGGGGTGCCGCCCTATGTGCTGAAAGGCCCGTTCACCGCGGCCAAGGAAATGATGCGGGCAGCGGCGGACCTGATGAAAGTGACCCGCCGGGCGGCCGAGGAGGGCAAGCCGGTGCTGCCGGTTCCGAACGGGCACGATCTGGTGCGGCTCGGTGATGATCCGGAAAAGATGCAGCTGACGCCGGTGCAAGTGTTTGCGGTTGGGCAGGTGGCGCGGATCTACCAGCTGCCGCCGGTGTTTCTGCAGGAGCTGAGCAAGGGCAATTACAACAATATCGAGCATCAGGATTTGCACCTGGTGAAGCACACGCTGCGGCGCTGGGTGGAGAAGTTCGAGCAGGAGCTGACCCTGAAGATCTTCGGCCGCGGTGCAAAACGCTACGTGAAGCTCGACCTCGACCGCATCATGCGCGGCGATTTCAAGACACGTATCGAAGCAATCGTTAAAGCGATCCAAAACTCGCTGCTGACGCCTGATGAGGGGCGCGAGATGATGGGCAAGCCGCCCGTGCCGGGCGGGAATAAGCTGTTCATTCAGGGGGCCACGGTGCCGCTGGAGCTGGCGGGCAAAGCCTTCAACAAGAATGCGCCGGCCGAACCCGAGGGCGGAGACGCCAGCGGCGAACCCCAGCCGGAAGACGGCGGCGCGGAAGACCAGAGCGAAACCGAATAGAGGAGGCCGCCATGAGCGACCCGCAACGCGAGGTGCGTTTCTGCGCCGTCGCGCCCATCGAGCTGCGCGAAGCGGAGGCCGGGGGCGATCTGATCAATGTGACGGGCTATGCGGCCGTCTTCGGCGAACGGACCGATATCGGGCCGTTGGACCGCTGGGGCTGGGCTGAGGTGATCGAGCGCGGCGCCTTTGGTGATGCGCTGACGCGCGGCGATGACGTGACCTTTCTGGTCGACCACGGCGGCCTGCCGCTGGCGCGCACCTCGTCCGGCACGCTGACGCTGGCAGAGGATCAGCGCGGCTTGCGGGTGGATACTGCCCTGGACCCGTCCGATCCGGACGTGCAGCGGATCCTGCCGAAGATGAAGCGGGGCGACATGTCCAAGATGAGCTTTGCCTTCATTGCCGACAAGGAAACCTGGGACGAAACCGGCGACCACGCCCTGCGCACGATTCAGTCGGTGCAGCTGTTCGACGTCTCGATCGTGACGGACCCCGCCTATGACGGCACCGAAATCGGGCTGCGCTCAAAAGCTGCGGCTCTTGGCGGGGACAGTGATTTCTACCGCCGCCAGATGCAGATGCGATCGCGTCTGTCCGGCCTGGCCTGACCGGCCACCGCCCAGCACCTTCGCGCCTTGGGCAAGCGCAGTTTCCAGACAACCGAAAGGGTTTGACATGTCGAAGATCAAGGAGCTGCGCGACAAGGCGCAGAAAGTTCTGACCGAGGCCACCGGCATCCGGGACGGCATCACTGAGAAGACGCCGAAGGACGAGGCGCGGGCGGCGAACGAAAAGTTCGACGCGATGATGGATCAGTATGACGGGCTGGTGAAAGAGGCCGACCGCGAAGAGCGGGCCTGGAAGGCGAAGCAGGAAGAAGAACAGCGACGGGAAGAGCGGGAGCGTGAGGAGCGCGAAGAGCGCCGCCCCGGCCAGGAAGAGCGCAGCCATGCGCCCGGCGAGAACGTCAGCGATGAATACCGCGAGGCGTTCCGGCAGTATCTGGCGTCCGGTGCCGACCTGTCCGAGCTGAGCAAGGAAGCGCGCGATGCGCTGCGCTCTGGCTTCCGGGAAATCCGGACCCAGACCACCGGCACCGGCGCCAACGGCGGCATCCTGGTGCCGACCACGCTCGCCAGTTCGATCAACATTGCAGCTGCGGCGCATGGCCCGATGATGGACGCGAACATCGCCACCGAAATCAACCTCTCCAACGGCGCGCCCTTTGATCTGCCGAAGGTTGATGACACCGCCGAGGAGGCGAACCTGCACACCGAGGGCGATGAAGGGGTGGATGACAACTCCGGCGATATCGTGCTCGCGAAAACCTCGCTGCTGGCCTATGCGCTGGTGACGCCCTGGATCAAATGGTCCTTCGAGCTGGCGCAGGATTCTTCTTTTGGGTTTGAAGCTTTGCTGGCAAAGCTGATCGGTGAACGCATTGGCCGCAAAGGCAACGCCTGGCTGACTGTCGGTTCCGGCACCAATGAACCGCTCGGCTTTGTGACCGGCGCCCCGGTGGGCCACACTGCAGCGGCGGCTTCTGCGCTGACCTTTGATGAAATCATGGACCTGGAGCATTCGGTGGACCCGGCCTATCGAGGCGGCCCGAAGGTGCGGTTCCAGATGCATGACCAGACCGTCAAGGCGCTGCGCAAGCTGAAGGACACCAACGGCCGCTACATCTGGTCGGATGGCGACGTGACCAAGGGTGTGCCGGCCACGCTGAACAGCAAGCCGGTGTCCTTCAACCAGGCCATGGCGCAGATCGGCGCCAGCGCCAAGCCGATCGCCTTCGGGGATTTCTCGGAATACTACGTCCGCAAGGTGGGCAACCCGCTGATCGGCGTGGCGCGCGAGAAGTTCTTCCCC
>NZ_JAXMOX010000307.1:0-3885 GCF_034669605.1 Leisingera sp.
GCCATGCGCGGTGCCACGCCCAACGCCGCCAAGGGGCTCTGGCGCCAGCCAGCGCAGCTGCGGGGGCGGGAGAGCTTTGTTTCCGGACAGGAACTCAGGGCTTTGGCTTGTCGTCCCACTCATCGCTCAGGATGCGGCGGGAGTCGCCTTCCGGGTCGTCATACTGGTTGCTGCGCACGGTGTAGATAAAGGCCGCCAGCCCCACCGAGCCGAGGATCAGCGAAATCGGGATCAGATAGGCAAGGACGCTCATGGCTTCAGGTCCGCTTTGGCAGGCGCCGGCTTATCGCAGCCGCAGCGCATTGAGGGAGACGGTTATGGAAGAGGTAGACATCGCCAGCGCCGCAATCAAGGGCGTCGCCAGCCCGGCAATCGCCAGCGGCACCGCAATCACGTTGTAGAGCGTGGCAATGCGGAAGTTCTCGCGGATCCGGCGGGTCGCCTTTTGCGCCACGCCGCAGGCCTCGGCAATCGGCGAAAGGTCCTGCCCCAGCAGAACGATATCCGAGGCCACCCGTGCCGCATCCAGCGCCGATGCGGGGGAGATCGACACATGCGCCGCTGTCAGCGCCGCGGTGTCATTCAGCCCATCGCCCACCATCAGAACTTTTCTGCCTTGCGCTGTCAGCATCTGCACACGGGCGCATTTGTCAGCCGGCAGCGCCTCGGCCACCCAGTGGCTGATGCCCAGCCGCCCGGCCAGATCCTCCACCGCACCGGCGGTGTCGCCGGAGACCAGAAGCACTTCCTTGCCGGCCTCCTGCAGCGCCTGCACCGCCTCCGCGGCACCGGGACGCAAGGCATCGGTGAACCAAAACGCCTTGGCCTCCCCTGCCCCGCTGTCGAGCCAGGCCGCCGTCTGGCTGCCCTGCTGCGCGCCGGCCCAGGCCGCCCGGCCCAGCCGCACGGGCCGGCCGCGGAACAGGCCTTCGGTGCCATAGCCAGGCACCTCAGCCACCTTCTGCACCTGGGCAGCAGAGACCCCGGCGTCGCGGGCTGCGCCGGCCAGCGCCACTGACAGCGGATGCGAAGAGCCTTCGGCCAGGGCCAGCGCGATCTCCAGATCCGCGCGGGCGTGCCCGCCCAGATTGGTGATCTCCGGCGTGCCGGCGGTCAGCGTGCCGGTCTTGTCGAAGACCACAGTATCAACTTCCGCCAGCCGCTCCAGCGCGGTGGCGTGTTTGATCAGCATGCCCCGTCTGAACAGCCGGCCGGAGGCGGCGGTGGTCACCGCAGGCACCGCAAGGCCCAGCGCGCAGGGGCAGGTGATGATCAGCACCGCCGCGGCGATGTTCAGCGCCATGCGGATGTCGAACGTCCACAGATACCAGCCGGCAAAGGCCAGCGCCGACAGGATATGCACACCGGGTGCGTATAGCTTGGCGGCACTGTCGGCGAGCGAGGTATAGCGCGACCGCCCCGACTCGGCGATGGCCACCAGATCGGCCATCCGGTGCAGCGAGGTATCCTCGCCCACTGCCGTTGCCCGGATGGTCAGCGGGCCAGTAAGGTTCACCTCCCCGGCAGAGACCGCCAGACCAGGCGCTGCAAACACCGGCAGCGTTTCCCCGGTCAGCAGCGAGCGGTCGAGCTCCGACTGGCCTGACACGATCTCGCCATCCACCGGCATCCGCCCGCCAGGGCGCACCAGGATCAGATCGCCAATCGCCAGATCCGCCACCGGCACCTCGTGTTCCTTGTCATCCAGCAGCCGGATCGCCCGCGGCACTTCCAGCGCCGCCAGCTCCTCGGCGGCGGAGCGCGCCACCGCACGGGTGCGGTAGTCCAGATAGCGGCCCGCCAGCAGGAAGAACGTCAGTGTCAGCGCAGCATCGAAATAGGCGTGTTCGCCCGACAGCGACGTCTCCCACAGCGAGGTAGCCAGCGCCAATACCAGCGCCAGCGCAATCGGCACATCCATGTTCAGCCGCCCCACCCGCAAGGCGCTCCAGGCATTACGAAAAAACGGCAGGGCGGCAAAGATGATCGCGGGAAAGGCGATCGCGGCAGAGATCCAATGGAACATGTCCCGCGTCGCATCCGAGGCCCCGGACCAGACCGAGACCGACAGCAGCATCACATTCATCGAGGCAAAACCCGCCACCGCCAGCCGCATCAGCAGGTCACGCCCCGCCTTGTCGTTCTGTGTTGCCGCCAGCGCCGCCAAGTCCAGCTCATGTGCCTCATATCCGATGCTTTCCAGCACCGGGATCAAGTCCGCCGCCCGCAGGTCCGGCTCGGCCTCGATCAACGCGCGTTTCAGCGTCAGATTGACCCGCGCCGAATGGATACCGGGGTGCCCGTTCAACTCCCGCTCCACCGCGGAAATACAGGCCTGGCAGTGGATGCCGGGCAAGGACAGCGCCAGCCGCGCCTCGGCCGGGGCCTGTTCCCCGCCGTCATGCGGGGCCGCGACACAGGCCGGACAGGCGGCAAGCGTGGGGCGGATCCGCGCGGTCATGAGGGTCAGCCTTTCACATGCAGGATCACCCGCTGGGTGAACGCGGTGCCGTCCTTGGCCCGCGCCGCCATGCGGATATTCCAGTTGCCCGGCCCCAGATCGGCCGGCGCCACATAGGCCTGTCCGTCAAAGATAAACGCCGGCTGCTGGTCGTCCTGCACATGGGTCGCCCGGCCCAGCGTCGCGTTCAGCTCGGCGACCTCCACCGGGTTGCCCGCGGCATCGGTGATCTCCAGCTTGACAATATCGCCCTGCGACGAGGCATAGACCGACCAGCCCAGTGCCTGCTGCGCCGAGCGGCGCTGATCAAACTCCTGGCTGGCGACATAGGAGTTCTTCACCTCCAGCCCCGGAAAGGTCTGCACTGCATTCACCGCAAGGGCAATGTTCACCCCGATGATCACCGCAAAGGCGCCGCCGAACAGCATCAGGGCATGCTTGCCGGTAAACTCGCGTTCGCGCTTGGCCATGGCTCAGCCCCCCGTGCCGTTAAAGCTGGTGTCCTTGTGGGCCCGTTCGCCGCTGTCCAGATCTTCCACCCAAATACGCACCGGAGTCGAGCCTGCGCTGGACGGGGCGGCGTCTTTCGGCGCCACGATATAGACCCGCTGCAGCAGCGCCGTGTCGGCGGGCACCATCACCGTCACCCCCTCGGTGCCCTCCAATGCGATCTGCATCGACGGGTCGCCCTTCAGCGACAGCTGGAACGGGCGCTCCTCGCCGTGCTTGTTGCGCAGCCGCACATCATAGGTGTTGCGGATCGCGCCATCGGACAGTGTCACATAGGTCGGGTTGCGCACCGGCGCCACGGTCAGTTCGATATCGGCGCGGATGAACAGCGCAAACAGCAGCCCCGCGCCGACCAGCGACCACAGGGCGGTGTACAGGATGGTGCGCGGCCGCAGGATGTGCTTCCAGATGTTCCGGGGCGGCTTGCCTGCGCGCTCCTGCGCCTCGTCCGACAGCGCCATATAGTCGATCAGCCCGCGCGGCTTGCCGATCCTGGCCATCACATCATCGCAGGCGTCGATGCACAGCGCACAGGTGATGCATTCCATCTGCTGGCCGTCGCGGATGTCGATCCCCATCGGGCAGACGTTGACGCAGGCCATGCAATCGATGCAATCGCCCTGCCCCTCGGCCGCCTGGCCCTTTTTCAGATTGCCGCGCGGCTCGCCGCGCCAGTCGCGGTAGCCGACGGTCAGCGTGTCCTCGTCCATCATCGCGGCCTGGATGCGCGGCCACGGGCAGGCGTAGATGCAGATCTGCTCGCGTGCGAAACCGCCGAACAAAAAGGTGGTGCCGGTCAGCACCAGCATAGTGGTATAGGCAACGGGGTGCGCATTAAGCGTCACCAGGTCATAGGCCAGCGTTGGCGCATCCGCGAAATAGAACACCCAGGCGCCGCCGGTTGCCAGACCGAT
>NZ_JAXMOX010000308.1:0-3815 GCF_034669605.1 Leisingera sp.
ACCGCGTCTTGACGCCGCCGGTCAGGAACTTGTTGGCGAACTCCCGGCCGTTATCCAGCACGCCGTGGCTGGGAATGCCGAACCGCTCGATCATGTCGCCGAGCGCGAGGCTCACGCCCACTTTGTTGGGCGTCCGGTCCAGCCGCCAGCTGAGGATGCGACCGGAATAAATATCCTGAAACGCCACCAGCTGCGGGCGTACGATCTGGCCCCCACCGCTGTTCGAGCCAGGATCGACCGGCCAGCGAACGAAGACGTCGAACCGATGATAGTCGGCATTTACCGCTTCCATCGCATGGAGCGAGACACGGTCCCGGGTCTGGGCGGGATACAGTGCCTTGAGCGCATCCACGCCCTTACGACACAGGGTTTGCGTCAGCTCCGGGACCTCTGCGGAGAGCCTGTTGCGCATGGTCCGTTCCTTGCCGGTCTGCCACCCTTGATCGCGGGCAACCTGCACGGCGCGTCGGTAGCAGCTGGCGAAAGAGGGCGCTTCCGGGCGAAGGTAGTCGCTCTTGAGGAACTCCCAGAACGCATCGTCAACTTCGGCGCGCTGCACCCTGCGCATTGCGGCCTGATAGCGTGGCGCAAGATATGGCAACCGGTCATCAATCCTGACGCCCGCGATGTCGGCCATGTAGTTCCAGATCGTCTTTCCGCTGACGCCTTCGATCTGAGCCACTTCCCGCACGGCCAGATCGCGACCAAGACCGCCGGCGACCAGGGCCTCGACCCGCTGGATCATGGCCAGTCTCTGCCGCGCCTTTGCCTGGTGCTTCTCGGGCAGGCCCTCGAACCATTCCCATGCCTCGCCCCGCGGCATCTGTTGCGGAGCACCATCCTGCTTGACGGTCGCCAGCAAGGCCTGCTGCGCGCGCATCGGCAAAAGGGTCCAATGGTACTCCCAACCGCCGCCCTTTCCTTTCCGGCGGCGCGCCTTGCCTGTCACCGCGCGCCAGTTGAATCGCGCAGCCATCGCGTTGATCCTACGCCCAGTCTGCGGAAGATCGGGCAGAGCCGCCTCTGCCAATTGGTCAGGCGTCCACCATACGCGATCGGGGCTGCGCAGTTCAGGCATTGTCGGCCTCCAGCATTGCGCGCAGCTCATCGCTGATTCGATCCAGGAAACGCGCCCGGGCAGACCTGCGAGCACGGCCCCAAGCCTTCAGCAGCGCTTGGAACTCGGCATCGACCGGATCGACCGGCGCAGGTGCGTCACCGGTTGCGGCGGCGTAGAGCTTGCGGGCTTTCGATGCTGTCTTCGCCTTGCCCGCAGCCAACGCGCGGACCACCTCACGCCGCTCGGCATCCTCGGAGACCTTCGCGATCTCGTACAGATCGTTCATCTTGAGCTGGCGCGACACGACTTGCAGCGCAGCGACATCGTCGCTCTTTAATCCTTCACCGGCAGCAACGATGCGTTGCGCCTGGCGCGCTGTAATCCCGACGACTTCACCGATGTACTGAGCAAACGACATTTCTGTCTGTTGCTGTCCATGCCGAGCCATTGCGCCGGCCACGCCGCGCTTAGTTTCCGGGTACATCTTCTCATAGAACCGCTTGCGCTCGGCCAAGCTGACAGCCATGTCGAGCGGAGTCAGGAAGCCCCCCGAGAGGTTGGCATCGGCCTCCATAAACCGCGCCTGATCTTCTGTACATTTCCAGATATCCGCTTCCAGATCATCCAGACCTAGCGGATCGCAAGACGCCAAACGATGGCGCCCATCAATCAGGAAATACCCTTTGCTGGTCTTGCGAACGTGGATCGCATCGCGAATGCCATGGCCATCGCTGGCAGACTGCACGATCAGCGCCACCTTCTTCGGATCGACATCCCTCAACCGGTCCGGGATCTCGATTTCGCTGACAGCCAGCCGCATGGTGCTGATTTTCTGGGGAGCCGGCATCGCTCACGCCCTCCCGTAGGTCAGATCGAGCAGCTCCGGCACATCGTACAGAGCGCCTTGGATATCGAGCGCATCGAGTTCGGTTATTGCGGCCACGACGTGCTGGCTATAATCGGCCGCCGCTTGCTCGCGGACATCGGCAGCCTCATAGATGTCGGCCATCGCCGGCCAACAGAGCCGCGCCTTACGCAGCTGCTCTTGCAAGTGGTTCCAGCGCTCTACCGGCGAGCGCGGGGTCAGATCGAAATGAGTCACTGCAAAACTCCGGCAAAGAGAAATCCAAGAGTGGCGGTCGCAACGAAGCAAACACCGCCAACAATGCTGCCCGTCCAGGTGTCGTCGGACCGGGCAAACCAGTCGCTGGCTTTTGCCAGGGCTACGCGCATACGTGCACGCAGCCCTGGCTCAGGATCGAGCGTTTCGGCGTGAGTGGCGGCGGCCCGATCCAGCAACTCTTCCCGCAAAAAGACAGGCAGCCTCCCATCGGGCGGACCTGCGCAAAAGTTTCCCTCTGCAAAGGCCTCGCGATCGGCGGCAATGGCCGCTTCGAGGCGAACGTCGCGGCAATGCTCGGCTGTCATCCCGAGGAACATGTCGAGCTGGTGGAAGTCCTCTGGGTCTGCAACCCGTTCAACCATCCACCACGCCACAGCCAGGATCTGGGTGTTGGTCAAACCCTCGGTGGCAGTCTCGACCACGGCCTGAAGGTCAGCGCGACTTGTCATCACGATGCCTTTCTCGCTTTCACCCTCAGAGCCGGGCGTTCGATGCCCTGAGGCCACTCAAGATCGGCAGGCCAGTTGTCCGAGAACCACTGCAGCGCTTCAGTATAGGTCTTCAGCGTGCAGCCCAGATTTGCGCGGGCGCGCTGAAACAGCCGCGCGTGGCTTCCAGTGACTTTGTTGGAAACGGTGGCCTCGCTGCGATTCACAGCGGATCGGTAGGTATCGACAAGCGTAACGAGGTTCGAAATTTGCATCAGCCCTGCTCATGGTTTTTTCCATCGTTAACACAATGGTTATTTCCACTGCATGCTTGACGCAAGAGGAAACTTGCCTGAACCTGCGTTTCAGTGCATTCCTCCACCATGAAGGCGGACAAAGTGATTGACCTGATAGAAGCGCGTCGGGCGGAACTCGGATTGTCGATGGCTGATGTCGCCGAAATGGCGTTGGGCTCTCGAAAGCGAACGCCTATTCAAGATATGAAGACCGGCAGCTCACCCAGCATCAAGACGATGGAAGCGCTCTGTAACGCGCTTGGTCTTGAGTTTTATGTTGGTCCACCAAGGCTTGCCGCAGAAGACCAGGTCGGCGCCGTACAGCCGTTTCTGAGGATCTCGATCGAAGGCAGCACAGAGGCGCTAGAGCGTGGGTATGCGGCTATTCCCTATCACAAATCCGAAGTCCAGAATATGGAGCTGCCGCCGGTCGCCCTCGGGCGCGCTTGGCTGGAGAGCAAAGGCCTCGACGCCAAATCGCTCACCGCGGTTATGGCCGTCGATGACCGCATGAACCCCGTCATCTCGAAAAATTCGATAGTACTACTGGAACGTGAAGTACCGAAGGATTTCGATACGCCCGTTCTATGCGCGCTCAGAGAGAGTAGCAGGCTACTTATCGGCTATTTGTCCAAATCTGGCAGCAGCTTCGTAATGACCTTCGAAGAAAGAGCTACTCCGCCGGTTGTGCTTCCATATAGTAACCATGTTCACATGCAGGTCATTGGTCCGGTGCGGGCAGTTCTGTCTGTCCGGTAGCATCACGCCCCAGTTCGCGGAACATACATGGAAGGCGCACGTCTCGGCTACAAGAAGATCCGCACTGCGTTCACGAACCGCGTTCAGTCGATAGACACCGAAAAAGTCATTTCGATCGAAGTCGTCCGCGCGTCGTAGGCTTAGATTTG
>NZ_JAXMOX010000309.1:0-3754 GCF_034669605.1 Leisingera sp.
GGGCTGTGACTGGCGCCGGCCTGGCTGTGCGCTGCGTCGTCTACGCGATTGGCATTCCGGTTTTGCGCTGGTTGGTGTTCTCCGTGGCAGCGCAGTTTTCCGCACTCTTGGGATTCGCGCTCCGCGGCCGGGCACAGAGATTCTTGCCGAGGCGAATCGCATGGCGTAGAATCAAGAGATGGCCACCTGTCTGCTCTACCGCCAAGCCCCTTCGCGCCCGCCCCGGTTCTACCGCATTGAGCTGGCGATGAACCTGTTTTCCGAGGTTTCAGTGCTGCGCGAATGGGGCATAGCAGGCGGCAACGGGCACAGTGTCATCAACCTTTACGCCAATCTGCGCGAGGCTTCCCTGGCTGCCGACAAGCACCGCAACCGGATGCTCAAACGCGGCTACGGACGGAGCTGACAGCGCCGCGCCAGCGGCGCCCGGCCCAACGTGAAGGGCATCCGGAAGGATGATCAGGAACAGGCGGGAGCATCTGCCTGCAGATCACCCCGCCAACGCCCGGGCTGCGCGGTCCAGGACTTGCAGTCCCAGCACCAGATCCGCCTCCGGCGTGTCCTCGTCAAAGGCATGGCTGATACCGCCGGTCGAGGGCACAAACAGCATCCCCGCAGGCATCACCGTCGCAAGGTTGGCTGCATCATGCAATGCACCTGAAGGCATTTTCCGCCACTTACCCGGCGCGGACACCTCTGCAGCGGCCTCCAGTTCCGCCTGATACCGCGTATCCATCGCCGCCGGTTCTATGCCCATCACCGGGCCAAGCTCCGATGCCACGCCGTGATCAGCCGCAATCTCCCGCGCCGTCTCCTTGATAAGCGCCTCCATCCGCGCCAGCCGCTCTGCATCGGCATCGCGCCATTGCATCGAAAACTCGACGCACCCGGGCACGACGGAGGACGCATTGGGATGCAGCGCCACATGGCCGATGGTCCAGACCGTGGCAGGTGTCACCACATTTGCAAACCGGCTGTTCAGCGCCGCGTTGAATGCTGACAGCGCCTGAAACGCGTCCCGGCGCAGGTGCATCGGTGTGGTGCCTGCGTGGTTCTGCCGCCCCGAAAACGTGATCCGCATGTCCCGGATGCCAACGATATCGGTCACCACCCCAAGCCCCAGCCCAGTTTCCTCCAGATAGGGGCCTTGTTCAATATGCATTTCCAAAAAGCCGCTAAAGCGCTTATGCGGCAGAAAATCTCCCGTCAGCTCCGCCATCTGCACCCGCATCCCGGCAAGGGTATTGCCAGAGCTGTCGGTGAACCCATCCGCCTCATCCAGCGCCAGTTTGCCGGACCAGACATCGGACCCGGTCAGCACCCCGAACCGTCCCTCCTCATCCTGAAAGCTGACGCAGGAAATGAGCGGGCCGCCTGCCTCCCTGGCCGCACGGGCGATCTCCAGCCCGGCCACCACCCCAAGCGCGCCGTCCAGCCAGCCGCCCTCGGGTTGGCTGTCGCTGTGGGAGCCCACCAGAAGGCTCCGCTCCCCGGCCAGACCGAACAAGTTTCCAAGCGGGTCGAAATGCGGTTCCAGCCCGGCCTCTGCCATCCGTCCGGCCAGCCATTTCCGCGCCGCGATGTCTGCCTCGGAATAGGCCTGCCGCACCACCCCTTTGCCAACGCCCGATGCGCCAAAGCTGCGCAACATATGCAAATCATCAAGAAAACGCTGACGGTCTAGGGGCATGGCGGGTCTCCAAATTGACCGCTGCACAATGCGCCAAGTTTATTCAGCCCTCAATGACTTTGATAAGGCCAATTCCCAACCCGGTCTTCCCTCTCCCCGGAACCTCCCCTAAGACTTCCCCGGAAACAACGGAGCCCCCTACCCATGTCCCACATCACGCTGATCCGCCACGGCCAGGCCAATACCGGCGCCCGGGACGAAGCCAGCTATGACCGTCTCAGCGATCTGGGCCACCAGCAGGCGGCCTGGCTGGGGAAACATCTGCGGGCCACTGACAGTCATCACCCCCGCGTCTATTGCGGCACCCTCACCCGCCATATCGAAACAGCCTCCTCGATGGGCTGCACTGATGTGGTGCAGGACCCGCGCCTGAACGAGATGGAGTATTTTACCCTCGCCGAGGCGATGCGTGACCAGCTCGGCCTGGCTATTCCGGAAGAGCGCGAGGGTTTTGTCGATCATTTGCCCAAGGTTTTTGCCGCTTGGGCCAAAGACGAAATCTCCGAACCCTACGAAAGCTGGGCCAGTTTTGAGACCCGCACCCAAGCAGCACTGAAAGAAATCGCTGCAGGCGACGGCCCAGCACTTGTGGTCACCTCCGGCGGGCTGATCGCGATGGCGCTGCGGCAGGCGATGGGGCTGGACACCGCGGGCATGGCCCGGCTTGCGCTGGCGATCATGAACACCTCGATGCACCGTCTGTTCCCGATCGGCGGCCACCTCAGCCCGGTTCTGTTCAACGCGGTGCCGCACCTGGAAGCCCCGGACCGGCATTTTGCCCAAACACATCTTTGAACGACCGCAAGGGAGGAAAAGACATGCAGCTTTATTACGCCCCCACTACAATTTCCGTGGCCGTGGCCATCGCGCTGGAAGAAGCCGGGATGGAATACGAGGCGGTGAAGATCGACTTTGCCGCCAAGGAACAGACCGGTCCGGCCTATACCCAGATCAACCCCAAGGGCCGGGTGCCCGCCCTGGCGGTTGAAGGCGGCATCCTGACCGAGACCGGCGCGCTGCTGGAATATATCGCTGATAAGGCGCCGGAAGCCGGCTTGCGCCCGCAGGACCCGGTGCTGAAGGCGCGGATGCGCGAGGTGATGTTCTACCTCGCCTCGACCATGCATGTGAACCACGCCCATATGCGGCGCGGCGCCCGCTGGGCCAGCAAGACCTCCAGTTACAAGGACATGCAGGCCAAGGTGCCGCAGACCATGACGGCCTCCTGCGAGTACATCAGCCAAGCCGGCCTGCGCGGACCCTTTGTGCTGGGCGATAGGGTCAGCCTTGCCGATTGCTACCTCTATGTGATCTGCACCTGGCTGGCGGGTGACGGGGTGAAAGTGGACAACTTCCCCAAAATCCAGAATTTCATGACGGCAATGGAGCAGCGCGAGTCGATCCGCGCAGTCTATGCCAAGGAAATGCTTTGAAGGGCACGACGATGACGCATCTGTGGGTACGGGCCGAACAGCGCCCGAATGAGGAGCGGGTGGGCTTGACCCCCGAAGGCGCCAGGGCGCTGCTGTCAGGCGGCATCAGGGTCACGGTGGAGGAAAGCTCGGTCCGGGCCATTCCGCTGCAGGGCTACATTGATGCAGGCTGTGAAATTGCGCCGGAAAACTCCTGGCCCGAGGCGCCGGCAGATGCGATCATCTTCGGCCTCAAGGAACTGCCCGAGGACGGCACCCCGCTGCCGCACCGCCACATTATGTTCGGCCATGCCTTCAAGGGCCAGCATTCCGGCAAGGCGCTGCTGGAGCGGTTCAAGGCTGGCGGCGGCACGCTCTATGATCTGGAGTATCTGGTCGATGAGACCGGCCGCCGGGTTGCTGCCTTTGGCTACTGGGCGGGCTATGCCGGCGCGGCAGTCACACTGAAAGCATGGGCCGCCCAGCAGCGCGGAGAACTTTGCGGCCCGGTTGGCGTCTACGGCGGCAAGGATGCCTTGCTGGCAGATCTTGGAGCGGAACTCGATGGGCTGAACACAGGCCGTCCTACTGCCATCGTCATCGGCGCGCTTGGCCGGGTTGGAACCGGTGCCGCTGACCTCTGCGAGACGCT
>NZ_JAXMOX010000310.1:0-3750 GCF_034669605.1 Leisingera sp.
CGCGCGCAGATATGCGTTCAGCTTGCGGTAAGCCGCGGAGGAGGGCAGCGGCTGATCCCGCGTCACCGGCCAGTACAGAAGCGGATAAAACACCAGCTCATCGCGCTCCAGATCGACGCCCGCCGGGGCGGCAGGCTCGACCGAGGTGCGGAAGAACAGCGTCTCGGACAATCCGCGCAGGCCGGCCGCCGCAATGCGATCCACCTCCCGCTCGCCGGTCAGCACATGCGCAAGCACGAGTTCCGAGGCCAGCTCCGCTGCCCTGAAATCCTCAGGCGCCGGAGCGTCCTGCGCCCGCAGCGGCTGCGGCGCGGCGGATGCCGCCAGCGCCAGCGCCGCCGCCAGCGCCGCAGTCCGGGCCCGGCCCAGCAGGCCGGAGAGCGCCAGCGTGCCCAGCACATCCGCCGCCAGCAGCAGCAGCGCCAGCGTCAGCAGCGCGCCGCCCAGCGGCAGCTCCTGCGGCGTGTCATAGCTGCTGACCGCAACCGAGGCAGGCCAGCGCGCCGCCTGCAGCTCATCGCCCGGGCGCAGCACGTTGCGGGCCAGCATCCGGCGCCCGCCGTCATAAACGCCGGGGCGCAGCTCCGGTCCGGCGGGCGCCGCCACCAGATCCGGGCCTTTGACGCCCGGCAGCGTTTCCGCCGCTTCCAGCCGGCCAAAGCCGTCCAGCACTTCAACCGGGGTCCAGGTGGTGCCCTCCAGGTCCTCGGCCTTGGGCGCGGCGGCAGAGGAGGACACCGCCAGCCGCTCCAGCATCGACACAAACAGGCCGGACAGCGGCAGGCTGCTCCATTCCGCATTGGCGGTCACGTGAAACAGCACCACCTGGCCCTGGCCCAGCGTCTTGCGGGTGACCAGCGGGGTGCCGTCACCCAATTCGGCAATCACCCGGTCCGCCAGTTGCGGATCGGGCTGCGCCACCACCTGCGAGCTGACCGAGACCTCGCCCGGCACCTCCAGCCCGTAAAACGGCGAGGTTTCGGCAAACGGCGCCAGTGTCTTCGGTTCGCCCCAGCTCATCGCGCCGCCAATGCTGCGGCCGCCAATGCGCAGCCGCACCGGCATCAGGGGTTCCTCGCCGCTGCGGGCCGTGTCGCTGGCGGCCAGCCGCGGCCCGGCAAAGCGCAACAAAAGACCGCCGTTTTCCACCCATTGGATCACCGCCTCTTCCTGCGCTGGCGCCAGCCGCGCCACATCCGCCAGCACAATCACATCCGGGTTCGCAGGCAGCAGATCCGCCAGCCCCCCCTCCAGCAGCTCGGCCGAGGGCGCCAGCGCCTGGCGCAGGTAATGCAGCGGCGACAGCAGCGCCAGCGCCTCATCCTCGCTGGCTGAGGAGACCAGCGCCACCTCGCGGCGGCGCAAGCTGTCATCGGTCAGCGCCACCGCGCCTGCGGATTTCACATCGCGGATTTCGAACCGCGACAGCCGCGCGCGCAGCTCGGCCGGCAGCGACAGCTCGGCGGTGGCGCTGCGGGCGCCATCCGCAAACCGCAGCGGCAGCGCCGCCAGGCTGCGGGCGGTGCCGCCCGGATCCTTGCCCTGCGCGACCACCGAAATCTCCTGGGCCGGCCCGCCGCGGCTGCGCTGCACCGTCAGTTTGATCGCGCCGCCGGAATAGCTGGCGGGAAGCAGCCCCAGCACCGGCAGCGGCTGCTCATAAACTTCGATGCCGCCGCGGCGGCTCAGGGCTTCGATCAGCCCGCTGCGGCCCGGATACGCCAGCCCGTCGCTGAACCAGATGGTGTCAAACCCGCCCTCAGCCCCGCTGATCGCAGCCAGGGCCTGCTGCAGCTGATCCGGTCCCGGCTGCCAGGGCAGGGGCGCCAGCCCGGCCAGCTGCCGCTGCCAGTCGCTGGCAGCGCGGAATTGCAACACTTCCGGCGCGCTCAGCCGCAGCACCGCCACCGGGCGTCCGGCGCGGCCCGCCTCCTCCAGCTGCGCCGCGGCCTGGGCACTGGTCCGCGCCCAGCCCGCAGCCCCGCCCCAGCTGGCATCCATCACGATCAGCAGCGGCCCGCGGCCGCCGGGTTCTTCGGCCGAGGGGTTCAGCACCGGCCCCGCCAGCCCGATGACCGCCGCCGCCACCGCCAGCATCCTGAGCAGCAACAGCCACCACGGCGTGCGGTCGGACAGGCTTTCGTCGTCCTTCAGGCCCAGCAGCAGCGTCACCGCCGGAAACGGCTGCCGTTTCGGCGCCGGCGGCACCGCCCGCAGCAGCAGCCACAGCACCGGCAAGGCCAACAGCCCCAGCAACAGCCAGGGCGCGGTAAAGCCGATGCCTGCAATCATTGTCATGGCGCGGTCCGCTCCAACGCGTGATAGAGCCACATCAGCGCATTCTGCGCCGTGTCGCCCGTGTGATGCTGGCCGAACCGCCAGCCGGCCTCGCGGCACAGGCGCTCCAGCACGGTGCGGCGCTCTGCCAGCCGGTCCAGATAGCGGTCCTGCAGCGCCGAGGCCTTCAATGTTTCATGTGTGACACCGCCATTGATGCTCTGAAACAGGGTGCGCCCCGAGAACGGAAAAGCTTCCTCTGCCGGGTCCAGCACCTGCAACAGCACCCCGCGTACGCCGCGCGCGGCGGCCTTGGACAGCGCCTGTTCCATCGGCGCGGACGGCCCCAGGAAGTCCGATATGAACAACGCGCGGGCATGCGGGATCAGCGCCCGGTCGTTGGGCGGCGCGTAATCCTGCTCGGCGTCGTCCGAAAGCGCTTCGGCCAGCCGCAGGATCTGCACATTGCCGCGCCGGGGCGGCAGGCTGCCGCCGGTCAGCCCGACCCGCTCGCCGCCCTGCACCATCAGCACCGAGGCCGCCAGCGCCAGCAACCGGGCGCGGTCGATCTTCTGCGGCAGTTTCGCCGTCGAGGCAAACCGCATCGAGGCGCCGGTATCGACCCACAGATGCACCGTCTGGGAAATCTGCCATTCCCGCTCGCGCACATATTGCACATCGCCCATCGCCGAACGCCGGTGGTCGATCATCCGGCGGCTGTCGCCGGCCTGCGCCGGCCGGTACTGCCAGAAATCATCCCCGGTGCCCGCGCGGCGGCGGCCATGCTCGCCCATCAGGACGGACCCGGCCAGATGCCGCGCCTGCACCAGCAGGGGCGGCAGGGCGCTGGCCGCGGCCTCGGCCCGGTGCCGCAATCCGGTTGCAGCCTGAGAGGTTGCGGGCCTGGTCACGCGGCGGCCCCGCTCCGGGCCAGATCCGCTGCGGTTTCCGCGATCAGGGCGGCCAGGTTGTCACCGCGCGCCCGCGCCGCAAAGTTCAGCTGCATCCGGTGGCTCAGCACCGGCTGCGCCATGTCCAGCACGTCCTCGGCATTGGGCGCCAGCCGCCCCTGCAGCAGCGCCCGTGCCCGGACCGCCAGCATCAGCGCCTGTGCGGCGCGCGGTCCCGGCCCCCAGGCCACCGTCTGCGCCACATGGTCGGACACGCCGGGTTCTTCGGGGCGGAAGGCGCGCACCAGATCCAGGATCATCTCCACCACCGATTCCCCCACCGGCATCCGCCGCAACAGGGTCTGCGCCGCAATCAGATCGGCAGCGGTAAACACCTGATAGGCCTCGGCTTCCTCGGCCCCGGTGGTGGCCAGCAGGATATCCCGCTCGGTCGCGCGGTCGGGATAATTCACATCGATCTGCAGCAGGAACCGGTCCAGCTGCGCCTCCGGCAGCGGATAGGTGCCTTCCTGCTCGATCGGGTTCTGGGTCGCCAGCACGTGGAAAGGCGCCCCCAAGGGCC
>NZ_JAXMOX010000311.1:0-3691 GCF_034669605.1 Leisingera sp.
GACCGTGACCATCGCCAATGGCTCGGCCACCTGGGGCATGCGCTTTGCCGGCATCGAATTGCGCGACGGCTCCGGCCAGCGGCTTGGCAGCGGTCTGGCCGCGCTGCACACCGCAGGGTACTCGCTGTCGCTGGCGCTGCCGGTCCTGCAGGTGATCTCGGTCATCCTGATGCTGACCTCCGCGCGCGGTCAGGGCCTGACCGACCATTTCCTCGGCACGGTGATGCTGAACCGGCGCGCCTGACCGGCGCTGCGGCAAGACGCCGTTAAGCCATTTTCCACAACGCTACTTGGCGCACCGGGAGCGCGTTGCTATCATCATCGGACCACGGTGCGAACCGTTCCGTCTGTCCTGTGAAACTGCTGAAGAGTCCTGATGCGCCATACCCTTCCCATTGCACCGCAGTTTTATGTGACCGCGCCGCAGCCCTGCCCCTATCTGGAGGGCCGGATGGAGCGGAAGCTGTTCACTGCGCTGCAGGGCGACGGGGTGGAGCAGCTGAACAACAGTCTCAGCCAGCAAGGCTTCCGGCGCTCGCAGAACGTGCTTTACCGGCCGTCCTGCTCGGAATGTTCCGCCTGCCTGTCGGCGCGGATCGATGTGGCGGCCTTTACTGCCACCCGCAGCCAGAAACGCACGTTGAAGCGCAATGCGCATCTGGAGCGGCGTGCCACCTCGCCCTGGGCGACCGAGGATCAGTTTGCCCTGTTCCGCAGCTATCTCGACAGCCGCCATGCCGATGGCGGCATGGCCGATATGGATGTCTTTGAATATGCCGCGATGATCGAAGAAACCCCGGTGCGCAGCCGGGTTGTGGAATATGCCGAGACCGGAACCAACACGCTGGCGGCGGTGTCGCTCACCGATGTGCTGGAAGACGGGCTTAGCATGGTCTATTCCTTCTACGCCCCGGACCAGTCTCAGAATTCGCTGGGCACCTTCATGATCCTCGACCACATCGCCATCGCCCGCGAGGCGGGGCTGCCCTATGTCTACCTCGGCTACTGGGTGCCCGGCAGCCAGAAGATGGGTTACAAGGCCAAGTTCTCCGGCCTGGAAATCTATCACCGCAGCGAATGGAAAAAGATGTCCGACCCTTCTCAATTCGAAGCCGCCGGCCATCCGCTGTCGACCGATCCGATTGCCGAACAGGTCGCCAATATCCAGCTGCCCGAACAGCCGATACACCGCAAACGCTGATGCAATACCTGCATGCTGTCTCTCTGGTGGTGCCGGATTACGACGCCGCCATCGGCTTTTACTGCGGCCGGCTTGGCTGGCAGCTGGCCGAGGACATTGATCAGGGCCGCAAACGCTGGGTCCGCATCCTGCCGCCGGGCGCCAGCCAGGGCAGCCTGATCCTGGCCCGTGCCGAAGGACCAGAGCAGGAGGCCGCCATCGGCCGCCAGTTCGGCGGCCGCGTCGGATTGTTCCTGGCCTCTGATGACTTTGCCAGCGACCACGCGGCGATGCAGGCGCAGGGCGTCATATTCGAAGAAGCGCCGCGCCATGAACCCTATGGCACCGTTGCGGTCTGGCGCGATCCTTTCGGCAACCGCTGGGACCTGATCCAGTTCGCCTGAGACCGGCGCCGCCTCGTTTCATCTTTCTGCAAATACTCCGGGGGGAATGCGCCACAGGCGCAGAGGGGCAGCGCCCCTCCCCCGCACACAAGCCAAGGGGCCCGCATGGGGCCCCTTTTTGTGTTCTTATCCCGGATGTGCCGGTCAGTTCGGGATCAGCGCCGGCACGATGGTCACGATTGCCGGGAAGGCCCAGAGGATGCCGATGCCCACCACCTGGATCAGCACAAAGGGCGCAACCCCGCGGTAGATATGGGCGGTCGTCACTTCCTTGGGCGCAACCCCGCGCAGGTAGAACAGCGCAAAGCCGAAGGGCGGCGTCAGGAACGAGGTCTGCAGGTTCACCGCCACCATGATGGTCACCCATTTCGGATCGAACGAACCGCCATAGATCACCGGGCCGACAATCGGGATCACGATGTAGATGATCTCCAGGAAGTCGAGCACGAAGCCCAGGAAGAACAGCACCAGCATCACGATCAGAAAGACCGTCATCTCGTTGTCAAAGCTCTTCAGGAACTGCTGGATGTAGTGCTCGCCGCCAAAGGATATCACCACCAGATTCAAGAGCTGCGAGCCGATCAGGATGGTGAACACCATCGAGGTCACCTTGGCGGTCTCCCGCACGATCGGTGACAGCACGCCCGATTTGAACAGCACCCAGCAGCCGTACAGCAGCCCGAACAGCGCAAAGAGATAGGCGCCATAGGCGATAAAGAAGGCGATCCAGCTTTCCAGGGAAACCCCGCCCTGGTTCACCCGCAGGTCAAAGTTCATACCGACCAGGATGCACAGCATGACGGCAAAGGTGGACCAGATGATGATCTTGCCGGACCGGCCCTGGTCGTGCAGCTTGCGGTAGGCCGCCAGCATGATGGCTCCGCCGGCCCCCAGCGCCGCGGCGGGAGTCGGGTTGGTGATGCCGCCCAGGATCGAGCCAAGCACCGCCACGATCAGCACCAGCGGCGGGAACACCACCCGGATCAGATCGTTTTCGGCGCAGCGCGCCGCGGCTTCGCGGCAGCCCCACAACGCCAGCAGCAGCGGCAGCGCAATCCACAGCACGGTTACGCCTGCCGATGTGGCCGGCGCAATCGCCACCAGATCCACCAGCGCAATCAGCAGCACGCCGATGGCCCCCAGGATCAGCGGCTTGGCATCGCGAGACGGCGCCACACCGCGGCCGAAGGCCAGCACCAGACCCAGAAGAATCATGATCACCGCGATGCCGGTGCCGATCGGCGCGGCGGCAGCGATCTTGGCCTCGCGGGCGGCGATGATCTCATCCCCGCTCAGCCGTTCTGCAAGGGCCACGCCGCCGGCGGCATTGATGGTTTCCTGTTCCGCCTTGGCGGCGTCCCAGGCGTCTTGCCCGTGCAGGTCAATCATCGCGGCCTTGCATTCGGCACCGACATTGGTGCGCAGGGAGGCGGTCTGGCCCGCGTCCGAAAATGTCGAGACGGTGATGTTCTGGCTGCCGATCACGTTGAAACTGCCGAGCAGGATGGCACCGCCGACCAGGGCCGCCGGAACCGCCAGGAACCAGATCAGGCCTTCATTGCGGGTGATCACCTCGCCGGTGCCCGGCTCCATCGCAACGGCAGGTGCCTTGTGCGGGTTCAAAAGCGCATAGCCAAAGGCATAAGTGGCATAGAGGATCGCCAGCAGGATGCCCGGCAACAGGGCTGCCTGAAACAGCGTGCCGACCGACACCACCGCGGGTTCGCCCAGATAGGTGAGCGCGTCAGAGCAGCCCGCCTCCATCGCGCGGGTTTCCTGCGCGGTGGAGTAAAGGTCGCCTGCCAGCGTCCCCAGGAGAACGATCACAATCGAGGGCGGGATGATCTGGCCCAGCGTTCCGCTGGCCGCGATCACGCCGGTTGCCAGTTCGGGGCTGTAGTTGTTGCGCAGCATCGTCGGCAGCGCCAGCAGGCCCATGGTCACCACGGTTGCGCCGACGATGCCGGTGGAGGCCGCGAGGAACGCACCAACCACAACAATCGACACCGCCAGACCGCCGGGCAGCGGGCCAAAGACGCGCGCCATGGTGGTCAACTGGTCGTTGGCGATCTTGGAGCGTTCCAGGGTGATGCCCATCAGAACAAAC
>NZ_JAXMOX010000312.1:0-3661 GCF_034669605.1 Leisingera sp.
TGTTTTACCCGCTGTTCGGCAATGCGACCTGGGGCGTGCTGGGCCATATCATTGACGTGCTGGCGGTCTTTGCCACCATCTTTGGCCTGGCAACCTCTCTGGGCCTGGGCGCGACCCAGGCGCTGGCGGGATTGAACTATCTGTTCGGCGTGCCCGTCACCGACAGCATGAAGGTGCTCCTGATCGTCGCTATCACCCTGTTTGCGCTGGTCTCGGTTGTGGCCGGGCTGGAAAAGGGCGTGAAGCGCCTGTCCGAGGCCAACATGATTCTGGCTGCCGCCTTGCTGCTTCTGGTGCTGATCGTTGGCCCGACTTTGGCGATCCTGTCCGGCTTTTTCACCAATCTTGCTGATTATGTGGTGACCCTGCCGCAGCTGGCCAACTGGGTGGGCCGCGAGGACACCAACTTTCTGCAGGGCTGGACCACATTCTACTGGGCTTGGTGGATCTCCTGGTCGCCGTTTGTCGGCATGTTCATTGCCCGCATCTCGCGCGGCCGCACCGTGCGCGAGTTTGTCACATGCGTGCTGCTGATCCCGACTGTCGTCGGCGCCCTGTGGATGAGCGTCTTTGGCGGCGCCGCGCTGGATTTGGTGACAGGCGAGACCGGACAGGCGCTGCAGGATGCAGCGCTGGAACTGAAGATGTTCAAGCTGTTCGAGACCTATCCCCTGACCGGGATCCTGTCCTTTGTCGGCATCATCCTGGTGGTGGTCTTCTTCGTGACTTCCTCGGACTCCGGCTCGTTGGTGATCGACACCATCACAGCAGGCGGCAAGACCGATGCACCGACCGCACAGCGCGTGTTCTGGTGCATTCTGGAGGGCGCGATTGCCATCGTTCTCCTGCTGGGCGGCGGTCTGGGTGCGCTGCAGGCGGCGGCGATTGCCACCGGCTTTCCGTTTGCCATCGTGCTGGTGCTGATGTGTGTTTCAGTTCTCATCGGCCTGGCCCGGGAAAAGCGCGGCAACTAAGCCGGCCCAGCAGCAAGACGTCAAAAGAGGCCTCGGGAAACCCCGGGGCCTTTTGCCTGTCATGCGTTGTACTTGAAGAAGCCAAGCGAGTTGCCATCGGGATCGGTGGCATAAAATAACCGTCCAGGCGGGATCTCGATGGTTTCCGAAACCACTTTTCCGCCGCCATCCGTGACCCGCTCCATCACATCTTCCAACGCGCCCTCAGCCGTCAAGTGCAGCGTCGGGCCGCGGCCATCGCCGGCCGGTTTGCCGGGATAAAGGTGGAGGGCAACGCCTGTTGCCTGATCTGCGGGCTTGAACATTGCGATCGGGTTCGGGCCGCTGGTGTCGATGCTCAATGCTGCACCGGTCACCTTGGAATAAAACGTCACTGCTGCATCCAGATCGCTGACGGGCAACTCGCCCCAGACCAGGAAATCCTTGGGGGTATAGGCCATATCAAATCCTCCGTAATTGCCTGGGGTTAGCATGGCAGGTGCTCCCGACAGTTTCTGGCATTAGCGCCCGGTCCGATCCACCCGCTGCAAGCGGGGGGCACACCCAGCGTGTTATTCGGAAATTCCAGCTTGCAGGGCAGCATGTGTTCCCTCAATCCTTGTGCCGGAACGCAGCCTTGCCGGGACACCTGCCAAGAACCGAAGTCCCCAGACAGGCGCGCGCAATTTGAGGAGATGGAGAAACAATGACCGCATTGGATATCGATTTTGTCCGGGCACAGTTCCCGGCCTTTGCCGAACCCGGCCTTCAGGACCAGGCGTTTTTTGAAAATGCGGGCGGCTCCTATACGTGCCGTCAGGTGATTGACAGGCTGATCCGGTTCTATACCCAGCGCAAGGTGCAGCCCTATGCCCCTTACGAGGCCTCCCGCCTGGGCGGCGCCGAGATGGACGAGGCCCGCTCCCGTCTGGCCGCGCTGATGGGGGTGGCAACTGAGGAACTGAGCTTTGGCCCCTCAACCACCCAGAACACGTATGTGCTGTCCCAGGCCTTCCGCGCGTTCATGAAACCCGGCGAAGCCATCATCGTCACCAACCAGGATCACGAGGCCAACACCGGCCCCTGGCGCCGTCTGGCGGAGGAGGGGATCGAGATCCGCGAATGGCAGATCGACCCGCAGACCGGCCATCTGGACATAGTGCAACTGGAAACCCTGCTGGACGAAAACGTCCGTCTGGTCTGCTTCCCGCATTGTTCCAACGTGGTGGGTGAGATCAACCCGGTCGCCGAGATCACGGCCATGGCCCATGCCGCGGGTGCCTTTGTCTGCGTCGACGGCGTCTCTTATGCGCCGCACGGGCTGCCGGATGTGGATGAGCTGGGCGCCGACATCTACCTGTTCTCAGCCTATAAGACCTATGGCCCTCATCAGGGCATCATGGTGGTCCGCAAGGCGCTGGGTGCGCTGCTGCCGAACCAGGCGCATTACTTCAACGCGGACGTACTTTATAAGCGGTTCACACCGGCCGGCCCCGACCACGCCCAGGTGGCGGCCTCGGCCGGGATGGCGGATTACTTTGAAGCATTGGCGGCCCATCACGGCCACTCTGGCACTCCTGCCGAAACCGGCGCCTTTGTCCACGACCTGATGCGCGCGCATGAGATCGCGCTGCTGCAGCCGTTGCTGGATGCGGTAAAGGACCGCAACGATGTCCGTCTGCTGGGCCCCTCAACAGCAGATACCCGCGCGCCCACTGTTGCCGTAGCCTTGAACCGCCCGGCGGAACCGGTTGCCGCGGCATTGTCGGAATATGGCATCATGGCAGGCGGCGGCGATTTCTACGCTGTGCGCGCTCTTTCCGCCATGGGAGTTGATCCAAGCGAAGGCGTGCTGCGTATGAGCTTTACCCATTACACGTCCGAAGCAGAAGTGGCCAAGCTGGTCGAGGCTCTGGACCGGGTGCTGAGGTCAAACACATAAGAGGAGGGAAGCAGTTTATGAGCACCCGTCCCCTGGCGATCTGGTGGATCAGGCGGGACCTTCGTCTGTCCGACAATCCAGCCCTGACAGCCGCCTTGGCCGGGGACAGTGCTGTCCTGCCCGTCTACATCCTCGACGAACAGGACGCGGCGCTGGGCGCTGCGCCCAAGTTCCGCGTTGGACTGGGTCTGGAGCATTTCGCACGGGAACTGTCCAAGGCCGGCTCCCGTCTGATCCTGCGCCGGGGTAAGGCGCTGGATGTGCTGCAACAGCTGGCCCGCGACACCGGGGCAGGGGCTGTCCACTGGTCCCGCCTGTATGATCCGCAGGCCATTGCCCGCGACACGGATATCAAACAGCAGCTCACGGCGCAGGGGATCGAGGTCCACTCGCACGGCGGGCGGGTGCTGTTCGAGCCCTGGACGGTAGAGACCAAGACCGGCGGAATGTACAAGGTCTACACCCCGTTCTGGAAGGCCGTGCGGGGCCGCAAGGCCGGCAGCTTGCTGCGGGCACCCGCCACGTTGCCAGCACCAGAAGACTGGCCTGTTAGCGAAGACCTCTCCGCCTGGAACATGGGGGCCGCCCTGCGCCGCGGCGCGGATATCGTGGCCCGCTACTGTCGCGTCGGTGAAGCAGCCGCGTCAAACCGCCTGGACGAATTCCTCGGGGATTCTGTGGACGCCTACAAGGAGCGCCGCGACTTTCCGGGCGAGGATGCCACCTCGGGCCTGTCGGAAAATCTCGCCTGGGGTGAAATCAGCCC
>NZ_JAXMOX010000313.1:0-3634 GCF_034669605.1 Leisingera sp.
GGGAACGGTTGGATGCCAATCTGAGTAGCACCCACCGTAGCCGACCGACCTTCCCCCGCGACTACAAGGGCGACGACGTTGTCGAGGTTTTCCTCAAGGGCACGCGGCTCAAGGAGCTCTTTCGGTTGCGCACGCCCTTTGAGATACCGAAGACACGGCGGTTCGAGCATACGCATATCGTCGCCGGCTCCGGCCACGGAAAGTCTCAGACCCTGCAGTATTTCATCGCAAGGGATCTCGAAGAGGTCGCACGGGGTGACAAGACGGTCATCGTGATCGACAGCCAGGGTGACCTGATTGGCAACCTGCTGCGCGCCCGCACATTGCCACCTGAGCGGATCGTTCTGATCGATCCGGAGGACATCGGCTACCCGGTCAGCCTCAACCTTTTTTCGGTCGGTCAGGACCGGCTTGCAGATTACGGCGATCTGGAGCGCGAGCGTCTGACCAATTCCATAATCGAGCTTTACGACTTCGTGCTGGGTTCGCTCTTGTCGGCGGGTATGACGGCCAAGCAAAGCGTGGTCTTCCGCTATGTCACTCGGTTAATGTTCCATATCCCCGACGCCACCATCCACACGCTGCGCGAGTTGATGGAGCCGGGCGGCACCGAGAAATACCGTGACCAGATCGCCAGGCTCGAAGGGACGCCGCGCCGGTTCTTCGAGACCGAATTCGACAGCAAGGAATTCGCCAGTACTAAGACCCAAGTTCTGCGCCGCCTTTACGGCGTGCTGGAGAATCAAACCTTCGAACGGATGTTTTCTCACCCGCAATCGAAGTTCGACATGTTCACCGAGATGAACGCTGGCAAGTTGATCCTGATCAACACCAGCAAGTCGCTGTTGAAGGAGCAGGGCACCCAGATATTCGGCCGGTTCTTCATCGCTCTGGTTGCCCAGGCAGCACAGGAGCGCGCCACGCTGCCGGACCAAGATCGTCTGCCGTCCCTAGTTTATATCGACGAGGCGCAGGATTATTTTGACCAGAACATTGGCGTGATCCTGAGCCAAGCCCGCAAATACAAGGTTGGCATGGTGATGGCGCACCAGTATCTCGGACAGCTTTCAAACGGGCTTCAAGAGGCTTTCGAGGCCAATACCTCTATCAAGCTTGCAGGTGGCGTCTCAGCACGAGACGCCCGCGCCTTGGCGGGGCAGATGTCCTCCGACCCCGATACCATCCATCGCCAGCCGAAAGGGACGTTCGCAACATATGTGCGCGGGTTGACCGATCGGGCCGTGCCGATCAGCTTTCCCTTTTTCGTGCTGGAGAAACTTCCGCGCAGCACAAAAAACGAGATTGATGCAATCCGGCAACACAGTCGCGAGCGTTATGCTGAACCATTCCAGCGCAAGGCAGAACATAGCACTTCGGAAGAGCCGGACCCTGCTGCAGCAGAGGAAAAATTCGATGGTAGCGATCCAACGAAACCTTCGCCAGAATTGTGATCTCAGCTATTTTTCAGCTTATGGAACAGACCGATGCCTTGGGACGCGCTACTTTTTATCACATCGCCCCTGTGGACGTCGCGCGCCCAACCGAGCGGGAAATTCGCTGGCTGAAACATATCGAGCGACACGGGCCGCAATCGTCGCAGTACCTTTTTGAGCTGACCCGAGATTCGCATCGCTGCAAGGACACGGCCCTGCGTGCGCTTCAAAAGCTGCGCGCGGCAAAATATCTCAAGCTGCCGCCACAGCAGCGGGCCACGGAACGGGCTGAGTGCAAACCGTTTGTCTACGATCTAACAGCAAAAGCGAAAGACCATCTGGTCGACCGGGGCATCGACGAAGCCACAGTCCGTCCTTCCGGGCATTGGTGGCACGGATATGCGGTCTCCTGCGTAACCAGCGCAATCGACATTTCCGCCGCACGTGATGGAGTACGTTACATCCCGGCCCACAACATTCTGGCGATCAAGAGCGCCCAGCTCGCCATCCCGTTGGGCAAATCAAAGCTTGTTCCAGACCAGCTGTTCGCGCTGGACTATGGCGGGAGTTACCGCGCGTTTGCCCTGGAGGTCGACCGTGGAACCGAGCCATTGCGCTCGAGCGCGGCGCGAAAAAGCATCCAGAAAAGCCTGGATCTGTACTACCGGCTGATCCACGAGCAAGTATACAAGCAGCATTATGGTCTGAAAGCGAACATACTTGTTCTCTGGGCGTTCCAGAGTCGCAAGCGGCAGGAGCAGTTACTATCCATGGCCAGCGAATTGCCGACCTTTGTAGCGAGATCGATGCTAAGCCTTTCGTATGATTTCGAGAAGCAATACGTCGCCCCATTGACTGGCGGAACGGGGCCATACCATCGTCCGTGGTGCAACGCTGGCGGGGGCTCGACTTCCCTAGCTCTGGAGGCCGAACCTTGAGTTTGAACCCCAGTCCCTCCGCCACTTGGCCCCGCGAAAGCGTTCTCCCGATCCGGCTGGGGCCGGATTTTTCCGTTGTTTTCGAGGGTTATGCGGGAGGGCTGAGCACTGCCCCTGCTGCCAAGAGGCCTGGAAGCGGTCTCTCCGGGCCGATATTCTCCGGACCTGTTGACTACGCGAATTTGGTGAATTGCTTGCAAGACTCTGTAATAAAAGAATTTTCCGGAGGGGCTACCTGAACACTTCGACCGGAGTCGCGTTCGGTAAGATGGAACAGAAATCGAACCTTCGCTGATCCTCCGACATAGCACAGAAGTGAGATTTCCGCAGCGCAGCAATTTGCCAGGCACTGCAGGGAGGGCGGAATGCGGACTTTCGCCGCACGTTGCACCAATGTCTGCTATTGAGGCGCAAGCTTAGAAACAGGTAGGCTCCGCACCAGTTCTTATGCGCTAAACCAGTCCCAATGCCTCGTCGCTGGCTGTGCCCGCATACTTATCTCGCGGCGGCCAAGGGCGATCCCGCCAGTGCGGTAGAAAGGCAAAACTGGAGACAGAGCGGTTTTCGACCAACGCGCCATTTCCTGCACCAAGTGCATAATCGTAATAGAGTTTCACGATCTTTTCCTTGCTGACCTGCTGGGCCGCAGGGTGCGTGGTGCAGGCATCTTTCCAGGCCCGCACCCGCCGGTAGTCCGGCGTGTCAGGTAGTTCAAAATCCTCATAGTAGTCGAGGAACCAAAAGCGTTCGAACATCGGAGTAAACACCGCTTCGGCGAGGCCAAAATCATCGAACAAGAAGGGTTCTTTTCGACTGTGGTGGCACAGGAAACTGTCGATATCGCGGTAGATAGCGAGCAATTTTTCTGCGTATGTGTCGCGTTGTTCAGGCTCTTGGTTCATGACAAATAGATATCCCGCCATGGTAAATGGCCCCTCACGGGCGATGAGCATGGTTTCGATGGCATGTTCTAACGGGTCGGCTCGGCGGAGAGCCGGACCTTTGATGACTTCATCCAGATAACGAAGGATCACCAAGCTTTCTTTCAAGATTGCGCCGTTCGGTGTTTCTAAAACTGGCAACGCTGTCGTTCCCTGAGTTTTCGCCAATAGGGCCGGGTCGCGCGGTTTTGTGATGTCAACGACACGGAACTCAACGGCGTCTTTCTGTCCTCGCAGCGCCAGGAGGATCTCACGCCGCTGTGAAAAGGGGCAGACGGGGATGTGATAAACAATATGTTTGCCGGTCATCAAATCACTCCAG
>NZ_JAXMOX010000314.1:0-3600 GCF_034669605.1 Leisingera sp.
AAGTCGCGCTGACCGCAATCATGCGAAAGCTTGTCGTCGTTGCAAACGCACTTCTCAGAGACCAGCGGAAATGGAGTGAAAATTACGCTTGATCAACACGGATACTGCTTTGTTGCCACACTGACCGAACATCTTTGTGCCCTCTATAAAAATCTCATCGAAAGGGAGTGCGCATAATGCGGATTGCCATGTGGTTCGGGCCGCGGAACCTGTCGTTGGCGATGATGTATACCATTGGCAACCGTGGCGATTGCGGGTGGCGGATAAACCGTTTTATGCGGCTTACCTGTCGATGACGGGCCTCAGGCACCCAATGCGGTAGGGCATTCTGGACTGCCAACCGCAGGATCCCGACGCAGTGGCAGAGGCGCTGCTGGGACAGGTCCCTAGCATCAAGCCCTACTACGAACAGATGAATGCAGTGAAAATCTGAGGCGCGAGGCGGCCTTGTCTCCGCCTCGCGCCTGCGGCACTCATCCCGAGGATATTTCCAAGAAAATGAAGTGCCTCAACCGAGCAGCTTGCTCAGTTGCATGGCAACACCCATCTTGCCGGAAATCTTGATTTTGCCCATTACTACGGCTGTCATCGGGTTGAGCTTGCCGGTGAGCAATTTCTTCAAGTTCTCTTTGGAAAGCTGCAGCGTGCAGTCGGTGCCACAGTCATCTGTGCTGGCACTGCCTTCTGTGAGCACGATGACACCATCTTCGCCGCAATCGAATTTCAGTGAGCCCTCAAAGGTTTTTCCAGCCAGTCCTGTGCGGATTTCCCTAGCGATGTCTTGCAATGCCATTTGGCCCTCCCTTGCCTGCGGCGAGGATTAGGTATGCAAGGGATGGCCAGCAACATTGACCTTAGGTGAAGTCGCCTGCTTACGTTCCGGTAAGGGCTGCCTCGGTCAGAGGGCAGGGTCGGCCGCCATAAAAGGCATCAAGCACCTGCCGGAATTCCGCCGGCGCACCGGGGACAGCTGCAAACAGTGTCATAGAAGAGCGAAGTTTCTTTGCGTCGATACCGCCGAGGATTTGCGCTGGATCCGTTCCCAGATGCTGCAGCATCAACTGGCTGGCCTCCACCAGGCGGTTTCGCAGTACTTCGTGGTTCAAATAGGCGGTGGCCTCAGTCAGGTCCTCGATCCCGTAAAGCTGTGCCATATGGGATTGGCCCAGTTCGGCCAATTGGGGAAAGACGAACCACATCCAGTGGCTCGTCTTTTGACCTTCAGAGAGTTCAGTCAGAACAGCCGCCCAAACGGTGTCCTGAGCTTCGACGAACATTTCCAGCTCTTCCGCGAAATCGTCTTCGAAACCGCCGTCTATATCGTCGTAGTTACTCACTTTTTGATCCGGCGCTCGCGGGCGGCCAGCAGCTTGAGGCGCAGGGCGTTTAACTGAATGAAACCTGCAGCATCGGTCTGATCATAGGCGCCTGCGTCTTCCTCGAAGGTTACATGCGCTTCGGAGTAGAGCGAATGATCCGACCAGCGGCCCACACAGGCTGCAGAACCTTTATAAAGCTTCAGGCGCACAGTTCCGGTGACATGTTCCTGGCTCTTGTCGATGGCAGCTTGCAGCATTTCCCGCTCAGGCGAATACCAGAAGCCATTGTAGATAAGTTCAGCGTATTTCGGCATCAGCTCATCTTTGAGGTGCATTGCGCCGCGGTCCATAGTGATCGATTCGATTCCGCGGTGGGCTTCCAGAAGCAGGGTGCCGCCCGGCGTTTCATAAATACCGCGGGATTTCATGCCGACAAAGCGGCCTTCGACCAAATCGAGACGGCCGCAGCCATGCTTGCCGCCCAATTCGTTCAGCTTGGTCAACAGGTCTGCCGGGCTCAAGGTTTCACCGTTGATACTGACAGCATCGCCTTTTTCAAAACCGACTTCGATAAACTCAGGCTCGTTCGGTGCGTCCTCGGGGTGCACAGTGCGCTGGTAGACATAATCGGGCGCCATCACCGCCGGATCTTCCAATACTTTGCCTTCGGATGAGGTGTGCAGCAGGTTGGCGTCAACGGAGAAGGGGGCTTCGCCGCGTTTGTCCTTGGCGACCGGGATCTGGTTGGCTTCAGCAAATTCCAGCAGACGGGTGCGCGAGGTCAGATCCCATTCCCGCCAGGGTGCGATCACCTTGATATCGGGGTTCAGCGCATAGGCTGCCAGTTCAAACCGCACTTGGTCGTTGCCCTTGCCGGTGGCGCCATGGGCGACGGCATCGGCGCCAGTTGCCTCGGCGATCTCAACAAGGCGCTTGGAGATCAGCGGGCGGGCAATCGAGGTGCCCAGAAGGTAGAGGCCTTCGTAAACCGCATTGGCACGGAACATCGGGAAGACAAAGTCGCGGACAAATTCCTCTCGCACATCTTCGATGAAGATGTTCTCCGGCTTGATGCCCAGCATTTCCGCTTTCTTGCGGGCGGGCTCCAGCTCTTCACCCTGGCCGAGATCGGCGGTGAAGGTGACAACTTCGCAGCCGTATTCGGTCTGCAGCCATTTCAGGATGATCGAGGTGTCGAGGCCGCCGGAATAGGCGAGCACAACTTTCTTGGGCGCGGACATGGAATTCCCTCTCAGGTCAGAACGTCTGGGGCGTAGCCGGTTTTGGTCGCAAGGGCAAGGTTATCCGGGGTTTTCTAATCCGCCGAGCACGCATAACGTGCGCAGCAAAACAGAACGAACTTTTGGAGAATGCCGGTATGAAAGGCTGGACAATATTTTCCCATTCGGTGCGCATGGTGATCCGGAATTTGAACCATGGGTTCAGGATAGCCGCCGGGCCGGTGCTGATCGGGGTGGCGATCGTCTTTGCGCTGCTGGCCAGCGCCGGGCTGCCGCTGACGCTGCTGGGCGACCAGCAGGCGCTGTTGCAGGCTTTGGCGGCGGGCGGCTTTGGCCTGACGCTGCTGGTGGTGTTCCTGGTCATCATTGCGGTGCAGATCTGGGTGTTCGTGTCCTGGCATCGCTTTGTTTTGCTGGAGGAATATCCAAGCGGCCTACTGCCCGCTTTCCGCGGTGACCGCATTCTGGCCTATGTCGGAAAGTCGCTGCTGATCGCCTTGGTCGGGATGGCTATCATGATCCCGGCCGGTGTTGCCGCGGCGCTGCTAAGCTCCATTGCGGGGCAGGGCGCGGCGATAGTGATCATACCGGCCTATATCGTGTTGGTCTTGTTCTTGCTGGTGACGATCTACCGGCTGACTCCTGCGCTGCCTGCGGCTGCAATCGGACATTCGCTGAAACTGCGCGAAGCCTGGCAAAAGACTCGTGGCACAACGGGCGCCATCATCCTGCTGGTGCTTCTGATCGGGCTAATGCAGCTGCTGTTGCAGCTGGTGGCCAGCCTGTCGATGGCAGTGTTTGCGCCGCTGGGGGTGGTGTTCCTGATCCTGGTGTCGCTAATCACGACGCTGGTCAATGTCAGCGTCATCACCACCTTCTATGGCCACTACGTCGAGGGCCGCCCGATCTGATCAAGGACGGTTCTGACGGTATTCTTATGCATGCTTTCACACCCGCCCCTTGCCTTGCGGGCGGGCTTGCGCCACTGAAGGACACATGAGCGATTTCAAGTCCCAGGCCCGCGCCGCTGAACAGGCGAT
>NZ_JAXMOX010000315.1:0-3476 GCF_034669605.1 Leisingera sp.
CTGGCGCTCTGGACCTCGATCCCGCGCGAGCTGATCGTGGTGATCCAGGCCTTGGTGATCCTGTTCACCGGCGCGCTGGACAACATGGTGCGGATGCCGCTTGAAAAGATCTTCCTCGCGGTGCGGAAGGGGCCGAACTGATGGATTTCCTGACGATCATCCAGCTTTTGGATTCCACCGTCCGCCTGGCGACGCCCCTGCTGCTGGCCTGCCTCGCAGGCCTCTACTCCGAGCGCGCGGGCATCTTCGACATCGGCCTGGAAGGCAAGATGCTGATGGCCGCCTTCTTCTCGGCTGCCGT
This sequence comes from Leisingera sp., assembly GCF_034669605.1. Taxonomy (GTDB): domain Bacteria; phylum Pseudomonadota; class Alphaproteobacteria; order Rhodobacterales; family Rhodobacteraceae; genus Leisingera. Next base: position 302 of record NZ_JAXMOX010000315.1, read on the forward strand.
GGCGGCGGTTACCGGCAATGTCTGGCTGGGTCTTCTGGCGGGTATCGGCTCTTCGCTGGTGCTGGCCGGCCTGCACGGGGTGGCGTCGATCACCTTCCGCGGCAATCAGCTGATTTCCGGCGTGGCCATCAACTTTTTGGCCGCAGGCATGACCGTGCTGATCGCCCAGGACTGGTTCCAGCAGGGCGGCCGCACCCCGTCGCTGTTCAGCGGCGGGCGGTTCGGGCCGATCACCCTGCCCTTTGCCGACAGCCTGGCCGGAGTGCCGGTGCTGGGTCCGATCTATGCCGGGCTGCTGTCAGGCCATTCGATCCTGGTCTACATCGCCTTCCTGGCGGTGCCTGCCACCTGGTGGATCCTGTCCCGCACCCGGTTCGGCCTGCGCCTGCGCGCAGTGGGCGAAAACCCGGCGGCGGTGGATACGGCCGGCGTCTCGGTTGTCGGCCTGCGCTACGCGGCGGTGATGATCTGCGGCCTGCTGTGCGGCATTGCCGGCGCCTATCTGGCCACCGCGCTGCAGGCAGGCTTTGTCAAGGACATGACCGCAGGCCGCGGCTTCATCGCCCTGGCGGCGCTGATCTTTGCCAAGTGGCGGCCCTGGCACGCGATGGGCGCCTGCCTGTTGTTCGGCCTGCTGCAGGCCGTCGCGCTGCGGTTCCAGAACATCGAGCTGGGCGGCATCACCATTCCGGTGCAGGCCATGGACGCGCTGCCCTATGTGCTGACGGTGGTGATTCTGGCCGGCTTCGTCGGCAAGGCGATCCCGCCGCGGGCCGGCGGGCAGCCTTACGTCAAGGAGCGCTGAGCGCTGCACCAGCCCTTCCCGAACGCCTTGCCCTGCGCCGGGCGTTCCCGTTGCCGCCGCCTGTCTTGGCCGGGACCAGCCATCTTCTGCGGCCGCGCGCCGGTCCTGCTGCCCGCAAAGCCGCTTGCAAGGTTGACCCCGCGGGCCGGGCTTGCAGTATAGCCGCCATGTATGTCTTCCTTCCCATTGCCGAAGTCTCGGTCAACTTTCTGGTGCTGCTGGGCATCGGCGGCGCCGTCGGGGTGCTGTCCGGCATGTTCGGCGTCGGCGGCGGTTTCCTGATCACGCCGCTGCTGTTCCTGATCGGCATACCGCCTTCGGTGGCAGTTGCCACCTCAGCCAATCAGGTGGTTGCCTCTTCCGTTTCCGGCCTGATGGCGCATCTGCGGCGGCGGACCGTTGATCTGAAGATGGGCTACGTGCTGCTCGGCGGCGGGCTGATCGGCGCCGCGATCGGCATGGTGATCTTCAACTTCCTCAAGCAGCTTGGCCAGGTCGATCTGGCCGTGCAGCTTTGCTACGTGCTGTTCCTGGGGGTGATCGGCGGGCTGATGCTGGTCGAAAGCGTGAACGCGATCCGCAAGGCGCGTCTGGCCGGCCCGGCGCCCGCCTGCAAGCGCCGCCAGCGCTCGTGGGTGCAGACCATGCCTTACAAGATGCGGTTCCGCGCCTCCGGCCTCTATATCTCGGTCATCCCGCCGGCGCTGGTCGGCTTCGGGGTCGGCATGCTGTCGGCCATCATGGGAGTTGGCGGCGGATTCATCATGGTGCCCGCGATGATCTACATCCTGGGGATGCCGACCAAAGTGGTGATCGGAACATCGCTGTTTCAAATCATCTTTGTCGCCGGTTTCACCACGCTGATGCATGCCACCACAAATGACACCGTTAATGTGATGCTGGCGCTGCTGCTGCTGGCGGGCGGAGTGGCCGGGGCCCAGGTGGGCACCCGCATCGGCGCCCGTCTGAAAGCAGAGCAGCTGCGGGTGCTGCTTGCCCTGCTGGTGCTGTCTGTCTCGGTCAAGATCGGATTCGAGCTGCTGCTGGAACCCGCCGACCTGTTTTCGCTGACAGAACTGAGCGGCGGCGGATCAGCGAAAACGGCGGCGGCAGATGCTGCGCCGTGATGATAAGTCCAGTTTTCCGCGTCACGTCAGTCCTGCACGCTGCAGAGCGGCATAGATCATTGATTTTTGAACGAACTGCGGTTTAACAAGGACCATGCAGATATACCTTCCCATAGCTGAGGTCTCGGTCAATGCCTTCCTTCTCCTGGGCCTCGGGGGAATGGTCGGGGTTCTCTCGGGCATGTTCGGAGTCGGCGGCGGCTTCCTGATGACGCCGCTATTGTTTTTCATCGGCATCCCGCCCGCCGTGGCTGTCGCCACGGAAGCGAACCAGATTGTCGCCTCTTCCTTTTCCGGCGTGCTGGCGCATTTCCGAAGGCGCACCGTCGACATCAAGATGGGGCTTGTGCTGCAGGCCGGAGGCCTGATGGGGGCCGCGCTTGGGGTGGTGGTGTTCAACTACCTCAAGGCGCTTGGCCAGGTCGATCTGCTGGTCAAGCTCTGCTATGTCGTTTTCCTTGGCGTGGTTGGCGCGCTGATGTTCATCGAAAGCCTGAACGCCATCCGCAAATCCAAGAAAGCAGGCGGCACGGCCCCGGCGGCACGGCGCCAGCGCAGCTGGGTGCATGCGCTGCCGTTCAAGATGCGGTTCCGCACCTCGGGCCTTTATATCTCGGTGATCCCGCCGGTCCTGGTCGGCATCTGCGTCGGCATTCTGGCCGCCATCATGGGGGTCGGCGGCGGCTTTATCATGGTGCCGGCGATGATTTACATCCTTGGCATGCCGACCAAAGTGGTTGTCGGCACCTCGCTGTTCCAGATCATCCTGGTCACCGCCTTCACCACCATGCTGCATGCCACCACCAATTACACCGTGGACATTGTTCTGGCAGTGCTGCTGCTGGTCGGCGGCGTGATCGGCGCCCAGATCGGCACCCGCATCGGTGTCTATCTGAAAGCCGAACAGCTGCGGATCCTGCTGGCGCTGATGGTGATCATCGTCTGCGTCAAGCTGGGGCTTGAGCTGCTGCTGCAACCGGCCGAACTGTTTTCACTCGGCGATGCGGGAGGCCACTGATGATGCGCAAGCTGCTTGTTTCTGTCCTGACAGCCGCCGCCCTGGTGCTGCTGCCGCATTCAGCGGCCCAAGCGGCCAAGGAAGAGGTCGTTCTGGGACTCAGCCAGGACCGGGTTGCAATCACCGCCACTTTCGACGGTTCCGAGATCCTGGTTTTCGGGGCGGTAAAGCGGGAAAGCCCGATCCCGTCTGGCGAGCCGCTGGAAGTGATTGTCACCGTTTCCG
>NZ_JAXMOX010000316.1:0-3446 GCF_034669605.1 Leisingera sp.
GTACGATCACAGCCGGACCAAGGCGGAAAACCTGACCCGTTTCGAACGGCTGCTGTCCGCAAAATCAGATGACGAGCAGCTGGTGGTCTTCCTCGACATGTACCACCTGCCCGAGCGCGAGAATAAGTACAATCAGAACCCCTTCCCGCATTTCGTGATCATTGAGCCGACAGACGATCCGGACATTTGGCACCTCTATGATCCGGACTACCGCTGGCGCGGCGGCCTGCCGCGCGAAACCATCCTCAATGCCATGGCGCAGCCCACCGTCGCAGGCGGCTATATCATCAACAGCGGCCATGCGCGGGCGCCGCACCCGCAGGATCTGGCCGCCTATTTCAATGAAACCTTCCGGCCGGACGACAATGTGCTGACCAGCGCCCTGCGCCGGATCTTTGAATACCACTGCCTGCCCGCACGCCCGCTGGCCTTGGCAGACCTGCAGAACGCGGTGCGTGAATTGCCGGTGCTGTCCTTGCGCAAATACGCCTATGAGCACGCCTTTGCCTTCTTCTGGCAGGAGCTGGACACAGCGTTTGCAGCCTTCGACGCCGAATGCGACCGGATCGAGGCGCTGTGCGAGGGCTTCCGCAGCCTGCACTTCCTGGCCGCCCGCATCGCCCATACCGGCGACCGCGCAATGATCCCCGATCTGTTCGCCGCGCTGGAGGCGCTGGACGAGCTGGAATTCACCATCAAATCCGCGCTCCAGACCCAGTTCCACGCCTGGTGCGCAGCCAACCTGCCAGCCCCGCCCAGTCTTCCGGCCAGCCCCCAGCCGCAGGAGCTTCCGGCATGAAGATATCCCTTTGCACCATCTCGTTCCGCCACCAGCTCATCGGCCTCAAGGACATTGCGTTCTGGGCCCGTGACAACGGCTTCCAGGGGATCGAGCTGTGGGGCGTGCATGCCCGCAGCCAGCCGCCGCTGGCCCTGCATAACGCCCAGTGGATGGCAGCGCAGGGGCTGTCGGTGCCGATGATCAGCGATTACCTGCCGCTGCAGGACCCCGATCTGCTGCGCCGCCGCACCGTCGCGCTGTGCGCCCAGGCCCGGACATGGGGGGCTGGGAAATTACGCACCTTTGCCGGCCAGCACGGCAGCGCCGCCGCCACCCCTGACGAGCGCCGCCAGACCATCGGCGCCCTGCGCGAGGCCTGCACCATCGCCGCCGATCACGGGCTGCGGCTGCTGGTTGAAACCCACCCCGGCACATTGGCCGACACGCTGGCCAGCACCTGCGATCTGATCGATGCCGCCGATCACGATGCGCTGATGATCAATTTCGACGCCCTGCACGTCTGGGAAGGCGGCGGCGACCCGGTCGAGGCCCGCCGCATCCTGTTGCCCCGCATTGCGCATTACCACCAGAAAAACGTCGCCGCCCGCGACCGGCTCGGGGTCTTTGCCCCCGGCAACGTCTACAGCGCGGCAGGCAGCCGCGACGGCATGGTGCCGCTGTTCGACGGTGCTTATGATTACAGCGGATTCCTATCCGCCTTGGCACAGGAGCCCGGCTGCGAGGCCTCGCTGGAATGGTTCGGAGATGCGGTTTTTCAAACCCTGAAAAGCGATATCGCAGAAATCCGCGCCCGGACCCGCAACAAGATCCCCGCGGCAAAAGCTGTCTAGCAACCGGGCCCGCCACTGCGGAAAAGAACCGGTGTGCATCCCTGCACACCGGTTTTACTTTTCTCTATGCCGAAATATCCAGCAGGCCTCAGCCGGCCGGTTCCAAGACCCGCCCGGACGGTCCCGCCTGGCGGTGCCACAATCCGGCATAGATCCCCTGCCCGGCCAGCAGCGCCTGATGGCTGCCGTCCTCGGCAACCCGGCCGTCCTGCAGCACCACAATGCGGTCCATCCGGGCAATCGTCGACAGCCGGTGGGCAATTGCAATCACCGTCTTGCCCTGCATCACATCCATCAGGGTTTTCCGGATCTCTTCCTCGACCGCACTGTCCAGGGCCGAGGTCGCCTCGTCCAGGATCAGGACCGGCGCGTTCTTCAGCACCACCCGCGCAATGGCGATCCGCTGCCGCTGGCCGCCCGAAAGCGCCACGCCGCGCTCGCCCACATGGGCGTCGTAGCCGGTGCGCCCCGCCTGGTCTCGCAGCGCCGTAATGAACTCATGCGCCTCGGCGCGTTTGGCAGCGGCAATCATTTCCGCCTCGCTGGCGCCGGGGTTGCCATAAAGGATATTGGCCCGCACCGATCGGTGGATCAGCGCGGTGTTCTGCGTCACCACCCCGATCTGGCTCCGCAGGCTCTCCTGCGTCACCCCGCGGATGTCCTGCCCGTCGATCAGGATGCGCCCGCCCTCGGGGTCGCGGAACCGCAAAAGCAGGTTGATCAGGGTCGACTTGCCCGCCCCCGACGGCCCGGCAATGCCAACCCTTTGGCCCGCCGGAATATGCAGATCGATTCCGCTCACACCGCCGCGCGTGTTGCCGTAGTGATGCGTCAGCCCTTCGATCCGCACCTCAGCCCTGCCGACCTGCAGCGCCGGCGCCCCCGGCGCATCGGTGATCCCATGCGGCGCCGACAGCGACCGCAAACCCTCGCGGATCACCCCCATGTTTTCAAACAGCCGGATCGTCACCCACAGGATCCAGCCGCTCATCCCATTCAGCCGGATCGTCAGGGCCGAGGCCGCCGCCACCTCGCCGACGCTGACCTGGCCGCGCATCCAAAGCCAGATCGCGGGGGCCACCACGATCAGGATCAGCACGCCGTTGATCGCGATGCTGCCAAAGGCCAGCGTCGTCATCATCCGCAAGAACCGCTGATACCGCGCCCGCAGGCGGCGCAGCGCCGACAAGGCATAGACCTGCTCCTGCTGGTTGCGGGCAAACAGCTTGACCGTCTCAATATTGCCATAGGCATCCACGATCCGCCCTGTCGCGTTCGACCGCGCGTCCGACCATTTCTCGGCGGTGGCCGCGACGTTCAGCGCCACGTGGCGCACATAAAGGATGTACAAACCCACCCACAGCACCAAAGGCACCGCCAGCCGCCAGTCGATCTGCGACAGCACCAGCACCGCGCCGATCATATAGGTGACCGCAAACAGGATCGCCTCGAACAGCATATGCACGCTGTCCTGCACCGCCGGCCCCATCTGCATCACCCGGTTGCTCAGCCGCCCGGCAAAATCGTTTTGAAAAAAGCCGACCGATTGGCCCAGCAGATGCCGGTGCGCCTGCCAGCGCACTTGCTCCTGCAGGTTCGACGACAGCGTCTGCTCCAGCAGCAGATGGTTCAGCCCGGTCAATGCCGGCCGCAGGATCAGCACGCAAAACAGCGCCAGCAGCATCTCCGTGCCATGCGCGGCCCAGAACGCCGCGGCGCCGGTCCCGGCCATCAGATCAACCACCCGCCCTGAGTAAAAGATCAGCCCGCTTTCCATCAGCGCCGTCAGCACCCCAGTGGCAAACATCAGCGGC
>NZ_JAXMOX010000317.1:0-3439 GCF_034669605.1 Leisingera sp.
GATTGCCAGCTTGTCCATATAGGTGTCCGGTGCGTGCAGCATCGAGCCGCGCGGGCCCATGGCGATCACGGTCAGCGCATTCGGCATGTCCTTGGCGGTCAGCGTGGTGCCTTCCAGCGGGTCCAGGGCGATGTCGACGCCGGGGCCGTTACCGGTGCCGACTTCTTCGCCGATGTACAGCATCGGCGCCTCGTCTCGCTCGCCTTCTCCGATCACCACCACGCCGGCGATGTCCAGCAGGTTCAGTTGCTCGCGCATGGCATTCACGGCGGCCTGGTCGGCAGCTTTCTCGTCGCCGCGGCCGATCAGCGAGGCAGAGGCCAGCGCGGCCTGTTCGGCAACGCGGGCCAGGCCCAGCGACAGCATACGGTCATGAAAAGGCGCGTCAGAGGTGTTCGATGTCATACCGGAAATCCTGTCTCAACGGGTCAGATGTGAATTGGGCGTTTTAAAGCCGAATAGCGCGGGGCAGGGCAGGCTCGCAAGAGGCGATAGCGTTCACCGCGGCAGGAAATTCAGGCCGCAGTGATCAAATCCGCCGATTCTCGGCGTATTGGGCAGTTCAGACCTCTTCAATGCGCAGCGCAACCGGCGTGCCGTCGACCACATCGGTGGCAGCGAGGCGGTCCAGTGCCGCATCCAGCGCAGCGCGGGTGCATTTATGGGTGACGATCAGCACCGGGGCCGTTGGTTCGGAATGGCCGTACTGCCGCATCCGGTCGATGGAAACGCCGGCATCGCCCAGCACTGCGGCAATTTTGGCCAGCGCGCCGGGTTTGTCCAGCAGCCCCATCCGCAGATAGAACGGCGCGGGCAGGCCGGTCTGGGCTGCCGGTACTTCCTGCAGCGTTTCGGCGGGCTGGCCGAAGGTGGCAATCCGCAGGCCGCGGGCCAGGTCCAGGACATCGCCCATCACCGCGCTGGCAGTCGGGCCTTCGCCGGCGCCGGGGCCGCGCAGCACAACCTGTTCGATGGAATCGCCCTCGATCACCACCATGTTGGTGCCGCCTTCCAGCTGGCCCAAAGGAGAATTGACAGGCACCAGGCAAGGCGACATGCGCTGTTCGAGCCCGCGGGCGGTGCGTTGCGCCACACCCAGCAGCTTGATGCGGTAGCCCATATCAGCGGCTGCTTTGATGTCTGCCAGCTGGATCCGCTGGATGCCTTCCAGCTGCACGTCCTCAAACGCCGGCCTGGTGCCAAAGGCGATGGAGGCCAGCAGCGCCAGCTTGTGGCCGGCGTCAATGCCGCCCACGTCCAGGTTCGGGTCGGCTTCCAGATAGCCCAGGCGGCCGCATTCCTCGAACAGGGCGTTATATCCCTGGCCGGTGGCCTGCATCTGAGTGAGGATAAAGTTGCAGGTACCGTTCATCACCCCCATGACGCGGGTAATTTCATTGCCGGCCAAGCCTTCGGTCAGCGATTTGATTACCGGGATGCCGCCGGCCACAGCTGCCTCGAACCGGATCACCCGGCCTGAGCGCTCGGCCTGTTCGGCCAGTGCCTGGCCGTGGATGGCCAGCAGCGCCTTGTTGGCGGTGACCACATCCTTGCCAGCAGCGAGCGCGGCTTCGGTTGCGGCTTTGGCAGCGCCTTCATGGCCGCCCATCAGTTCGACAAACACATCCACGTCGTCGCGCACGGCCAGCGCCACCGGATCGGTTTCCCAAGCGTAGTCTGTCAGCGAGACACCACGGTCCTTGCCGGCATCGCGTGCGGAGACCGCCGAGATCACAACCGGCCGCCCGGTCCGCGCCTCCAGCAGCGCAGCGTGGCGGCGGATGATTTTTACCACGCCGATGCCAACCGTGCCCAAACCTGCAATCCCAAGACGAAGCGGTTCTGTCATAGCTGGAGGTCCTTTGTTCCGAAATGCTCAGCCCCGCCTTAGCCGGTTCGGCGCGGGCGTGCAACGCCGCTCCTGCCTGCCTGCGGCACATGCGGATGGGAAAGCCGGGAACAGCCTAGAATTCGGCGTTTTTCACCGCCTCGGCGCGGCGTTTCAGCCCGGCACTGCGGGCGTCAAGTTCATCTTGCAGATCTGCACTGGCCTGCTGCGGCGGGCCGAGCGGTTCCAATGCGTCATCCAGCGGCAGCAGTTCCGGATAGCCCGCGCCGCGCAAGTCCGGGGTCAACCGGTCCTCCAGTTCGGGCACGCGGGTGCAGGCGGCGGCCGCCGCTAAAGCCAGAAGAATTGCGATCCGTGCCCAAACCTGCATCGAGGAAGCCCCTGTCTATTACCCCGCCGGTTTTAGGAGGTCCGGCGCGGCGGCACAATTGATTTCCCGCAGGCGGGGCGGGGGATTGGCATGGCGCGGCCATGCGGGTAAAGGGCTGGCTGGCCTTCGGTCATTCTCACTCTTTTATCTGAACGTTTGTTCAGTTACGGTCAGCGCATGGCACGTACGCAAGGTTCCCATTCTGGTATTACCGGCCCCAAGATCCGCGAGACCGCTTTGCGGCTGTTTGCGCAGCAAGGCTATGCTGCGGTTTCCATGCGCCAGATCGCCAAGGATGTGGGGGTTCAGGCGGGGGCGCTGTATAACTACACGCCGGACAAGCAAAGCCTGCTGTTCAGCCTGATGAAAGGCCATATGGCGGAGTTGCTGGCCGCCTGGGATGCGGTGCCGCCGGCTGCGGGCGCGATGGAGCGGCTGCGGACCTTCACCGGCTTTCACATCCGGTTTCACCAGGAGCGCCCGGATGCGGTGTTTATCGCCTATATGGAGCTGCGCAACCTGACCGCAGAGAATTTCGCCGTCATCGAAACGTTGCGCCGGGACTATGAGAACGGCGTGGAAGGGATCCTGAAGGAGGGGGTGGAGCAGGGCGTGTTCCGCATTTCCGATACCAAGATTGCAACGCTGGCGGTGATTGCCATGCTGAACGGGGTCAACACCTGGTACCGCTCCGAGGGGCGGCTGTCGCTGGATGAGGTGGAGCGGGTCTATTGGGACATGGTGCAGAAGGCGGTCAGCGCATGAGCCTGCTGGATCTGCAGACCAGCCGCCTGAGTGCTGCACGCTGGCAGGAGCTGACCGAGGCGGAGCTGGCGGATCTGTTTGCCCCGAAGGTGGTGCAATGGCTGCCGGAAGGGTTCCAGACGCAGGACAGCGATCAGGCCCGGCGGGATTTTCTGGCGGCTGTGGCGCAGCAGGCTGAAGTGATCGGCTTGCGCGGTGCTACGGGGCAGGGCATCGGGCTGATGATCCTGTCTGATCCGGAGGACGGCAGCAAAACCCGCAATCTGGGCTATCTGTTTGCCGAAGCCGCCTGGGGGCAGGGCCTGGCGAGCGAGCTGATCAGCGGCCTGCAGGCGCATTTCCGCGGCAGCGGCGTCACACTGTCCGGTGGTGTCATGCAGCAGAACGCCGCCTCGGCCCGGGTTCTGGAAAAGGCGGGCTTCACGCCGGCGCCAGCGGACAGCGAAACCGTTTAC
>NZ_JAXMOX010000318.1:0-3343 GCF_034669605.1 Leisingera sp.
TCGCGGTCGGTATCGCAAATGGCTAAGGCTGCCGAGGCCTGTCATGCCGGCGGTGTCGGTAAATACCAGCGTTCGAATTTCGTGCATATGGATTGCGGCGTGGTTCGCACTTGGCGCGGCTGACCACCGTTTCTTTACGAGAATGCAAGCCTGCACATCCTGGTGCGGGCTTTTTTGTTTCAATACGCACGCTAATCTGGGGTGTCTGCAGCTGAGCTCATGAAATTGTAAACAGCCGTTTTTTCCCGTTGCAGAGGCAGCGATGCACGGTTATACCCCGCTTCAACGACGCACCTGTAGCTCAGCTGGATAGAGCGCTGCCCTCCGAAGGCAGAGGCCAGAGGTTCGAATCCTCTCAGGTGCGCCATTTCCCACATATCGCGCAGGCTTCTTGCCGACAGTTCATACTTTCGTAACCCTTTTCGCCTACCAATACCTGATGGGCGGTAATTTCAGGGTGCGACTGCATGGCAACTTCCAGTCCTTACGCGAAGAACCCAATTCCGACGGCGCCCCGTCTCAGCCGGAACCTGCCGTGTGTGATCAACCTTTCTGATACGCAGGTCGAAGCAGTCCTCTACAACATCAGCTACCAGGGGTTTGCAGTCTCCCTCCCCGAGGGTCAGAGCACATTTGAGCTCGCACAGATACAAACCGTGACGATTTCCGGAATCGGCGAATTTGCCGTAGAGGCGCGCTGGCGTAAAAATGGCAACATCGGCTTCGCCTTTTTGAGTAAGCGTGGGGCCCGTCCCCTGCTTGATGCCTACTTTGCCATCAGCGGCGAGTACCCGGTTTGAAGAGAGTAACCTGCCGCCTCAATGGCAGCAAGTTTCTCAGTGCCGCAAGGCGGCGGTCAATGCCGCCAGTACTTCACTTTGCCTCTTGGATTTTCCCAAACTTGGCGGCCAGGTCAGCCAATAACCGTCTATCGTCTGCAGTTCCGGTGCCGGGGCACATTCCAATTGCCCGGATCGCAGCAGATCTGCGGCCAACGCCTTAGACCCCAGTACAACACCCATGCCAAGCCGGGCGGCAAGGAGTGCATGCGCCATAGAATCAACGGAAACCGGACCGGTTTCCGGTTCAGCCTCCCCCGTTACCCGGGCCCATTCCGTCCAGCCCGGCCGCTCACCGCGCAATTCTATCACTGGCAGCTGGCGCCACTCTTCAGCCCGCCCTTGCGCAGTCATCGGCTGAAGCACCTCATTGGCCAGGAGAACCTCCTCCCGCCGTCCCCAGCCCCCGCGGCCATAACGGAGATGTAAGGCGCTGTCGACGGCGTTGTAATCCAGTCGTTTTTGCACCGTTTCGATGACCAGATGAAGTTCCGGCCAGGCCTTTGAAAACGCTTCAAGCCGTGGAAGCAGTAGCATTTCCAGATGCGATGGAAGGCCCGCAATGCGCAGTTCGCGGACAGTTTGGCCAAACAGGTTCTCGGTGCCTTGCTCCAGAGATCGCAGGGAATCGTGCACCAGCGGCAGGTAACTTTCCCCTTCCACAGTCAGAGAAACTCCACGCGCTGAGCGAAGAAACAGTTGCCTGCCCAGCCAGTTTTCCAGGTTGCGGATCCGTTGGCTGACCGCGGCCTGTGTGGCACCGAACTCTTCTGCCGCAGCTGTGAAACTGCCAAGCCGTCCAGCTGCTTCAAACACCTTCAGCCAGTCAAGCGGCGGTAAGCCCTGTTTGATTGCCTTCTTAGCCATAAGAAAACCTAACTCTAACACCTTAATATCCGTCGTTCTCTTGATGGCTCAGCCTCTGTATCAACGCAAGGAAGAACCAAGCCAACCGGAGAGATCCCATGCCCCGTTCCGTAACCGTTGACACTTCCGGCAGTTTTCTGACCCTGACTTTTGAGGACGGCCAAGAGAGCCGCTTCCACGCGATATGGCTGCGCGATAATGCTCTGGATCCCGAAACCCGCGCACCGGGCAACGGCCAGCGCCTGATCACTATCGGCGGCATACCCGCGGACACCAGGATCAGCACCGCATTGGTGGAAAGCGACACCCTGACAGTGACCTTCGCACCCGAAGGCAAGACCGTGACTTTCCCTGCAGTTTGGTTGAAGTCACACGCTTACGACGTTGAAAAAGAAACTGGATTTGGCCGCCTGGCGCCGGGCGTTGAAACCTGGTGCAGCAGCCAGCCCGCCCCAACCTTCGATTGGAACACCCTACAGACGGATCCGGAAGTCAAACGTGACTGGCTGGACACCATCGTCCGGTTCGGCTTTGCCAAGCTGGCGAACGGCCCGGTAGCCGAAGGCGCGGTGATTGAATGCGCAGCAATGTTCGGCTTTGTCCGCGAGACCAACTACGGCAAGTATTTCGAAGTCCGCACTGAGGTGAACCCGACCAACCTGGCCTTTACCGGCCTGGGCCTGCAAGCCCATACCGACAACCCCTACCGCGACCCGGTGCCGTCCCTTCAGATCCTTTACTGCTTAGAGAACTCGGCTGAAGGCGGTGACAGCATTGTGGTAGACGGTTTCCGCGCCGCTGAACGCCTGCGCGACGAAAACCCCGAAGCCTTTGCCTTGCTGGCCGGATACCCGGCGCGGTTCGAGTACAAGAGCTCTGATGGCGTGCATCTTCGCTCGCGCCGCCCGATGATTGAATTGTCGCCTGACGGCGAAATGATCGGTGTGCGGTTCAACAACCGGTCTTCGGCTCCGTTTGTGGATGTTCCGTTTGAAATGATGGAGGCCTATTACACCGCCTACCGCCGGCTGGGTGAACTCATAGACGATCCGGACATGGGCGTTTCCTTCAAGCTGGAACCGGGTGAAAGCTTTATCGTAGACAACACCCGGGTGATGCACGCACGCCTCGGCTACTCCGGTTCCGGCTCGCGCTGGCTGCAGGGATGCTACGCCGACAAGGATGGGCTTCTGTCGACCTTGAACGTTCTGAACGCCCGGTTGGAGGGCTGAACAATGAGCAAGCCGGATTTCAGCACGCTGACCCAGGACAACATTGCCGCCTTCATTGGCGATATCTTTGACCGCCGCGGTGATGAGGAATACCTTGGTGAAACTGTCACCATGACCGAGCATATGCTGCAGGGTGCCACCATCGCGGAAGCCAACGGTCAGCCGGAAGAGATCATCGTGGGGGCGCTTCTCCACGATATCGGCCATTTCACAAGCGAGTTCGGAACATTCTCCATGGATGACACCAAAGACCGATTTCACGAGGAGGCCGGCGCCAAGGTGCTGGAACAGTTCTTCCCGTCTGTGATCACCGACTGTGTACGTTACCACGTGGCGGCAAAACGCTATCTTTGCGCCACCAAACCTGAATATTTAAACCGTCTATCAGCGGCTTCCATTCACTCC
>NZ_JAXMOX010000319.1:0-3314 GCF_034669605.1 Leisingera sp.
GATCCTGCCCGACGTCGGCAGCCACAGCCACCCCGCCACATGCGCCCGCTGCGACGCCGCGCTGAGCTGAGAACTGCACAGCGGGCGGGCTTTCTTCCGCCCGCTGTGTTATGCTCCTCTTGCGGGAGAGGCATCGTTTGAGCGGCCAGACCATGGCCCCGCACCTCCGTGACAGTGCCAGTCTCCTCACCCGCCAATTTCAATGAGGAGTATCCACAATGGCATATTACATGTTTCAGGGCCGCTATTCGCCCGAGTCGATCAGGAAGATGGTCGAGACCCCGCAGGACCGCGAAGCCGAGGCCCGCAAGCTGGTCGAGGCGATGGGCGGCAAGCTGCATCACATGTTCTTCTGCTTCGGGCGCGAAGACGTGGTGGTCCTGATCGAAGCCCCGGATGACGAGACGATGGCCGGTGCCATCATGGCCGTCGGCGCAAGTGGCGCGATGTCCGGCGGGGCCACCACCAAGCTGCTGACCTCGCAGCAGGCGCAAGCGGCGATGAAGAAAGCGCAAGCTGTCGGGAAGAGTGACTATCGCCCCGCCAATGCCTGATCGGACAGCGCTGCACAGAGGCTGTGCGCCGCCTTGAGCGCATCGGTGGGTTGGAAAACCCGGCAAAGGCGATATCTATGGCGGAAAGGCACAAGGAGCTTTTCCGCGATGACCGAGACCTACACCCCGCCCACCGTCTGGACATGGGATCAGGAGAACGGCGGCCAGTTCGCCTCGACCAACCGCCCCATCGCCGGCCCGACCCATGACAAGGCGCTGCCGGTCGGCAAGCATCCGTTCCAGCTCTATTCGCAGGGCACGCCCAACGGGGTGAAGGTGACGGTGATGTTCGAAGAGCTGCTGGCCGCCGGTCATGACGCCGAATACGACGCATGGCTCATTCGCATCGGCAAGGGCGACCAGTTCGGCTCGGGCTTTGTCGAGGTCAATCCGAACTCCAAGATCCCTGCTCTGATGGACCGCTCCGGCGAGACACCCGTACGGGTTTTTGAATCCGTCGCGATCATGCTGCACCTGTCTGAAAAGTTCGGCAATGCCTTCCAGGGCGCGTCGGAACATCGCGCCGAGCTTTTGTCCTGGCTGTTCTGGCAGATGGGCAGCGCGCCGTTTCTTGGCGGCGGCTTCGGCCATTTCTACAACTACGCGCCGGAGAAGTACGAGTATCCGATCAACCGCTACGCGATGGAATCCAAGCGCCAGCTCGACGTGCTGAACCGGCACCTGTCAGAGCGCGACTGGATGGTCGGCGGCGAATACACCCTGGCCGACATGGCGATCTGGCCGTGGTACGGTCAGCTGATGCTGGGCCGGCTCTAGGGTGCGGCCGAGTTCCTTGACGTCGAGAGCTATACCCACGTGATGGAGTGGGCCAAGCGGATCGACGCGCGCCCCGCCGTGCAACGTGGCCGCATGGTCAACCGCACCGGTGGCGAGTTGTCGTCGCAGCTGCACGAGCGGCACGCAGCCGAGGATTTCGAGACGAAAACCCAGGACAAGCTGGAAGACGCCTGAAACCCGCAAGTTCCGGATTGAGCCCTTGCGCCGCAGGGGCCAATCTGGCCGCATGCCGGAACGCAGCCTGACCACACCGCTTGGCCCCGTCACCCTCGAAGCACGGGACGGCGCGATCACCGCCTTGCATTGGCGGTGTGGCGAGGCCAACGACGATCCGCTGCTGGTCGAGGCCGAACGCCAGCTGACTGCCTATTTCGCCGGGCGCAGCGAGGACTTCGACCTGCCTTTTGCGCCGCAGGGCACCGACCTCACCCTCCGGACCTGCGCCGCACTGCAGGCGATCCCGTTTGGCGAGACCCGGACCTATGGCGATCTGGCGGCTGAGCTGAACGTGCCGGCGCAGGCCATCGGACAGGCCTGCGGCGCCAACCCGATCCCGGTGTTGATCCCCTGCCACCGCATTCTGGGCGCAAACGGGCTCGGCGGGTTTTCCGCCAAGGGCGGCGTCGAGACCAAGGTCTGGCTGCTGAGGCACGAGCGCGCAGCCGGCTTGCTGATCTAGCCTCGAGGAAAAACGTACCGGCGGGTTAACAGCGGGCTGCAAGCCCGTCACACATCATGTCGGAATCCTGCGTTCGGCACAATTTGGCGCCCACCGACACGGCGATGTGGCTGCCCGCATCGCTCCGGTCCGATGCCTGCAGACTATGCCGGGATAAACTGCCCTACGCCCCCGACGGATCGCCGCACCACGGCCCGTCGATGCGCGGCTCAGTCCCGTCTGGGATCGCGCGGATAGGTGCCGAGGATTTCCAGCATGTCGGTGAAGTAGTCCAGTTCCTCCAGCGCCCGCTGCACCGCCGGGTCGTCGGGGTGGCCCTCGATATCGGCATAGAACTGCGTCGCGGTGAAGGAGCCGCCGACCATGTAGCTTTCCAGCTTGGTCATGTTGACGCCGTTGGTGGCAAACCCGCCCATCGCCTTGTAAAGCGCCGCCGGGATATTGCGCACCTGAAAGACGAAGGTGGTCAGCATGCCATGATCGCCCCGCCGCGACATGTCGGGCTCGCGGCCCATCAACAAAAAGCGCGTGGTGTTGTGGGCATGATCCTCGATATGCCGCGCGAGGATGTGCAGCCCGTGGATCTCGGCCGCAAGGTCAGAGGCCAGCACGCCAGAGCGGCGATCTCCGCTCTCGGCCAGTTCTGCCGCCGCGCCGGCGCTGTCGGCGGCCGCCTCGCCGCGGATGCCGTAGGTCTTGAGGAAGTCGGCGCATTGCGGCAGCAGCACCATATGCGCACGCACCGTCTCGATCTCCTCGATCTGCACGCCGTGATGCGCCATCAGGCTGACATGCACCCGGACGAAGGCCTCGCCGACGATCCGGAGCCCGCTCTGCGGCAGCAGCCGGTGGATGTCGGCGACGCGGCCATAGGTGGTGTTTTCCACCGGCAGCATCGCCAGATCGGCCGCGCCGGAACTCACCGCGGCGATCACGTCCTCGAAGCTGTTGCAGGGCATCGGATCCATCTCGGGGCATGCGTCGCGGCAGGCTTCGTGGCTGTAGGCTCCGGGCTCCCCCTGAAAGGCGATGCGTCCTGTCATGGCAATTTTTCCGCTTTTTTGGCCCGGCCCGGGCGTTTCGTCGCGGTTTCTATACCTTGCCTCCGAGAAGGGGAAGCCGTAAGACCCCGAACAAGACCAAGCTAAGGGACTCGCGTGTTATGGATACAATGACCTCGACCAAGATTCTGGGGGGCTTCTGCGGCGCTTTCCTGATCTTCCTGCTCGGTAAATGGGCGGCTGAAGAGATCTATCACACCGGTGGCGGCCATGGCAGCGAAG
>NZ_JAXMOX010000320.1:0-3300 GCF_034669605.1 Leisingera sp.
TATAGCCGGGGCCATGCGCAGGGGAGATCTCGGTGATCGCTTACTCACTCGGTGCCGGAGGATAACCAATTGAAAACCTGCCAGCGTCCAAAGGCCGCGTCAGCCGATCGGGCGGTCACGAAGGAGCTGTTTCTGTACTGCCCTTCAAACGTGCCCAGCCCCTGTGTGGACTCGCTTGGCGCGCCTCCGAAGGCGGGCGGCCTGGACCGGCACCGCCCGAGGCAAACTGCAATGTGTAACGCTCATACGGAGAATTGAGCATGGCGAATATCTTTCCGTCCCGCCGCATCCGGCGCACGCCCTTTTCCAAAGGGGTCGAGGCTGCAGGCGTCAAGGGGTATACTGTCTACAACCACATGCTGCTGGCGACAGTGTTTGAAAGTCTTGAATACGACTGCGCACACCTCAAGGAGCATGTGCAGGTCTGGGATGTGTCCAGCGAACGCCAGGTCAGCATCAAAGGGCCGGACGCGCTGCGGCTGCTGAAACTGATCAGCCCGCGCGACATGGACCGGATGGCGGACGATCAGTGCTATTATGTTCCGGTGGTGGATCATAACGGCGGCATGCTGAATGATCCGGTGGCGGTAAAGCTGGCGGCGGACCACTACTGGCTGTCGCTGGCCGATGGCGACCTGCTGCAGTTCGTACTGGGCATCGCAATTGCCAAGGGATTTGACGTCGAGATCGTGGAGCCGGACGTTTCGCCGCTGGCTGTACAAGGCCCCCGGGCCGATGAACTGATGGCGCGGGTGTTTGGCGATGCGGTACGCGATATCCGCTTCTTCCGTTACAAGCGGCTTGCGTTCCAGGGTGTCGAACTGGTGGTTGCGCGCTCAGGCTGGTCCAAACAGGGCGGGTTTGAGGTTTATGTAGAAGGGGCGGATCTGGGCATGCCGCTGTGGGATGCATTGTTCGAGGCCGGAGAGGACATGTACGTGCGGGCGGGGTGCCCGAATACCATCGAACGCATCGAAAGCGGGCTGCTGAGTTACGGCAACGACATGACCCGCGAGAACACGCCCTATGAATGCAGGCTGGGCAAGTTCTGCAATTCGCCCGAAGACTACATCGGCAAGGCCGCACTGGCGGAACAGGCGGCATGCGGTCCCGGCCGGCAAATCCGCCCGCTGGTGATCGGCGGAGAGATCCCATCCTGCCTGGACGCTTGGCCGCTTTTTGCAGATGGCCGCCAAGTCGGGCAGGTGGGATCAGCCATCTTCTCCCCCGAATTCGGGGTGAATGCAGCGATTGGAATGGTGGACCAAAGCCATTGGGAGCCGGGAACGGTGATGGCGGTCGACACCGGGGCAGGGATGCTGCCTGCAACGGTGCAGGTCAGCTTCTGGCGCTAAGAAAGGGGGGCGCTGACCCCGCCCCGGCAAGCCACGGCCTGCCGGGGGTATTTTTGGCAAGAGGAAAAACACCTCTGGGAAAGGGAATGTGAAATGTTCAATGCATTGGTCGTAAACAAGGATGAGGACAGCGGTAAAACCTCTGCTGCAGTTCAGCAGCTGAGCCTGGAAGATTTGCCTGAGGGCGAGGTGACCGTCGCGGTCGATTATTCCACTGTGAACTACAAGGACGGCCTGTGCATCGGTCCCGGCGGCGGGCTGGTGCGCAAGTATCCGCATGTGCCGGGGATAGATTTTGCCGGCACGGTCGAAGCGTCCTCCGACGAGCGTTACAAACCCGGTGACAAAGTTGTGCTGACCGGCTGGCGGGTGGGCGAGGCGCATTGGGGCGGCTATTCGCAAAAGGCCAACGTGCGCGCCGACTGGCTGGTCCCGTTGCCCGAGGGGCTGGATACCCGCCAGGCGATGGCGGTGGGAACCGCAGGCTTCACTGCGATGCTGGCGGTGATGGCGCTGGAGGACCACGGGCTGGAGCCTGGCCATGGCCCGGTGCTGGTGACAGGTGCCGCGGGCGGTGTCGGCTCGGTGGCCACTGCAATCCTTGCCAGCCTGGGCTACGAGGTTGCAGGCGTGACCGGCCGGCCGGAAACTGCGGATTATTTGAAATCTCTAGGCGCTGCGCTGATCGTCGCGCGTGAAGAGATCAACGAGACCACCAAACGGCCACTGGAAAGCGAAAGCTGGGCGGGCTGCATCGATGCGGTCGGAGGCGCTATGCTGGCCCGCGTGCTTGGGCAGATGAAATACGGTGCCTCAGTCTCTGCCGTCGGCCTGGCTGGCGGGGCCGGGTTGCCCGCCACCGTCATCCCCTTCCTGCTGCGCGGAGTGAACCTCTTGGGCATCGATTCAGTCATGCAGCCTTATGACAACCGTCTGCGGGCCTGGCAGCGGATCGCCAATGATCTGCCGATGGACAAGCTGGAAGCGATGGTCCAGCCTGCCGTGCTGAGCGACCTTCCGCAGCTGGGCGCAGATATCCTCAAGGGCCAGGTCAAGGGCCGGGTTGTGGTTGATGTGAACGGCTGATCCAGCCTGGAACGACAGCATCGGAAAGGGCTGGTTCTTCCGGCCCTTTTCCAGTTCCGGACCGCTGGGCCGTCCGCAAACCGGAGGTCTGGAGACTTGTTTGCAATGCGGCATTCCGGTTGATAGTTGCGCAGTTCACGCTGGACACCTCTGTCATTAATCCGTTGCAATGTCGTTTTCCGCCGATGAGGGGTCCAAATTGCAAATCCTCCGGGCGCCATTCCCGCTGATGAAAAGCCCACAGACTATTCGGGGAGACACGCTATGACGACTGAAATCAACGAATCCGAGGCCGACTATGAGGTCGGCCAGGATAACATCCAGGTCATGGGCCTGGATGTTCACAACCCTGTCTTTGCCATTTCCGCGGTGACCATCGTCGCCTTCGTGATCCTCTCCCTGGTGTTCAAGGACCAGGCGGCGGCATTCTTTGGCTGGCTGCGCCCGGCGCTGACCAGCAAGTTTGACTGGGTCTTCATGATCTCGACGAACATCTTTGTGCTGTTCTCGCTGTTCCTGGTGGTATCGCCCTATGGCAAGATCCGGCTGGGTGGCGACGATGCGCGGCCGGACTATTCCTATGCCGGCTGGTTTGCGATGCTGTTCGCCGCCGGTATGGGCATTGGCCTGGTGTTCTGGGGGGTGGCTGAGCCGATCTCGCATTTCGGCGCATCGCTGGGCGGCACCGCTGCCGGCGGCGATGGGCTGCGCACTGACTGGGCGCCCTTGGGGGCCGCTGCAGGCGATGATGCGGCCGCGCAGAGGCTGGCAATGGCTGCAACCATCTTCCACTGGGGCCTGCATCCCTGGGCAGTCTATGCGGTGGTGGCACTGGCACTGGCTTTTTTCTCCTTCAACC
>NZ_JAXMOX010000321.1:0-3235 GCF_034669605.1 Leisingera sp.
TTTGCCCTCACCAGGTGCCGCACCGAGCGCGTCAAGCTGGCCCTGCAAGGTCTCAACGCGGTCGCTGTTGCCGCGCTGCTGGGTCAGGAAACTTTGGCGGTAATCGGTCAGTTTCTTGCGCAGCTGCTCCAGCGCGGCGCTGGAGGCGCGCCGGGCGTCGATCACCTGCTCGGCGCGTTCAGCGGTCTTGAGCCAGTCCTGGTAATAGGCGCGGGATTCAGCTGTCAGCTGAGCCAGCGCAGGCAAGGCAAGGCCGGCCGTTAAGACCAGCCCCAGCAAAGCAGCCCGCAAAGCGGTTATGATAGGTGTCATACGTCCTCAAATACGCCTGGAATCGACGCGGGCGTATGCGTCATCCATTCTGGCACCGGCAGGTTCTTCTCCCGCAGGAAATCCGGATTGAACAGTTTGGACTGGTAGCGGGTGCCATAGTCGCACAGAACGGTGACAATGGTGTTGCCCGGGCCCATGTCCTTGGCCATACGCACAGCGCCGGCAATGTTGATGCCGGATGAGCCGCCCAGCACCAGGCCTTCCTCGTGCAGCAGATCAAAAACATAAGGCACCGCCTCAGCATCCGGAACCTGGTAGCTGAAGTCGGGCGTGAAGCCTTCCAGATTCTTGGTGATCCGGCCCTGGCCGATGCCTTCGGTGATTGAGCTGCCCTCGGAGGCCAGCTCGCCGGTGGTGTAAAAGGAGTACAGCGCAGCCCCCAGCGGATCGGCCAGAGCGACTTTGACGCCCTTGGGCTGCAGCGCTTCCGCCACCCCAGCCAGGGTGCCGCCGGAGCCGACCGCGCAGACAAAGCCATCAACCTTGCCGCCAGTCTGTTCCCAAATTTCCGGGCCGGTGGTTTCCACATGGGCCTGGCGGTTCGCCACATTGTCGAACTGATTGGCCCAGATGGCGCCGTTCGGTTCCGTCTTGGCCAGCTTTTCCGCCAAGCGCTGGGAATAGCGCACGTAGTTGTTGGGGTTCTTGTAAGGCGCCGCCGGAACCTGGACCAGCTGGGCGCCGGCCAGGCGCAGCATGTCCTTTTTCTCTTCCGACTGGGTTTCCGGGATCACGATCACCGTCTTGAACCCCATCGAGGCGCCGACCAGCGCCAGGCCGATGCCGGTGTTGCCGGCAGTGCCTTCAACGATGGTGCCGCCGGGCTTCAGCGCGCCGCGGGCAATCGCGTCCTTGATGATATAGAGCGCGGCACGGTCCTTGACCGACTGGCCCGGATTCATGAATTCCGCCTTGCCCAGGATCTCGCAGCCGGTCTCTTCGCTGACGCGGTTCAGGCGGATAAGAGGTGTGTGGCCGATGGCATCAGCCAGATCGCGTGCAATGCGCATGGTATCCCTTTCGATCGTTCCCCCAAGGTGTATCTAAGCGTCCCGGCGTTCACAAGGCGGGAAGCGGCTCAGGACGAGGCGTTGCGCAGCCGGCCGCGGTGGCGTGACAGCCACAGCGCCGCAGTCACCAGCGGCATGTCCTGATAGACTTGCGCATCAACGCCCGCCATCAGCTCATCGTAGCTGAGGATCCTGCTGCGGATGTCCTCGCCCTCGCCCGCAACTCCACCGCCGCCATTGACATCAGAAAGATCAGATATACCTATGAAAACATGAATAAATTCCGCCAGAGCGCCGCTGGAGGGGTAGACTTGCGCCACCGGTTCAAGGCGCTGGACTGTGACGCCTGCCTCCTCCTGCGCTTCGCGGATCGCGGTTTCGCCGGGCGTCTCGCCAGGGTCGATCACGCCCGCGACCGGCTCCCACATCCAGGGGTGCGCTTCGCCCATGATGAACGGCGGTGCGCGGAATTGCTCCACCAGCAGCACCTCATCACGCAGCGGATCGTAGGGCAGCAGCACCGCCGCATGCCCGGCCATTGCGGCAGAGCGCTCCATTACCGGACTCATGCTGCCGTCGAAGCGGCGGAATTGCAGTTCCATCTCCTCCATTGCGAAGAAGTTCAGATAGGCGCGGTTGTGGCTGTGGACGATCACGTCCTTTGCAAGGTCGTGCACCCCGTCACCGGGCCGGTCCTGTGCCTCCAGCCAGGCGGCAGCACGGCGGCGGACCGAGGGGAAACAGCGGGCCACCTCTTCGGCGGTCATCCGGCCATGATAGGACATCACCTCTTCGGCTGCGCGCAGGGACAGCGCGCCCCATTTCCGCACCCAGGCTGCCAGATCCCAGGGCTCGGCTGTCCGCCACAGGCCAGGTTCGGGGAAGTAAACCTCCGCCGGGGCGGCGCTGCCGTCCTCCAATTGCACGGAAACCGGTTTCAGCGCATAGCCAAAGCCGCCCTCGTAAAAATTGAGCGCATCCAGATCGGCAGGCGACAGATCTTGCACCAGAACGCCGTCAGCCGTTGCACCGTCGCGGGCCTCTATCGCCGGAAACGGCTGGTCGGCAACCTGATAGACACCATGGCCGGACAATTTTGCACCCTGCGCCTTAAGCGCCGCGCCGCTGCGGCCCAGCACCAGTTCAAGCAAAGGGATATGGCGCAGCGTGCCAAAGAAAAAGAGATCAGCCACGGATTACAACCTGTTGTTAAGAAGAAGTTTCAGCGCCATCGGCGAGAGGCGTTCTCGGCCGCGAGTCCAGCCAGAACCCCGCCCACGGCCAATGGCACCAGCACGGTTGGCACAGCGATAACAAAGAAATAATCCAATGCAATCACAAAGATCTGCGACAGTGCCTCAAACGGGCCGCCATAGCGGTGGCGCATGGCCAGACGGAACATCTCCCACGCGCCTTGGATGAACAGCGCCCACAGCACCATGACTGCCATGCCTGTCAGGCCATTGTTGATCGCGGGCACCAGGCCCCGGCCTGCGCGTTTGCCCATGAAGATCCAGCCGCTCAGCAGACCCAGCACGACATTCACATGCACGAAATAACCGAAATCCGTACCTTCGGGCATCTGCGGCATGACCAAGAAGGACACGACAAACGCCACCAAAGCCAGGCAAAAGGCGGCGGTCAGTCGGGCTCCGGTGGGCATGTCTGGTTACAATCCGTGCGGCCAGTTCAATCAGCGATGAGCAACTGTAATCTGCGTCACGTCGCAATTGCCAGCCTTAAAGGCCGCGGCACAGGATGTGAGGTAAAAGTTCCACATTTTGCGGAACCGGTCATCAAACCCCAAGCCCGCGATCTGATCCCAGCGGGTGTTGAACGTGTCGTGCCAGCGCCGCAAGGTCTGGTCGTAACTGTCGCCGAATTCAATCGAG
>NZ_JAXMOX010000322.1:0-3196 GCF_034669605.1 Leisingera sp.
GGCTCTTTCAGCACAGGGGCTCTCGACTATTCCCTGACCTTCGCCAATTACCTCGGCGTCCGCGCGGTCGAACAGGACGTGGGCACTGTCGCCGGCTACCTGATGATGTCGGTGCCCTTTGTTTCCACCGTGATCCTGTTCGGCGCGAGCCGCATGGCTGGCCTGGCGACGTCGATGCTGAACGTGGGGCAGGGGGCTGCAATTGAATCGGGCCGCGAAGCAGCCACCGGCAATATCTCCCTATCCAATGCCAGCATGAACAATTTCGCGGCCAACAAGTGGAATACCTCCGCCGTGCGGGATGCGGGGGCATCCACCGTCCGGATGGCAAATGGCGCGATGCGGACCGTGAACGCAGATGGATCTTCGACCTTTGCGACCGGCACTGCCCAATCGACCGGCGGCATGTCGGCGCGGGTGGGCCAGACCATCCGGGAAGAAGTTTCTGACCGGAAGGAATCCGCAATCCGTAACGCCAACTCCTTGCGCGACGAATGGAGCACAGCGCTCAACCAGACCGCCGCGAATTATGCGAACTTCGGCCGGTCTCTGACCAACGGCACCAGCGCGGTCAGCGACAGCTCTACCTCACAGAGCCATAGGTGGACGGAAGAGGCGCGCGAAGCGCATACAGCGGTGGAGAACTTCGCCAAAGAACACGGTATTTCCGTCGATGCCGCTTACAAGGTGGCGTTGTCTGCAAGCACCCCAGGCGGCACTGTCCTCGGAGCACAAGGCAGTATCAATGGGACGGGTCTTGATAGTGACTCCTATCGTCGTGTTGCGTCTGCCGCGCGGGACTCGGGACTGACGGAAACTGTTGCCAACTACGGCGATGCGGTAAAGTCGATCCGGGCCAGCGAGCACAGCAGTCTGACCAATACCGAAGACGGCGGCGAGCGTTGGAGCATCGACAATGTGCAACGTAAGGGCAACGCTTATGCGGAGGCTCGGGAAGAGGCCGAAACCTTGGCCTCGGCCGAAAGCAATCTCTATTCGCATGGGATCAGCTATGATGGTCAGCTGACCGACGCGGTAATTGGCGAATGGCGCGAAGCCGGATACAGCGAAAACCAGATCTCCGGCTTCCTCAACCCTAAGTCCACTGCTGGCGTGAAGGCCCAGGAGGCTGCCGTGGAGAAAGTCTTGCCCGGGTTGCTTCAGGAGCTTGGCCTGGACCGGCCAAACCCGGGATTGGCGGAGGCTCATACTCTCTCTCGCCCGAAAGAGGAAATCACCACCCAGCGCCTGCCATCGAGCGGCATGGATCATCATAAAGAATTTGGCCGGATCACTGAGGCCACCGGCAAGGTTCAGGGTGCCATCGAAGGCCGCCGGACAGCATTGTCCGAGCAGGCAACCTCCAAGGCCACAGAAAACGAAAGGGCTGTGGTGGACGGTCAGGACTTTGGGGTAGTGCCGGGGGCTGTCGTCAAGGTTGGAACAACTGTCATGGACGTTGCTGACAGTGCAATGGATGCCGTGGGGGGAATTTCCTCTGCCATCACCGGCACGCCTCAGCTTTCGAACTATGACCGTGACGTGATGATCCGGACCATCGCCGGAGAGGCAGGACGGGAAGGCGAAGCAGGCCAGGCGGCAGTCGCGCATGTGATCATGAACCGGGTTGCGGATGAGCGCTGGGGAGACAATCCGGCCGAGGTCAGCCTGCAGCTCAAACAATTCTCCGCCTGGAACAACGGGGTTGGCGGAAACAGCCTGCCCACAAATCTCGAAGAAGGCAGCGCTGAATACGAGCGGATCGGCCGGATTGTCGATGGCGTTGCCGC
Organism: Leisingera sp.; assembly: GCF_034669605.1. Lineage (GTDB taxonomy): Bacteria > Pseudomonadota > Alphaproteobacteria > Rhodobacterales > Rhodobacteraceae > Leisingera. The sequence goes on from NZ_JAXMOX010000322.1 coordinate 1,791, forward strand.
CGGACAGATCCCCGACGTGACCGGCGGTGCCACCCATTACTATTCGCCCAAGGGCATGGAAGCACATGTGGCCGCCGGCGAACAAAGCAATTCGGTGCCCACCTGGCTCGGCAGAGAGTCACAGGCGCGCGGGCACCAGAATGTTCAGATCGGCGGCCATATCTTTACCGGCCTCACGAGGGAAAGCGAATGATGCTAGTGCCGACGGTTGTAGTCCGAGTAACCGCCATACAGACCCCGCGAGTCGATCAAATCGGGTTCGGGGTCGTAAGTTCCGCCGCTGTTCCGCAGCAGCCAGACTACGAACCAAGCCGTACCTGCCAGTCCATAGGCCAGGAACAGGCCCTCGAACGGGCTGAAGGTCAGCAGAACAAAGCCCACGGCGTAGGCGATTTCTTTCCAATATTTCGTCATCAGGCGTCGCATAGGACTTCTCCTTTAGGGCGAACAAGCATAGCAAAACACTCCTAATCGAGCAATGAAACCGCAGCAATTCGAAGAACAGAAAGGAAACAGGCAATGATTTTGAGCAACACAACATGGGGCAAGGCAGTTTTGGCGGCAGCAGTGGGTCTCACCATGACCACGGCCCCTGCTGCCGCTGAAACGCCGCAGACCGATTTCGAGTTTGATCAGCGTGTGCGTGCCGCACTTCTTCGCAATCCGGACATCATCCTGGAAGTGTTCGCTCTGCTTGAAGCAAAGGAAGAAGCCGCCAAAGCCGTGAAAGACCAGGAGTTGATCGCCAAGGTGGCCGATGAGCTGTTTGAAGGGCTCGATCCGGCAAAGCCGATCGTGGTGGAGTTTCAGGACTACAACTGCGGGTACTGCCGCCGGGCGCACCCCGTTGTCGCCTCGCTGAAGGAAACCATGCCGGACCTTCAGCTGGTAATCATGGAAACCCCAGTCCTGGGCAAGGAATCTGAGTTCACCGCCAAGGTGGCACTGGCGCTGAAAGCGCTGAAGGGCGTGGATGCCTACCGCGAATTTTCCGATGCCATGATGTCGGTGCAGGGCAAGGCCAGTGCAGCCACCACCATCCGCACGCTGGCGGAGCTGGGGCATGTTCCGGAAGAAATCACCGCCGCGGTGAGTGAAGGCATCGGCGCAGATGACCTGGAAAAGGCCAAGCGCCTGGCCGCTGCACTCGGCGCGACCGGCACGCCGTATTTTGTGGGTCCCGGCGGCATCATCCGCGGCGCGGCACCGGCCGACCGGCTTCAGGCAATCACAACTGCGCCGGAAACCGGTGAATCCGCTGCGAACTGAGAATGGTGTCGCGGCGGGCCATGGCAGCAATACCTCTGCAAAGGATGAGGCCCACAGCCGGGCATAGCAAAGCCCACCGCTGACAAACAGGTGACGCAAAAAGGCCCATGAGTAAAGGCGGGCCGCACATTTCGAGA
>NZ_JAXMOX010000323.1:0-3167 GCF_034669605.1 Leisingera sp.
TGCAGCGCGTGGCCGGTCAGCTTGATCTCACCCTGGCTGGTTTTGCCGGTGGCCTCGGCGAGGGTCTTGCCCTCGGCGATCAGGATCTGCGCCTGCACGATGTCGATGCCAGTGACTTCCTCGGTGACAGTGTGTTCCACCTGCACCCGCGGGTTCACCTCGATGAAGTAGAACTTGCCGTCGTTCATATCCATCAGGAATTCGACGGTGCCGGCGCATTCATAGTTCACATGGGCGCAGATCTTGCGGCCCAGCTCGCAGATCTCGGCGCGCTGCTCCTCAGTCAGATAGGGGGCAGGGGCGCGCTCGACCACTTTCTGGTTGCGGCGCTGCACCGAGCAGTCGCGCTCGAACAGGTGATAGATCTCACCGTGCTTGTCGCCCAGGATCTGGACCTCGACGTGGCGGGCGCGGGTGATCATCTTTTCCAGATAGCCCTCGCCGTTGCCAAAGGCGGCTTCCGCCTCGCGGCGGCCTTCCAGCACCTTTTCTTCCAGCTCGTCCTCGCCGTGGATCGGCCGCATGCCGCGGCCGCCGCCGCCCCAGGAGGCTTTCAGCATCAGCGGATAGCCAACCTCGGCCGCTTCCTTGCGGATCGCGTCCATGTCGTCGCCAAGCACCTCGGTCGCGGGGATCACCGGCACCCCGGCCTCGACAGCGACCCGGCGGGCGCTGGCTTTGTCGCCCAGGGCGCGCATGGTCTCGGCCTTGGGACCGATGAAGGTGATGCCGTTGCGGGCGCAGGCATCGACGAAATCCGGGTTTTCCGACAGCAGGCCGTAACCGGGGTGGATCGCATCGGCGCCGCTTTCCTTAGCGACGCGGATGATCTCGTCAATCGACAGATAGGCCGCAACCGGCCCCATGCCCTCGCCGATCCGGTAGGCTTCATCCGCCTTGAACCGGTGCAGGCCGAGCTTGTCTTCCTCGGCGTAGACGGCGACGGTGCGTTTGCCCATTTCGTTGGCGGCGCGCATCACGCGGATGGCGATCTCACCACGGTTGGCAATCAGGATCTTTTTGAAGTCGGTCATTTCACCCTCGGGGTCCGTGCAAGTTGGTGCAGTGTTAGGCGGATATTAGCGAGCCGCACAACAGGTGTTCTGGGTATTTCCGGCATGATTGCGCTCTCAAGCGGCTTGTTTTCTCTTTCCTGGCCCGCGTTTTGCCGTCTGATGCGGTGGATCCGCAGTTGGGCCGCCCGCTTGCAACGGGGCGGGAAACCGCAGGAATTTCGCGCTTGCAGCACGATTTTGTAACTATTTTTGCCGCGACGCAGCGGGCAAGCGGCGGCTGGGGTGCGTCATTTTGGCGCTATTCTCCGGTTTTTGGGTAAATTGCGCCAGCACGGCGCGCAGTCAGTCCAGTTTGCGCCGCTGCAGGCTGCGGACTGCGTCCAGTCCGGACAGGCCAAGCTGGCACATGTTTGCCTGCATGTCCTTGGCCAGCATGTCGGTCAGATGCGCCGGGCCGGCGGCGCCCAGGGCGGCCAGCGCATAGTGAAAAGCACGCCCCAGCATGACGAAATCCGCCCCCAGCGCCAGCGCCCGCAGAATGTCCAGACCGCCCTCGATGCCGCTGTCGAAGATCAATGGCAGGTCCACCGCGGCGCGGATATCCGGCAGCAGATCAATCGCCGCCGGGCAGCCGTCGAACTGGCGCCCGCCATGGTTGGAGATCCAGACCGCATCCGCCCCCGCCGCCTGCATGCGCTTGGCGTCTTCGGCACGCTGCACCCCTTTGATGACAAAGGCGCCGTCCCAGTTGCGCCGCAGCCAATGCACATAATCCCAATCCGGCGAGGTGCGCAGCAAATAGCCAATATGGGCCGTCGGCGGCAGGTTGGCCTGTTCACCCGGTATGTACTTGTCCAATGTCCGCATCCGCGGCAGGCCCCGGCGCGCCATTCCCAGCGCCCAGGCCGGGCGCTGCGCAATCTGCGCCAGCAGCCGCGGGGTCAGCCGCGGCGGTTGGGTCAGCCCCGACCGTGTCTGCCGTTCGCGGCGCGAGGCGGCGGGCACATCCACCGTCAGCACCAGGGTCTTGAAACCGGCATCCCGTGCCCGCGCCAGCAGATCGCCGCGGATGGCCTCGTCCTTGGGGGGATACAATTGGAACCAGCCATCCCCGCCCAGATGCGGCGCCAGGTCCTCCGGCGATTGGCTGGCAACCGTGGACAGGCAATAAGGAATGGCGGCGGCGGCGGCGGCGCGGGCCAGAATAGCCTCGGCATCCGGCCAGATCAGCCCGGACATGCCTACCGGCGCGATTCCGAAAGGCAGCGCATAGGCAGTGCCCAGAAGCGGAGTGGAAAGATCCGGTTCCATCGGCCCATGCAGCACTGACGGCAGAAAGCCCAACCGGTCCAGGCCCGTCCGGTTGCGCGCCCGTGCGGCCTCTGTTCCGGTGCCGCTGTCCAGATACTCCCAGACAAACCGCGGCAGCCGCCGTTCGGCGCGGCGTTTCAGGTCTTCAAGGCCGGGGTAGCGTTGATGCAAATCCATGCGGGCATTAGCCGGCGGGCGGGGCGGAATGTCCAGCCCCTGCAGTTGCGGACCCTGCGGCGCGCACCCGCTGCAGACCTGTCCGGCACTCCAGTGAACAGAGTGTGAACGTCCTCTTTCCGCCGGGATTGAATCAGTCTAGGATCGCACCCATGAGCAGTTTTGACGAAATGGACGCCTTTGAGGGCGCATCATTGTCGGCCCGCGCCATGGGTGCGCGGCCGATGCCCTATCTGGACGGCCTCAACCCGGCGCAGCGCGAAGCGGTGGAATGCCTAGACGGCCCGGTGCTGATGCTGGCAGGGGCGGGCACCGGCAAGACCAAGGCGCTGACCACCCGGATTGTGCATCTCCTCAGCACCGGCCGGGTGCGCCCGAACGAGATCCTGTCGGTGACCTTCACCAACAAGGCCGCCCGCGAGATGAAAGAGCGTGTGGCCGCAATGCTGGGCCAGGCGGTCGAAGGGATGCCGTGGCTTGGCACCTTCCATTCGGTCTGCGTGAAACTGCTGCGCCGCCATGCCGAACTGGCGGGGCTGAAATCCAACTTCACCATTCTCGACACCGACGATCAGATCCGGTTGCTGAAACAGCTGATCAAGGCGGAAGGCATCGACGACAAGCGCTGGCCTGCGCGGATGCTGGCGGGCATCATCGACGATT
>NZ_JAXMOX010000324.1:0-3159 GCF_034669605.1 Leisingera sp.
GCCGGCAGGGCCGGCCCCGACGATCACCACGTCGTATTCCATCGCTTCGCGTTCAATCTCGGCCATTTTGCGGCGCTCCTTGGCTTTTGTTCGCTACCGGCCCCACCAGAGTTGCGTGGGCGCAATATAAATTCGCGGTTGCTTAGCGTTTGGCAGGCCATCCGGTCAATCCAAACTCCGCGTCAAACACCTGTAAAACAGGCATCCGGGACAAAAAGTGCGTCCATTATCGTCATTCAAGCATCATTTTCCGCCGCAGTTCATATCTCGGGCCGGTCTCCCATCAGGTATCGGGGTCCCTGCCCTTTCTCTGCTGCCTTGTCTGCGGGGTTGTAAAGTTTGCAATTCGGCAGCGACAGGCAGCCGCAGCCTATGCAGCCGTCCAGATTGTCGCGCAGCCGCAGCAAGGTTTCGATTCGCTGGTCCAGATGGCTGCGGAAGCTTTCAGAGATCCGCGCCCAGTCTTCTTTGGTGGGCGTCCGGCTGCCCGGCAGGCTTTTCAGGAAACCGCGGATCTCCGGCAGGGAAAATCCGAACTGCTGGGCAATCATGATGAAGCTCATCCGCCGGATGTCGGCGCGGTGGAACCGCCGCTGCCCGCCTGCATTGCGCCAGGGCTCCACCAGCCCTTGGGCCTCGTAATAGCGGATGGCGGACACCGCGAGGCCGGTGCGGCCGGCCAGATAACCGATGGATATCCCGGCGGATGAAGGCATGGCAAACTCCCTGAAAAATTCCCTTGAGCTAAAGTTAGGTTTAGGAATTAGGGTGAGTCGCATCAACAGGTTTGCTCAAACGGCAAGGAGATTTCCAATGAGCGCAGTTCTGGAACATGCAAACGTCACCGTCGCCGACCCCAATGCCACTGCGAAATGGATGCAAGAGGTATTCGGCTGGCATGTGCGCTGGGAGGGCGAGGCCAAGAATGGCGGCTACACCGTGCATGTGGGCGGCGAGGCCAGCTATCTTGCGCTTTACACGCCGCGCACGCCCGCAGGCACCGCGCCGGAAAGCTATGGCATCATTGGCGGGCTGAACCACCTGGCGGTGATCGTCGAGGATCTGGACGCCACCGAGGCTGCGGTGACGGCTGCAGGTTTCACGCCGATGAACCACGGCGACTACGAGCCCGGGCGCCGGTTCTACTTCCATGATGATAACGGCATCGAATACGAGGCGGTGCAATATGATTGACATCCTCTGGCAGGCTGGCCTGCCCGCGCTGCCCGCACGCGGCATTTTTCCGCGCAATCCTGTGGAAAACACCTGCAATCCGTCTGCTTAGGCGGAATTGCGTGCCTGGAAGCTCCGCGCGCACTTGAAATCAGGTGCAGGATTGGGTCAGGTATTTGTCAACCGGACCGGAGGCCCCGCGGCTTATGCTGCGGGGCTGCGGTTTTCCGACTGACAAGAACACAACAATAATAGCGACCTGGACCAATCTCATGGAAAAGATCCCGATGACCCCCACGGGTCACGCCGCGCTGGAAAGCGAACTGAAGAACCTGAAATCCGTCGAACGCCCGGCGATCATCAAGGCGATTGCCGAAGCGCGCGAGCTGGGCGATTTGTCGGAGAACGCCGAATACCACTCGGCCCGCGAAAAGCAGTCCTTCATCGAGGGCCGCATCAAGGAGCTGGAAGGCATCCTGTCGCTGGCAGATGTGATCAACCCGGCCAAACTCTCAGGGGCCATCAAATTCGGCGCCAAGGTGACCGTGGTGGACGAGGACACCGACGAAGAGAAAACCTGGCAGATCGTTGGCGAGCATGAAGCCAACATCGAAGCGGGTCTGCTGAACATCAAATCGCCGATTGCGCGCGCCTTGATCGGCAAGGACGAAAGCGACAGTGTGGAGGTGCGCACACCCGGCGGCATCCGCGCCTATGAAATTCTCAAGATCGTCTATTCCTGATCCGCAAAACAGCGAGTGTTCATGACAGGCTCCAGCAGCAGTCCCGGCCCCAATCCGACTCCCGCGGGCAATCGCCCGCTGCGGCGGCTTGACGGAACTTCGGGTTATGGGCTGGGCGGAGCCGAGTTGGCGGCCATCGGCCTGGGTGCGGTCTGGCTGCTGGCGGCGGCGGCTGTGTATCTGGTTGCCCCGGAAGACGCCGGGCTGGCGCATTGGACCGGCCTGATCACTGGCGGCCTTGCCTTGGTGCTGCCGCTGGCGATGCTGTGGGTCGCGGCCTCGGCTGCGCGTTCGGCCCGGGTGATGCGGGAAGAGAGCGAGCAGCTGCAGGCCGCCATCGACGGGCTGCGGCAGACCTATCTGGCCCAGTCCCAGCAGCGTGCCGCAGTGGCCGAGCCGGCCATGGTCAAGCGGCTGGAGGAGATCGCCGAGGCCACCCGCAAGACCGAAACCGCGCTGGCCACCTTCCACACCAGCCGCCGCAATCCGCAGCGCCCGCCAATCCCCGCCGAAGCGGCCCAGCTGGCGGCGGCCGAGCAAGGGTCGCTGGCTTTGGGCACCCAGGCCGAGGATGCCGCGCCGCCGCTGCCCGCAGAACATTTTATCCGGGCGCTGAACTTCCCGGAAACGGCTGAGGATCAGGATGGTTTCGCCGCCCTGCGCGCCGCCCTGCAGGACCGCAAGGCCGCCCAAGTGATCCAGGCCGCGCAGGATGTGCTGACCCTGCTCAGCCAGGACGGCATTTACATGGACGATCTGCGCCCTGACATGGCCCGCCCCGAGATCTGGCGCCAGTTTGCCCAAGGCGCGCGCGGCCGTGCGGTTGCCCCCCTTGGCGGCGTGCGCGACCGCACCTCGCTGGCGCTGACGGCGGCACGGATGAAGCAGGACCCGATTTTCCGCGACGCCGCGCACCATTTCCTGCGCCGCTTCGACCAGATGTTTGCCGAGTTCGAAACCGAGGCCACCGACGGCGAGATTTCCGCCCTTGGCAACACCCGCACCGCCCGCGCTTTCATGCTGCTGGGCCGGGTGGCGGGCACCTTCGACTGACAGGGCGGCCCTGAGGGGCCGCTGCCTCCCCTCCCGGCGGCAAAGCCGCCTGCCGGGCAGCGGGACGCGCGTATATTGAGAAAGATGACGCAGCGGAGTGCCACGCCGGGCGCAAGCCCGGCGCCCGGCCAAACGGCGTGCAAGCATCTGTGATGCGCTGTGCCGCGGGCGGGAGCATCCCGCCTAAAGG
>NZ_JAXMOX010000325.1:0-3145 GCF_034669605.1 Leisingera sp.
GTCTTGAAGCCGGGCCGCTGTCGCAATGGCTGTATCAGCATTTGACCGAGGCGGGATTTGCTGCCGTCCGAATGGAGACCCGGCAGGAGAAGGGCGCGCTGAAGGCGATGCCGATCACGACGGACCGGCGGGATGCCGAAGGTATCGCGCGGCTCTTGCAGATGAGGTGGATCCGGCCAGTACATTGCAAATCAATGCCGCCGCGGGAGATGCGCGCCCTGCTGTCCTCTCGCAAGGCGATCCAGCAAACCGTTATGAATCTCGAGCTGTCGATCCGTGGTGTGCTGCGCAACTTCGGGCTCAAGATGGGATGTGTTGCCAAAGTGCGCTTCGAGCAACGGGTGCAGGAGCTGGCCGACGGCAATAGCATGCTGGAAGCTGCCGTACCCCCGATCCTGACAGCGCGGCGTGCGCTTGGTCAGGAAATGGCGGTGTTGGAGAAACTCCTGCGCGATCATGCCAAGTCCGATCCGGTGTGCCGCCAACTGATGCTCATGCCCGGTGTCGGCGCTCTTGTGGCTCTGACGGTCAAGGCAGCCATCGACGCCCCCGATCGCTTTCGATCCTCCCGCGACGTCGGCCCATGGGTTGGCTTGACCCCGAGGCGCGAGCAGCCGGGGGAGCGCGGCATCCTGGGCGTAATCTCCCGGGCCGGCGATGCGCGGCTTCGTACGGCGCTCTACCAAGCGGCCACGGTGATGCTGAACCGTGCCCGTCCAAGTTGGCTGCCTGCCTGGGCATTGACTATCGCCAAGCGACACGGGAAGAAGTGCGCAACGGTTGCGCTGGCGCGCCGCATCGGGATGGTCCTGTACCGCATGTGGCGCGACGGCACAGAATTCCGCTTCACGCGCGCCGAGGCTATGACAGCCGCCGCATAGGGTCCGCGCAGTTGCACCGCCTATTCCCCATTAATTGTTGAAACAACAAAGAGAGACTGGCCGCGCCTGAGGGCGCTGATTCACCGTGGTCCCAGACCGGGACGCGGTCCCCGATGATGCCGGATGAACCCTAGTCACCAGACGACAGTCTGAGGATGTTCTTCAGATAGGCACGCGGGTACCGTTCTTGGACTTGGCATACCACGTCCACCGGCTGTGGAGCGTTCACCGGGCTTACGCCGCCTGCTGGGGCGACGGTCCCGCCCCACAGTGCGGCCCTTAGGGTTCGGGGACATCTCGCCAGTGCAACCCATTGCGATTGGTAAAAATAATTCCGCTCAGCACCCGTTTATCATCGACCCGAGGCTTGCCGTGCAACTGCGGAGAAAACGGGGCAAGCCTGGCCATCTGCTCGTCAGTCAGCCAATAAAAGCCGCTCATGTCACCGCTCCATTTCCGAGCTTTGAACCACGCAGCGCTGTGAAAATCAATGCATCCTGACCCTATGCGCCAGAGAGCAAAAGGATAAATCTCAAGTGAATGATCGATAAACACTTCCTATGATGTCGCGCCGGTGCAAACCGATTGGCTGTGCAAAATTGTGGGTCATTGGCATAAATCAAAGCGCCCGCCGCGCATACGCGCAGAAATCCGGCGAGTCACATGCAAGCCGGTGTCATTAAGTTTTACCGAAATGCTGTCAGCAGGCCGGTACTTTTGTGCGTCCTGCCGTTATCGGGCACAACTCTATGCTGCGTCCCCAACACTCACGAAAACTTCTTCTGCGACTTGCCTCTGTAAGCCCGGGTCCCGGCCTTGCCCGCCGTGGAGCGGCCCCGGGATTTTACGGCAGCGTCAGAGGCGGCCTGCACCGCCGCTTGCCGCGCCAGCGGATCGTCCGATATGGCCAGATCCACCGCCTCCAGCCGCTTGACCTCGTCACGCAAACGCGCGGCTTCCTCAAATTCGAGATTTTCGGCGGCCTTGCGCATCTGGTCGCGCAATCCGTTCAGATGCGCCTCCAGATTGGCGCCGTGCATCGGTTTGTCGATCTGAGCGGTGACGCGGTTCATGTCAACGTCGCCCTCATAAAGTCCAGCCAGAACATCCTCGACGTTTTTCTTGACGGTTTCCGGGGTGATGCCGTGTTCCGTGTTATAGGCGATCTGCTTTTCGCGGCGGCGGTTGGTTTCCCCCAAGGCGCGCTCCATCGAGCCGGTGATGCGGTCGGCATACATGATGACGCGGCCCTCGGCGTTGCGCGCGGCGCGGCCGATGGTCTGGATCAGCGAGGTCTCCGAGCGCAGGAAGCCCTCCTTGTCGGCGTCCAGAATGGCGACTAGGCCGCATTCGGGAATATCCAGCCCCTCGCGCAGCAGGTTGATGCCGATCAGCACGTCAAAGGCGCCAAGACGCAGATCACGCAGGATTTCGATGCGCTCCAGCGTGTCGATGTCTGAGTGCATATAGCGGACCTTGATCCCCTGTTCATGCAGGTATTCGGTCAGATCCTCGGCCATGCGTTTGGTCAGGGTGGTCACAAGGGTGCGGAAGCCGTTGGCGGTGACGCGGCGCACCTCGTCCAGCAAATCGTCCACCTGCATGTCAACCGGGCGGATTTCGACCTGCGGGTCCAACAGGCCGGTGGGGCGGATCACCTGTTCGGCAAAGACGCCGCTGGATTGCTCCAGCTCCCATTTTGACGGCGTGGCGGAGACAAAGACCGACTGCGGGCGCATCGCATCCCATTCTTCGAATTTCAGCGGGCGGTTGTCCATGCAGGACGGCAGCCGGAACCCATGTTCGGCCAGGGTGAATTTGCGCCGGTGGTCGCCCTTGTACATGCCGCCGATCTGCGGGACGGAAACGTGGGATTCATCAGCAAAGACAATGGCGTTGTCAGGGATGAATTCAAACAGGGTCGGAGGCGGCTCGCCCGGGGCGCGGCCCGTCAGGTAGCGGGAGTAATTCTCGATCCCGTTGCAATGGCCGGTCGCCTCCAGCATCTCGATGTCGAAGTTGCAGCGTTGCTCCAGCCGCTGGGCTTCCAAAAGCCTGCCCTCTCCGACCAACTGCTCGAGCCGCATTTTCAGCTCCTGCTTGATCGAGATGACGGCCTGGTTCAGCGTCGGTTTCGGCGTCACATAGTGGGAGTTCGCATAAACGCGGATCTGATCGAAACTGCCGGTCTTTTCGCCGGTCAGCGGGTCGAACTCGGTGATCGCCTCCAGGTCCTCGCCGAAAAAGGAGAGTTTCCAGGCGCG
>NZ_JAXMOX010000326.1:0-3131 GCF_034669605.1 Leisingera sp.
CGCCATTGCTGGGGCAGCGCCCGCCAAGCGATAAGATTGGCCGCTGCTGGCCGGGAGGCCACGCTTCCTCAGGATTTACTTGCGGAATAGCACGCCCATCTGCGCGGCCCGGCCGATCCCCACCATGATCGAGGTTGGCGTTGCCAGCCCCATTGCGCAAGGGCAGGCAATGATCAGCACCGAGACGCCCGCAACCAGAGCCAGCGGCAAGGACGGTGCCGGTCCGAACAGCGACCAGGCCAGCATCGTAAGCGCCGCCGCTGCAATGACCGCGGGCACGAACCACAGCGTGATCCGGTCCACCAGCCCCTGAACCGGCAGCTTGGCGCCCTGCGCCTGCTCCACCATACGGATGATCTGCGCCAGCACTGTGTCGCGCCCAACGCGGGTGGCGCGGAACTCCAGCGCGGAATTGCCGTTGACAGTGCCCGCGGTTACCTCATCGCCGGAAGTCTTTGCCACCGGAACCGGCTCGCCGCTGATCATGCTTTCGTCGATATAGGAGCTGCCGGAAACGATCTCGCCGTCTACCGCAATCCGTTCACCCGGACGGACCCGTATCATATCACCTGTGCCGATCTCCTCGACCGGGGTTTCCACTGCCTCGCCGCCGGCAACGACCGTAGCGGTTTTCGGCTGCAGTCCTGCCAGCTTGCGGATCGCCGCTCCAGTGCGCCCCTTGGCCCGCGCCTCCAGAAACCGGCCGGTCAGGATCAGCACCACGATCACCGCCGCTGCCTCGAAATAGACATTGGCGGTGCCCGTAGGAAGCAGCCTTGGTGCAAAAGTAGAGATAACTGAGAACCCGTAGGCAGCGCTGGTGCCCAGCGCGACCAGCGCGTTCATGTCCGGCGCCCCCCGTAACAGCGCCGGAAAGCCCTTGGCATAGAACTGCCGCCCCGGCCCCGCCAGCACCAGCGTAGTCAGGGCAAATTGCAACAAGTAGCTGTTCTGCATCCCTATGTTGCCCGCCACCCAATGGTGCAGTGCCGGGATCATATGGCCGCCCATCTCGATCAAGAAGACCGGCAGCGTCAGCAGAGCAGCAATCAGAACCTGCCGCGTTAGCGCGGCGATCTCATCCGCCTTGCGCCGACTGGCTTGCTCTGTCTCATCTTCCGCCGTGCCACGAGGACGGGCCGGGTAGCCGGCCTCGGTCACTGCACGCGTCAGATCAGCAACCCGGGCTGTTCCCGTCAAATAGCGGACTTGCGCAGTCTCACTCGCCAAATTGACGCTGGCCGACAGCACCCCTGGCACCGCCAGCAGCACCCGTTCCACCTGTCCGACGCAGGACGCGCAGCTCATGCCGCTGAGAGCCAGCGTAACTTCGGATGCTGCCGCCGGGTAGCCGGCAGATTTGAGTGCAGCCGTCAGCTGCTCCAGCTGCACTCGCGGTGCGGCCTCGACCTGAGCGGTTGCATTCGCAAGGTTAACTGAGGCCTTTTGGACCCCCTCGACAGCTGCCAAGGCGCGTTCTGCGCGCCCGGCGCAGCCTGCACAGCTCAAGTTGGTGATTTGCAGTGAAATTCTGGTGTTTTCTGACATGGGAGACCTGCGGGGTTTTATCCTATGCAAGACCATATGAGGGTTCCAGTCAGGGGAAGGTCAAGGCCTCGGCACAAAATTCCTTCCCAAAACTGGAAGCCTGCAGGCAAGGTGCTGGAAAAGACGGTTTTTCTTCCTGAAAGGATGGCGCGGACCGCCAGTCAGCCGTCGCTTTCAGGGTAAAGCCCGGCACCCCGCTCCTGATAGGGTGCCAAGGCAATGCTTGCGTGCGTCAGTCTGCAAATGTAACGCTGGGTCACTCCGGCTTGCGGCCCTGCTGCTGGCTGCGCATTCAACCGGATCCGCCTCGCGGCGGCCCGGCCCCGAAGTATATGAACGAAGGACCAGTCACATGATCAAGACCCGCGCCGCCGTTGCGGTTGCCCCCGGCAAACCGCTGGAAATCATGGAGGTGAACCTCGAAGGCCCGAAAGCGGGCGAGGTTCTGGTGGAAATCAAGGCAACCGGCCTGTGCCATACCGACGAATTCACCCGTTCGGGCGACGACCCGGAAGGCATCTTCCCGGCGATTCTGGGTCATGAAGGCGCAGGCATCGTGATTGAGGTTGGCGAAGGCGTGACCAGCCTGAAACCGGGCGACCATGTGATCCCGCTCTATACGCCCGAGTGCCGCGAGTGCGACTACTGCCTCAACCCGAAAACCAACCTGTGCCAGGCAATCCGCTCGACCCAAGGCGCGGGTCTGCTGCCTGATGGCACCACCCGCTTCTCGATGCAGGACGGCACCCCGATTCATCACTACATGGGCTGCTCGACTTTTGCGAACCACACCGTGGTGCCGGAGATCGCACTGGCGAAAATCCGTGAGGACGCGCCGTTCGACAAGGTTTGCTATATCGGCTGCGGCGTCACCACCGGCATTGGTGCAGTGATCAACACCGCCAAGGTGGAAATCGGCTCCCGCGCAATCGTGTTCGGCCTCGGCGGCATCGGCCTCAACGTGATCCAGGGCCTGCGCCTGGCAGGTGCAGACCAGATCGTCGGTGTCGACCTGAACCCCGGCAAAGTGGAAATGGCCACAAAGTTCGGCATGACCGATTTCGTCAATCCCGCGGAAGTCGAGGGCGATCTGGTGGCGCATCTGGTCGAAGTGACCGGGGGCGGTGCGGACTACACCTTCGACGCAACCGGCAACGTCAATGTTATGCGCACCGCATTGGAAGCGGCGCATAAGGGCTGGGGTGAATCGATCATCATCGGCGTGGCCCCTGCGGGCGCCGAGATATCGACCCGTCCGTTTCAGCTGGTCACCGGCCGGTCCTGGCGCGGCACAGCCTTTGGCGGCGCGCGCGGCCGCACCGACGTGCCGAAGATCGTCGACTGGTACATGGACGGCAAGATCGAGATCGACCCGATGATCACCCACAAGCTGACGCTGGATCAGATCAACGAAGGCTTTGAGCTGATGCATCAGGGCAAGTCGATCCGCGCGGTTGTCGAATTCTGATCCGGTGCAGGCCTGCTCAATGATGCAGGTAAAAATCAATTCAAAACAGGCCGTTGCCCGCAAAAGGCAGCGGCCTGTGTCGTTTCGGGGCAGGCCGATTACAAGATCGGAAGAG
>NZ_JAXMOX010000327.1:0-2969 GCF_034669605.1 Leisingera sp.
CGGCATGGCCGAAACCATAGCCATAGCCGCCGAACCGGCCGCTGAAACCGCCCAGAAGGAAGATAACAAGAACAACGATCAGGATTGTGCCGAGTGACATTGTGCTCTCTCCTATTACAGGGTGCCACCCGTGCTGCGAGGGCGCCGATGTTCAGACTTGCGGGGCGCGGCTGGGGCTATGAGCACCGCCGGGCCTTGGCCACACCGGTTCGTTTACTTCCCGTCAATGGGTACGCTCAGCTCGCCGGTCTTGATGATGATGCCGTCCTGGCGTTCCTGATAATACAGATAGCCTGCCCCGGCTGCGCCAACGGCGAGTATCCCGATCAGGATGAAAAGGAAGTACCGGTTCATTGCTGGTTTCCGGCCTCCAGCGGTGTTGTCAGGCCGTTGAGGGGTGGCGGCAACGCCGCGGACGGTGTCCTTGATGCTGCCAGCAGCATTCTGGACTTGACCCGCGGCCTTTTCGGCCTCTCCCTGCGCCTCAAGTTTTGCGTCGCCGGTAGCCTTTCCGGCGGCCGCCTTGACCTTGCCCTTCACGACCCTCGCGGAACCGATCACCCGATCCTTATCCATGGCGTTTTCCTTTCAAAGCTGGGGATCAAGATACATGTTCACCGGAAATCCGGTGACCTGTTAGGATTTTAGCGTCGGCATCGCCGCCCCGCACTGATGCAGGTTGGCCCAGGAAGACCCGGGAGATTTTTCTGGCGGAGCCGGGCGGCGGATCTCGTCCGGGCAACGGCCTGTCCGCAAGGGGAAGTAACGTTGTCAGCCCCGCAAGGTTTACACCGATCGCGCTGCTGAAAAAGTTAGCAGGCTGCGCCCTTTCTCATCCCACAAATGCAGCCGTGCGCAATGCAGGCTCTCTTTCATGGTCAGCCTTTGCGCCCGGTCCAGTTCGGGACAGTCGCGCAGCACTTCAGGCAGGCGGTAGAACGGAATACGGCTGTAAAGATGATGCACATGATGCGCACCGATATTGCCGGTCAGCCAGCGAAGGACGGGCGGCAGGACATAGTGAGAGCTTCCCTCCAGCGCAGCCTCATGCAACTGCCAGTCGGCCTCCTTGCTCCAATAGGTGCCTTCGAACTGGTGCTGAACATAGAACAGCCACATGCCCGCGGCGGCGCCGACCAGGGCTGTCGGCAGGAAGACCAGCAGCAGAACGCGCAGTCCGCCGAACCAGATGCCGGCCCCGATAACCATTGCGATGGCAGCATTTGTTGCCAGGGCGCTGATCCAATACCGCGTACCTGCGTGCATCAGCCCGATGGGCAGGCGAAACTGCAGAAAGAATACAAAGGCGGGCATGACCCCGAATAGAAAGAGAGGGTTCCGGTAAATCCGGTAGGCAAGGCGCTGGCCTGCGGACCGGGCGCGGTACTCGCTGACCGTCAGCGTCAGAACATCCCCGAGCCCGCGCCGGTCAAGATTGCCCGACACCGAGTGATGGATCGAATGGGTGCGTTTCCATATGTCATAGGGTGTCAGGGTAAGGGCAGCGAGAATCCGGCCAAGCCAGTCATTGGCCTGCCTGCTGGTAAAGAACGAGCCATGGCCGCAGTCGTGCTGAATGACAAACAGCCGGACCAGGAAAGCCCCGTTCACGACGGAAACCGCAGCAGCTAGCGGATAGCTCACGGCCAGAGTCCGCCACGCCAGCCCAATAAGCAGCGCGAAGGGAATGAAGGTTGCCAGAAGCTCGAACAGGCTTCGAACATTCGATGGCTTGCGGTACCGGGCGAGGATGCAGACCCACTCATGTCCGGATCGCCTGGTTTGAGCGCATGTATTTCCGGCGCTGGCTGTCATTCGTGGGCACCTTTCCGGTCAGGCTGTGAAACTGCACGGGTCTGCCAGGGAAAGGGAGCGAGGAAACGCCGCTCATCCGATTGCCGCCTCCATTCCGCAGCGCCCCCCGGTGATATCAAAAGATGTATCTCTTTGGTTTACTCGGCAGCCTGGGTGCAGATGGCTTCGCGGCGTGGCCCCTGCAGGGTCAGGCACACGCACCGGGCAGTTCCCAAACGCAGTTCAGCCCGCATTTGCACCCTGAACACCCGACCATCAGTTGTTCCGGCAGCCAGGAACATTCAGGTCCCGGCAGAAGTACCCGGCGGCACCGCCGACCACGGCCCCCGTGACCGGGCTGCCGCCGGTGGCGCTGGAAATGACAGCGCCGCCGGCAGCCCCGGCCACCCCGGTGCCTGCCGCAACCGCAGCGCCACCCATCAGGCCTGCCTTGAGGAAGGAACGGCGGGACGCCGTCTGTCGGTCCTGTTTCGTGTCGGTCCGGTCTACCATGAGAACCTCCCGTGACATGTCTCCAGCGTCTGCATCTTTGTCTCCGTCGTCATCGCCGATCCATTGAGGACCAGCATTCAAATCAAATCAGGGGTCACAGGATCACCCGGACAGCCGCAGCGTCCGGATCGAGCGAAACCACCGATTTTTTCGTGATGTAGTCTTCCATCAGGTCGTAGATGGCGGGGCCTTCGACCCCTTCATTGACCGAAGCCCAGCCGCCGACCGTGTAGGTCTTGTCAGCTTCCATCGGATCACCACTGCCGATCAGCCGCATGTCGGTAATCCGCTCGCCCATACCGGCATTGGGTGTGCAACTGTAGGTAAAGCCGCCAACGCGCACCATGTCGCCACCCTGCTGCAGAAACGGGTCTTTGTTGAACAAATTGTCGCAGACATCCTCCATGATGTCTTTCAGCTGCGCGCCGGTGAACTCCAGCCGGTAGACCGACGGGTAGCTCATCGAGGTTTCGGTATAGAGGTCATCAATGGTGATCTCGGAGCCCGGAAGCAGCGTCGTGCCCCAGCGGAAGCCCGGGGACAGCGCAATTTCGGTGTCGCGCTCTTCCATGATGCCCTGGCAGATCAGGTCGTCCCAGGTGCCGTTGAAATTGCCACGCCGGTAGAGCAGGCTGTCGGTCGTTCCGATCACGCGCTGCGTC
>NZ_JAXMOX010000328.1:0-2945 GCF_034669605.1 Leisingera sp.
TGCTTTGGGATATCCGTTTGCCGCGGCTGATCATGGGCATCTGTGTCGGGGCCGCGCTGGCTGTGTCAGGCGCGGTGATGCAGGGGCTGTTTCGCAACCCGCTCGCGGATCCGGGTCTGCTTGGGGTAAGTGCGGGTGCCGGATTGGGCGCGATCGTGGCAATCGTTCTGGGCGGGCTGTTGCCGGTGGCTGTGCTCACCGTGGCGGGCTTTTGGCTGATCCCGCTGGCGGCCTTTCTGGGCGGATGGGCGGCAACCTTGCTGCTGTATCGCGTATCGACGCGGCGCGGGCGCACCTCTGTCGCGACGATGCTGCTGGCGGGCATTGCCTTGGGCGCGCTGACAGGGGCCTTGGGCGGGCTGCTGATCTATTTCGCCGATGACACCCAGCTGCGCGATCTGACGTTCTGGGGGCTCGGCTCGCTTGCCGGTGCCACATGGACCAAAGTCGCCATCGCGGGGACGCTGATCCTTCTGGCGACGGGTGTGGCAATGCGCTTGGGCAGCGGGCTGAATGCGCTCGCCTTCGGGGAGGCGACAGCCGCGCATATGGGGGTGCCGGTGCAGCGGGTAAAGCATACCGCCATCCTCACGGTCGCCGCCGCCACCGGTGCCGCGGTTGCCATGTCCGGCGGGATCGGTTTCGTCGGGATCGTCGTGCCCCATCTGTTGCGTCTTGCCACGGGGCCGGATCACGAACCCCTGCTTGTGAACGCTGCACTGCTGGGGGCCACGCTGTTGCTGACCGCCGATATCATCAGCCGCGTGATTATTGCACCCGCGGAACTGCCCATCGGGTTGATCACCGCCCTTCTGGGCGCACCGGTGTTTTTCTGGATCCTGTTGCGGCGCCGTGGGTTGGTGGACCTGTGATGCTGCGCGCCTGCGATATTATTACCCGTATCGGCAAGAAAGAGATTCTGCACGGGGTCGATTTTACCGCCAATGCCGGCGCGCTCACGGCGATTGTCGGGCCCAACGGGTCGGGCAAATCGACACTGCTTAGGGCGATCACGGCCGAGGTCGATTTCACCGGCCGCATTCTGCTGAACGGCGAAGACATCGCCGATCTGCACCCGTGGGAGCTTGCTGCGATGCGCGCGGTGCTGCCGCAGTCAGCCACGCTTGCGTTCCCCTTTACCGTGGCCGAGGTCGTGCGCATGGGGCTACGACGCGGCATATCTGGACACCGCGACGATATCCCCGCCCGCGCCCTGCATGCCGTCGGGCTAGAGGGCTACGCAGACAAGCTTTATCAAGAGCTTTCGGGCGGAGAGCAGCAACGCACGCAGCTGGCCCGCGTGCTTTGTCAGGTTTGGCATCCGGTGCAGAACGGCTTGCCCCGTTGGTTGCTGCTAGATGAACCCGTTGCCAGTCTGGATATCGGCCATCAGCTTATGGTGATGCGGCTTCTCAAAGATTTCGCCAATCGCGGCGGCGGCGTGGTCGCGGTCATGCATGATCTGAACCTGTCGGCCATGTTCGCTGATCACATGGCGATGATCAAAGACGGCCAGATCCTGAAGCACGGCACGCCCGCCGACGTGATGCAAAACGCCATACTGTCCCAAGCCTATGGTTGCACCCTGACCGTCAATACGCCCGCCGCAGCCGGTCAAAGCTATATCCTGCCACACGTCGCGCAGGAGCGTATGGGGTAGGGGCGGGCACCACGCCGGCGCGCTGACATATATATCGGTTGACGTGTGAGATTCGACAGACTGACGCAAATGTGACACTACACCTAGACACCAGCGTCTGACGGTCTATGTCAACCGACACACCGCACCAATCACCCAGGACAAACCATGCCGACACAGCCCACCGACAAGATGGCGACAGAGCTTTTGCATGTGCAAGAAGAACTGGCGGCAAAGAATGTTGAGGCGGATGCGCCCAAGAAGCGGTCGCAGCGGGCCTCGCATAGGTTGAACTTTCTCGAAGCGATGATGGAAACTGTGCCGGTCGGCGTCTTGATGGCGGATGCCGAGGGACAGATCATCTATGGCAACAGCCACGTCGAAAAGATGGTGCGCCATCCGGTTCTGCATTCTGATGATGTGGAAGCCTATGGCGAATGGGTGTCGTTTCACGAAGACGGGCGCCGGGTAGAGGGGCATGAATACCCACTGGCGCGGGTGATCCAGAACAAGGAAGATCACGTTGAAATTGACGTGAACTATCAACGTGGGGACGGGACGCGGTTCTGGATGCGCATCATTGGCGAGCCGGTACTGGACGGCGACGGTGAACGGATCGGCGCGACGGTCGCCCTGATCGACATCGACGAGGAACGCCGCTTGCGTGATGCTCAGAATATCCTGATTGCCGAACTGAACCACCGCGTGAAAAACGCCTTTAGCGTGGTGAAATCCATCGTCAGCCAGTCCTTGCGCAAGATGAGCATTCAACGCGGTATCCGCGAAACAATTGACCAACGGCTTAACGCCTATGCGACAGCCCACTCCAAACTGGTGGGCACCACATGGGACCGAGCTGCGATTGGTGCCGTGGCTGCCGATGTGCTCGACCCTATTGGCGGCGGTCGGATCACGTTGACAGGGCCGGAGGTAGAGGTGCCATCGCGCCAGGCGCTGTCCTTGTCGATGGCATTTTACGAACTGGCAACAAACGCGATGAAATACGGCGCCCTGTCGGTTCCTGACGGTGTTGTGAATTTATCTTGGGAACAAGGAAGTGCCGGCGAGGGTTCCCCCCTTGAACTCCACTGGGTGGAAAAAGGCGGCCCTGCCGCCGAGAAACCAAGTGAGACAGGTTTTGGTAGCTTCATCACAGGGCGTGCCCTCGAGGCGGAAACGGGCGGGAAAATCGATACGGTTTTCGGGCCAGATGGATATGAATGGCATTTGAAGATGCCGCAACAGACGGAAGAGCAGGCAGTAGAATGACAAATCAACCTCAGAATATTTTCATCGTCGAAGATGA
>NZ_JAXMOX010000329.1:0-2927 GCF_034669605.1 Leisingera sp.
GGTTTTTGTCTGGAATGGCTTCTGGACAGGGCGGAATTCAGCAATGGGCGAAAGATATGAACCAGATTGCCTCCAAGCCGGTGCCGACCACCGCAACCACCGAAGTTTTCCCCACCTACCACGCCGTGGATCTGACCCGCGGCGGCGCGCAGGCCCGCATTCTGCTGAACGGGCAGATCTATTCGCTGCGCATCACCCGCGCAGGCAAGCTGATCCTGACCAAGTGAGCTGACCGGCATGAGCACTGCGCACCCCTCTCCCCGCGGCGGCGTGACCGTCGGCACCCTGTCCGAGCTGCCGCCGCTGGAAGCCGGCGCGGTGATCTATCTGCGGCACTGGTTTTCCGGGGCCGAGACCCGCGACCGGATGCGCCGGGACTTCGAGGTGAACTTCGGCCCGGAAATGGCCGAAGCCGCGTTTGAGGCCTTTGGCTCTCTTTGCAATTTCTGCGCCGCCCATGGCCGCCGCCCGCTGGTGCGCCACGGCATGACCTGCAAATGCCTGGGCGCGGATGAAAACTGCTTTGCCAACCTGCTGGCCTCCGCGGCCGAGGGGCAGCGGGGCGATGCGCAGATCCTTGCCGCGCTGCTTGTGACGCCGCGCAAAGCCTCCGAGCTGACGCGGCTGGCGTCCGATTGCGGCTTGCTGATGCAGCAGATCATGGCGCCGCGCCCGCCGCTGCAACCGGCCCGGCCCGCCACCGCAACGCTTCACTGAATTGAATACAGACCTAAGGACTTAGCTGATGAAATCCCTGTTTCTCACGGGCACTGCCCTTGCCGGTCTCGCCTTTGGCGCCACCGCCGCCGCCGCCTCCGGCAAGACAGACGTGCTGACCAATTACGCCAATATCGCCGAGGCCAAATACCAGGACAGCCTGGCCACCGCGCAGCTGCTGAAAGCCGCCGTCGATACACTGATTGCGCAGCCGTCGCCCGAAAACCTGGAAGCTGCGCGCAGCGCCTGGATCGCCGCCCGCGTGCCCTATCAGCAATCCGAAGTGTTCCGGTTCGGCAATGCCATCGTGGATGACTGGGAAGGCAAGGTGAACGCCTGGCCGCTGGACGAGGGCCTGATCGATTATGTCGACGCCTCCTATGGCGGGCCGAGTGACGAAAACACCCTGGCGGCGCTGAACGTGATCGCCACCCCCAGCTTCGAGCTGTCGGGCAAGGCGATCGACGCCGCCAAGATCACCCCCGAACTGCTGGAAGGCGCCCTGCACGAGGCTGATGGTGTCGAGGCCAATGTGGCCACCGGTTACCACGCCATCGAATTCCTGCTCTGGGGCCAGGATCTGAAGGGCACCGAACATGGCGCCGGCGACCGCGCCTGGACCGACTATGCCGTCGGCGATGCCTGCACCGGCGGCAACTGCGGCCGCCGCGGCGAATACCTGCAGGCGGCCACCGATTTGCTGATCTCCGACCTGGAGTGGATCGCCGCGCAATGGGGGGCCGGGGGCGACGCCCGCACTGCGCTGCTGGCCGACGAAAACGCCGGCATCACCGCCATGCTGACCGGCATGGGGTCGCTGTCCTATGGCGAACAGGCGGGGGAGCGGATGCGCCTGGGCCTGATGCTGAACGACCCGGAGGAAGAGCATGATTGCTTCTCCGACAACACCCACAACAGCCACTACTACGACGGCCTCGGCGTGCAGAATGTCTATCTGGGCGAATATGTGCGGGCGAACGGCGAGCTGGTCTCCGGCGCGTCTCTGTCGGACCTGGTTGCCGCCAAGGACGCCGGCCTGGACGCCGAGATGCGCAGCAAGCTGTCCACCACCATGCGCGCGCTTGGACGCATCAAGACCGCCGCCGAAGCAGGCCTGTCTTATGACCAGATGCTGGCCCGGGGCAACAAAGCCGGCGAAGCGCTGGTGATGGGCGGCGTCAACGGGCTGATCGACCAGACCCGCTCGATCGAGCGGGTGGTAGCCACCCTGGATCTCGGCGGCGTTGCCATCGAAGGCTCCGACAGCCTCGACAACCCCTCTGCGGTTTTCCAGTAGGAACCCCGGCAGCTGGCAACGGCGGGCCGCGGTTTCTGCGGCCCCGTCTTGCAGGCGGGATGCTGCCTCACGCTGCAATCCCAAGTATTTTACTCTGGAAAAACCTTGAATCCCCAGCAAATCTGTCGGATATATTTCCCAACGGAATCACTTGGCCATTCAGGCCGCCGGGCAAGGACGCGAACCGCATGATCGTTTGCCACTGCACACAGATATCGGACCACGACATCCGCGCCGCTATCGACTGGATGCGAAATGCTGATCCCGAAACGATAATCACTCCGGGCAAGATCTATCACGCCCTGGGGAAAGCCGCCGATTGCGGCGGTTGCATGCCTCTTTTCCTCGACACGATGCGTTCCAGCAGTAATCTGGAAGTACCTGCGCAGCTTGCAAATTTAGGCGCAGCATCAATTCGGGAGAAAAGTAATGAAGGGCGACGCCAAGGTCATCGACTATCTCAACAAAGCGCTGCGCCATGAGCTGACCGCGGTCAGCCAGTATTGGCTGCACTACCGGCTGCAGGACGATTGGGGCCTGGGCAGCATGGCCAAGAAAAGCCGCGAAGAAAGCATCGAGGAGATGCAGCACGCGGACAAATTGATTGAAAGGATTCTGTTCCTCGGCGGCCACCCGAACCTGCAGAAGCTTGACCCGCTGCGGATCGGCCAGACGCCGAAAGAGACCCTCGAATGCGACCTTGCCGCCGAAGTGGACGCCCGCGCGCTTTACAAGGAAGCCCGCGAAGCCTGCAACAAAGCGGGGGACTACGTCACGCAAAAGCTGTTTGAAGAGCTGATGGCGGACGAAGAAGGCCATATCGACTTCCTCGAAACCCAGCTTGAACTGCACGACCGGATCGGTGCCGAAAACTATGCCCAGCTCAACGCCACCAAGATGGCCGAGATCGAAG
>NZ_JAXMOX010000330.1:0-2877 GCF_034669605.1 Leisingera sp.
ACAGGACCAAAGCGCGGCCAAGGAACAGGGCCTGACAGATGCCGAACGGGCAGAGATCACGGATTGGCAAAAGTCGCTGGTTCTGGCGTTGAACGCCGCCAAGGACTACCCCCGCCGCGCCCGCGATGCCCGCGCCGAGGGGACCACAACCGTGGCCTTCACGCTGGATCAATACGGTCAGATCAAAGCGCGCGAGGTGTCGAAGTCATCGGGCTGGCCCGTGCTGGATCAAGCCGCGTTGAACATCTTTGACCGCCTTGAAACCCTGCCCCGTCCGCCGTCGACGATGGGGGCCGGTCCGTTCAATCTGGCGATCCCGATCAGCTACCGCTTCCGCTAGGGGCGCGACTCTTCGAACGGGGTGAGCATGTCGGGGGTAATGTCTGCAACCGTCGCGCAGCCACAAAGTGCCATTGTCACCTCTAGCTCGTCACGCAGACGCCGCAGCACCTGACTGGCCCCCCGCGCCCCGTCGACGATCAACCCATGCATCACGGGGCGGCCGACCAGCACCGCTTCGGCCCCAAGCGCCAGTGCTTTGAACACATCGCTGCCGCGCCGGATGCCGCCGTCCAGATAGACCGGCACATCCTGCCCCACCGCCTGCACCACGGCGGCCAGCTGCGTCACCGGTGCGGGCACGGTATCCAGCACCCTCCCCCCGTGGTTCGACACGATGATCCCCGCAACACCGGCATCGACAAACCGGCGGGCATCCTCGGCACGCAGGCACCCCTTGATAATCACTGGAACGGGGCTGTCCGCGATCAGTCGTGTCAGATCCTTCCACGTGGGCGCAAAGACCATCATGCCGTCGAAAACCACGCTTTGCCCGTGCTGCAACTGAGGTCGACGCGGTTGCGGCAGAGGATCCAGCATCACGGGGCGCACCCCGTCCGGCAGGGCGAAACCGGCCGCGACTTCGCGGTCGCGCAGGCCATTAATCGGCGCGTCCAGCGTGACCACCAGCGCCTCTGCTCCGCAGGCAACGGCGCGGGTGACCAAAGACATCGTGGTGTCATGATCGGCTTGCATATAAAGCTGAAACCAGCGTCGTCCGGGAATGGCTGCGATCTCTTCGGGCGCTGTGCTGGTCTGGCAGCTCAGCACCATCACCGCCTCTTGCGCCGCACAAGCCAGCGCGGTCGCATTTTCGCCCTGCGCATGGAAAAGCCGCTGAAACGCCATGGGTGCGACCATGATAGGATGCGCGGCAGGTTTCCCCAGTATCGTGACGCGCGTATGCCCGCCGCCGCAATCGCCCAGCAACTTGGGCAGCAAGCCAATCCGGCCAAAGGCGGCACGGTTCTGATTTAGCGACAGCTCTGCCTCCGCGCCGCCTTCGAGGTAGGCAAACACGTCATTGGCAAGGGTCGTATGGGCGGATTGTTCGAAGTCTGACAAGGTAATAGGCATGGCCCATAGATCGCGCAAAACAACTGCCACTACAAGCGACTAAAACAGTCAGGTATGTGGCTTATACGTCTTTAACAAACTCCAGCATGGCGTCATCTATCTCGTCCCCACACAGGACAGAAACCTCGCCCGTCGTCTCAAACACCGCTGCACGTACATCGCTTAATCGCGAGACGTTGGATTCGCGCAGTTTCTCCATCAAGTCGCTACGCGACACACGCTTTACCCGCATGGCTTCTTCGCAGATTTTACCGTCCTTCATCAGATATACCGGCGCATTCTGAATGGTATGAAGCACCGTCGAGGAGCGCCGCCGAAAATACGATAAAGTAAACTGGAACAGAAACAGGCACGCCGTCGCGACCAACGTCTGGAAGAACGCCTTCCAATCCGATGCCTGCGCCGCCCCCGCCAACAAAGAGCCGAAGGCGATTGTCGTCACAAAGTCGAAATTGGTCATTTTGGAGAATGAATTCAGCCCGACGATCCGCACCATCAAGATGATCCAGAACAACGCCACACCGCTTAGGACAAAGCCGCGCGCCAGAACGTCGAGCACAGTGTTGTCGAAAAACATGTAATTCCTCCTCTGATGGGGTCTCTAGGCGTTGCTGGAACGGTCTTGTGGCTTTTGTTCGTCGCGTTTCTGGGCACGCGATTTTGGCACATCGCCCTCGCCCGCGGGCCACCCTTCGCGCTGAGCACGGCGGTTGCCGTCGGTTTCTTCTGTCTGGTCGTGGAACAGATGCACCTGGGTCGGATACGGCATGTCGATCCCCTTTTGATCCAGCGCCTTGTAGACCGCCTGCAGCACGGCCCCGAACGTGTGGATTTGCGACGCGCGGTCAGATTTCGTCCACCAACGCAGACGGATGATATTCGCTGAATCCCCCAGCTCGACGGGAATTGTTTCGGGTGCAGGGTCTGCTTCCACGCCCTCAACGCCAGCGCAGGCGTCTCGCATGACTTTGCGGGCCGTATCCCAGTCATCGTTGCAGCCGACACCGATGTCATATTCAGACCGTCGTGTGTCAAAGGCCGTGTTGACCACCACACTGTCGGTATAGATGTCCGAATTCGGGATTACGACGCGACGACCATCATAGGTTTTGATCATCGTGGCACGGGTTTCGATCTTTTCGACAGTGCCCTCGTGGCCCCCCGACACGATCTGATCGCCAACCTCGAACGGTTGACGCAGCAGGATCAGAATACCGGCGAGCATATTTTGCAAGATATCCTTGAACGCGAAACCAATCGCAACCGAGCTGACGCCGAGCCCGGCAATCAGATCCCCCGGGGTGACCGTTGGCGCGATGATGGTGACGGCCAGCATAAAGCCGATAATTGTCACCGCCCACCGCATCAGCGAACCGCCAACGTTCCCAAGATTATCACGCCCGCGCCGACCTGCCGTCTTGCGGATCAACGCACCGATGCCCATTCCCAAGAACCAAAAGA
>NZ_JAXMOX010000331.1:0-2875 GCF_034669605.1 Leisingera sp.
TCGAGAACCCGCTGTTCTTCAAGGAAAACACCCGCATGTTCTACGGCGACGCAAAGGCCAGCCTCGACACCCTGCTGAGCCTTTCGGCCGCCTGAATCCGCAGTTTAATGGAAAAGGAAATCACGTCATGACATCAGACACCGCACGCAGGAACGACCTTGGTGCCTATTGGATGCCTTTCACCTCCAACCGGCAGTTCAAGCAGAGCCCCCGCATGATCGCCGCGGCGGAGGGCATGTATTACACCACCGCCGACGGACAGAAGGTGATGGACGGCACCGCGGGCCTGTGGTGCGTCAATGCAGGCCACGCCGCGCCGCGGATCACCGAAGCGGTGCAGAAACAGGTGGCGGAGCTGGACTATGCACCCGCTTTCCAGATGGGCCACCCCAAGGCGTTTGAGCTGGCGGATCGGCTGGCCGGGCTGGCGCCGGGCGATCTGAACCACGTGTTCTTTACCAACTCAGGTTCGGAATCGGTGGAAACCGCGCTGAAGATCGCGCTGGCTTATCACAAGGCCAAGGGCGAGGCGGGCCGCACCCGGCTGATCGGCCGCGAGAAGGGGTATCACGGGGTCAACTTCGGCGGCATCGCAGTAGGCGGCATCGTCAACAACCGCCGCCATTTCGGCAGCCTGCTGACCGGAGTTGACCATCTGCGCCACACCCATGACCCCGAGCGCAACCCCTATAGCCAGGGCGAGACCGAGCATGGCGTGGAACTGGCCGAAGATCTGGTGCGGCTGATCGAGCTGCACGGGGCCGAGACTATCGCCGCGGTGATTGTCGAGCCGATGGCGGGTTCCGCCGGGGTGATCCTGCCGCCCAAGGGCTATTTGCAGCGGCTGCGTGAGATCAGCCGCGAACACGGCATCCTGTTGATCTTTGATGAGGTGATCACCGCCTATGGCCGCCTGGGCCGGGCCTTTGGCGCGGACTATTACGGCGTCGAGCCGGACATGATCACCACCGCCAAGGGTCTGACCAATGGCGTCATCCCGATGGGCGCGGTGATGATCAGCAGCGAGATCCACGATGCCTTCATGACTGGCCCCGAACACATGATCGAGCTGTTCCACGGCTATACCTATTCGGGCAACCCGGTGGCTTGTGCGGCGGCGCTGGCGGCGCTGGACACCTACCGCGAGGAGGAGCTGTTCGAACGTGCCGCTTCGCTGGAAGACTACTGGGCGGAGGCGCTGTTCAGCCTCAAGGGGCTGCCGCATGTGCGGGATATCCGCTGTGCCGGTCTGGTTGGCGCGGTGGAGCTGGAACCGGTTGCGGGCCAGCCCACCAAACGTGCCTTCGACACCTATCTGCGCGCCTGGGACAAGGGGGCGCATCTGCGCACCACCGGCGACATCATCGCCATGTCGCCGCCGCTGATCATCGAGAAATCCGAAATCGACACGCTGATCGGCATCCTGGCCGAATCGCTCAGCGCGTGACCTGTCTGCTGCCGCCCGCATGCATGGGCGGCAGCTGCCAATAGGGAGAGACACCATGAAAGACGTGCAAAGCAACGCCCGCATCAACGGCAGCCGCCTGTGGGATTCGCTGATGGAAATGGCCAAGGTCGGCCCCGGCCTGCGCGGCGGCAACAACCGCCAGACGCTGACCGACGCCGACAAGGAAGGCCGCGGCCTGTTCAAACGCTGGTGCGAAGAGGCCGGAATGACTGTCGGCGTCGACAGCATGGGCAACATGTTTGCCCGCCTAGAGGGCGCCGAGCCGGATCTGGATCCGGTGATGATGGGCAGCCATCTCGACACCCAGCCCACGGGCGGCAAATACGACGGCGTGCTGGGCGTGCTGGCGGGCCTTGAGGTCGTGCGCACGATCCGCGATCAGGGGATCACCCCGCGCCGCCCGATCGTGGTGGTGAACTGGACCAATGAGGAAGGCACGCGCTTTGCGCCTGCGATGCTGTCCTCCGGTGTCTTTGCCGGCGTCCACACCCAGGACTGGGCCTATGCCCGCGAGGATGCGGAGGGCAAGACATTCGGCGAGGAGCTGGCTCGCATCGGCTACGTCGGGGACGAGCCGGTGGGCGGCCGCAAGATGCACGCGATGTTCGAGTTGCACATCGAACAGGGCCCGATCCTGGAGGCCGAGGGCAAGGACATCGGCGTGGTCACCCACGGCCAGGGTCTGAACTGGCTTCAGGTGACCTTGACGGGGCAGGAGGCGCATACCGGCTCCACCCCGATGCCGATGCGCCGCAACGCCGGCCTGGGTGCGGCGCGGATCACCGATCTGGTGCATGAAATCGCGATGAGCCACCAGCCCGGCGCGGTGGGCGCTGTGGGCCATTGCGACTATTACCCCAACAGCCGCAACATCGTGCCGGGCAAGGTGGTCTTCACCATCGACTTCCGCTCGCCCAGCTTCGACACCCAAGAAGACATGGAGCGCCGTCTGCGCGAAGGGGCCGCGAAGATCGCCGAGGAACTGGAACTGGGCCTCGAGATCGAACAGGCCGGCCATTTCGACCCGGTAACCTTTGACGAAGGTTGCGTCTCGGCCGTGCGCCGTGCGGCGGAAAAGCTGGGCTATTCGCACCGCAACATCATCTCCGGCGCGGGGCATGATGCCTGCTGGATCAACAAGGTGGCGCCGACCGCGATGGTGATGTGCCCCTGCGTCGATGGTCTCAGCCACAACGAGGACGAGGACATCAGCCGCGAATGGGCGGCGGCAGGCGCCGATGTGCTGCTGCATGCCGTGCTGGAAACCGCTGAAATCGTGGAGTGAAGACAATGACGAGCAGAACCGTAATCAAGGGCGGCACCATCGTCGCCGCCGACCGCAGCTATGCCGCCGATGTTGCCATCGAGGATGGCAACATCGTGCAGATCGGCACAGGCCTCAGCGGC
>NZ_JAXMOX010000332.1:0-2838 GCF_034669605.1 Leisingera sp.
GCCTTGTGATGTACCGGATTTCGATCTGGCGCACCCATCGTGAGCTGGACCAGCGCTCAACCGAGCTGGCGGATCCGATACTGAAGCGGCTGACCGACCGGCTGGCGGCAGCGCTGGAGGTCGCCCGCATTCCGGTGCATATCTACGAGGTCGACCCGGTCAACGGGCTGGCGGCGCCGGACGGGCGGATCTTTATCACCCGCGGGTTTTACCGCAAGTACCAGAACGGTGAGGTCAGCGCCGAGGAAATGGCCTCGGTGATCGCCCATGAGCTGGGCCATGTGGCGCTGGGGCATGCCAGGAAGCGGATGATCGATTTCTCCGGCCAGAACGCGCTGCGCACCGCGCTGATGATGATCCTGGGCCGCTACATTCCCTTTATCGGGCCGTGGATTGCCGGGGTGCTGACAGGTTTGATCGCGGCCCGGCTGTCGCGCGGCGACGAGTATGAGGCGGATGAATATGCCGCCGCGCTGCTGACCAAGGCAGGCATCGGGCTGGCGCCGCAGAAAAGCCTGTTCACCAAGCTGGAAGAGCTGACCCAGGCACGCGCGGGCATGGCACCGGCCTGGCTGATGAGCCACCCCAAGACCGAAGAGCGCATAGCCGCGCTGGAGCGGCTGGAAGCGAAATGGGCCAAGCGCTGAGCCTGCGGCTGACGCTGGATTGAGGGCCATTCCCCCGCGGCGGCGCCGGTTGGTGCCTTCGAGCTGACCGCTGGGCAGTTTCTTGGCCTGCAGTCAGGCACTCATCCCGGAGTATTTCAGGAAAGATGAAAGCGCGGTCAGGCTGACAGGGCCTTGGCGAGCCGCGGCAGGCGGGCTTTTTTCAGGAGCGGGCGGATCTCCCAGCGGTCGCCGGAAAGGCGGCTGGCCTCCTCCAGAACCCGGGCGCCAAGAGCTTCTATTCCGGCGTTATCCTCCAGCCAGATGCGGTAGAGGAGTTCGTCGGGGCCGCGCCGCTCCAGCCCCTCTTCGGCCAGGGTGTGGCGGGGAAAGTCCTTGTTGTTGAGGGTGACAATCGCGTCGGCGTGGCCGGTGACGGCGGCGGCCAGCACATGGATGTCGGCGCTGTCGGGCAGCCAGAGGCGCGCCTCGGTGCCCGGTGCCGGGGCGACTTCGGCCTTGGGCCAATTGGCGCGGGCCAGGGCGATTTCAGCCTTGGCCTGCGCCGCGCCTTCGGGGCCGAGTTTCATCGCTGCGCGCTCCCACTCGCCCAAAATGCGGGCGGACCAGAGCGGGGTGAAATGCCCCAGTCCCGCCGCACCCAGCAGCATCTCCCGCATCACTGTCGGGTAGAGCACGCAGGTGTCCAGAAGCAGCTTCATCCCGCGTCAGTCCAGCCGGAAGAACACGGCCTTGAGGTAGCCGCTTTCGGCCAGCTGCGGCAGCTGCGGGTGGTCGGGGCCTGCGTACCCTGTGTGGATCAGCGCACCGCGGCGGCCGCCCTTGCCGATGCCGCGGGCCGAAGCGTTGCGGAAGCGCGACAGATCAGCGGCGTGGGAGCAGGAGCAGAGGCCCAGGTAGCCGCCGGGTTTGACCAGCGGCGCCGCCAGTTTGGCGATCCGTTCATAGGCGCGCAGACCGGCCTCCAGCGCCTGTTTCGAGGGCGCAAAGGCGGGCGGGTCGCAGATCACAACGTCAAAGCTTGCGTCCTCCTCGCCGAGGGCGGCCAGCACATCGAAGGCGTCGCCCTGGCGGGCGGTGAATGCGTCCTTGAAACCGCTGGCTTCGGCGCCCCGGGCGGCCAGTTCAAGGGCTGCGGCAGAGCCGTCGACGCAGGTTGCGTGCCCTGCCCCCCCGGCCAGCATCGCGAGGCCGAAGCCGCCGACGTGAGAGAAGACATCCAGCACCTTGGCGCCGGGCCCTGTGAGGCGGGCGGCAAAGGCGTGGTTTTCGCGCTGGTCGAAGAACAGCCCGGTTTTCTGGCCGCCGGTAAGATCGGCCATATAGGTGGCGCCGTTCATCTGCACCGGCACCGGCGCCGCTGGGGTTTCGCCCAGCAGGGTCTGGTTCACATCATCAAGGCCTTCGAGCGAACGGGTGCGGCCGGAAGCGTTTTTCAGGATCACCCCGGTGCCGGTCACCTCCGCCAGCGCGGCGGTGAGCGCGTCCAGATGCAGCTCGGCCCAGGCAGCGTTGGGCTGGACGACGCAGGCCGCGCCGAAGCGGTCGATCACCACGCCGGGCAGCCCGTCGGATTCCGCATGCACCAGCCGGTAGAAGGGCGCATCATACAGCTGTTCGCGCATGTCCAAGGCGCGGCTCAGGCGGGCAGCGAACCAGGCCTGATCAATCACCGCCTCGGGGTCGCGGTCGAGCATCCGGGCGATGATCTTGCTTTCCGGGTTCACCGACACCAGCCCCAGCGGGTGCTGCGCCTCGTCCTCCAGCACCGCCAGGGTGCCGGGCGCCAGTTTGCGGGTGCGCCGGTCGGTCACCAGTTCGTTGGCATAAACCCAGGGAAACCCGTGCCGGATGGCGCGGGCGTTGGATTTGGGTTTCATTTTCACGCGGGGGCGCTGAAGCGCATCTGAGGAGGCTGTCATGGGTTCCTCTTAGCCTTAAGCCCGGAACAGGAAAAGGGGCCGCATGGCCCGTTCCCGCGGAACTTCACCGCTGCGCCTGGCTTTATTGCAGGGCCGGCAGCGGATCCAGCAGCGCTGCGGTTTCATTGCCGTCAGGAACGCTCGTCGATGCGTCGGGCACCGGCCGCACAGACGCCGCCGTCACCGCTCGCGCGAGCGCCAGCCGCCGCGGCGGCGCGGCGTGGCACTGCCTTGCAGCCCGTCGCGCAGCACTGCGGTCATCGGGTGGTCCGGATTGGCGCCAGACCAAT
>NZ_JAXMOX010000333.1:0-2825 GCF_034669605.1 Leisingera sp.
ACAAGGCTGCCGTCATCAGCGGCGCCAGCAGCGTCTGGGTCCAGACCGCCAGGAACCGCTTCACTTCGCGCCAGGCCAGCGCCTTGAGCCCCAGCCAGTTCACCCGCCCGAACCGCCGCGCGCCCAGTTCAACCTGATATCCCCGATCCGCCATGCTGCCCCCGTTTTTCGCTGCTTTGCCTGCATAACGGCTGCGGCATGGGGCGCAAGATGTCTTGTAACTCCGCCCGCAGTGATTAAAATAGGGCGATCATACGGAATAGGATGGCGGCCGCAGAAACCCTGGGGCCGCTATTAGCTTGGAAAGGCAACATATGTCCTGGACAGACGAGCGCGTCGAACTGCTCAAGAAAATGTGGGGCGAAGGCCAGTCGGCGAGTCAGATCGCCAAAGAACTGGGCGGCGTCACCCGCAACGCCGTGATCGGCAAGGTGCACCGCCTCGGCCTGTCCAACCGCAACAGCGGCGGCTCCAAGGCCGCCGAGCCGAAGGAAAAGCCCGCAGCCGCCCCGGCATCCGCGGCGCCAAAACCCGCCGCGGCGCCAAAACCCAAGCCGCAGCCGAAGACCGAACCGGCCCGTCCGGCGGCGGCCCAGCCTGCGGCAGCCGACGCCAAACCGGCAACGCCTGCACGCCGCCAGATCATCCCGGCCGGCCAGCCGCTGCCGCCGCAGCCCTCGGCCAATGAAATCAGCCCCGAGGCGCTGGCCAAGGTCAACGAAATCGAAAAGAAGGCCAAGAAGCTGAGCCTGATGGATCTGACCGAGCGCACCTGCAAATGGCCGGTGGGCGATCCGGCGACCGAGGACTTCTGGTTCTGCGGCCTGCCCGCCCAGCAGGGCAAGCCCTATTGCGAGGCGCATGTGGGCGTGGCGTTCCAGCCGATGTCCTCGCGCCGCGACCGCCGCCGCTGAGCGGCCCGCACCAGCAATGAAACAAACCCGCGCCAGCCAGCGCGGGTTTTTCTTTCGAGAGGCCCGGTTTGCGGTCCGGGCACGCTGGGCTTCAGCCGCGGCTCAGTTCGCAACCGGCCCTTCAGACGTGAAATTCGGGATCACGCTGTCCGAGGCGCCATCCGGCTCGATGCCCGGCCAGTTGCCCTCGGCCAGGGTGATATTGCCGGGAATGTCCGTTTCCCAGAAACCGACGACATTCTTTGTGATGTTCAGGTACAGTTTGTCGCCGACGATGCGCCACAGGTTCGGGTTGGCCGGCACCTTGCCGCCCTTGGACACGCCATAGGCGCAGTGGCCGTCATACTGCGGCGCGTAAAAAGCCGGATTTTCCAAAAACTTGTCGCGGTTTTCTGCCGTCGAGAAGGCCCAGGTGGCGCCGTTGTACTCGGCGGTGAAATCCGCATGGCCCCGCACCGGTGCGGTCTGGGGCGCGCCCACCGGGTTCATGTCCAGGCCCCGGTAAGCCACCACGTCATAGCCGGACACGGCAAAACCGGTGCCGTCGACATATTGCTCGCCGGCAAAGGCCGGCAGGGCAATGGACAGCGCTGCCACGGCAGCAAATGCAAAACGCTTCATCAGGTCATCCCTTTCATCGGAGTCCGGTTCCATCCCGGTGCCGGCATCGCATCCGGCTTGGGATCAAACACTACAGACCCCGGGGCAGATGCGAAGGGGGGCTCACGCCTCTGTGTGCGGACACGAGCCTGCGTGATCAGTTTGTAAAATTTCCGTGGCCGGACCTTCCAGCCATTGGAAAATGCCAATACTCCTTTATCTTCGCCAATGCCAATTGCCGCGGCGCGTGCGATTGACCGCATACCGGAAACGATGAAACGAGGCCCGACAGATGAGCGACACCCCCTATACCCCGCCGGAAGTCTGGAAGTGGGAACAAGAGAACGGCGGCCAGTTCGCCTCCACCAACCGCCCCACTGCCGGCGCAACCCACGACAAGGAGCTGCCGGTGGGCGCGCACCCGCTGCAGCTTTATTCGCTGGCGACCCCGAACGGGGTGAAGGTCACGGTGATGCTGGAGGAGCTGCTGGCCAAGGGCCACGCGGGCGCCGAATACGACGCCTGGATTATCAAGATTGGCGACGGCGACCAGTTCGGCTCCGGCTTTGTGGAGATCAACCCGAACTCCAAGATCCCGGCGTTGATGGACCGCAGCGGAGATGCCCCCCTGCGGGTGTTCGAAAGCGCGTCGATCCTGATGCATCTGGCCGAGAAATTCGGAGAGTTCCTGCCCAAGGAGGGTGCCGCGCGCACCGAGACGCTGAACTGGCTGTTCTGGCAGATGGGCAGCGCGCCTTACCTGGGCGGCGGTTTTGGCCATTTCTATGCCTATGCGCCGGAGAAATGGCAGTATCCGATCGACCGCTTTGCGATGGAAACAAAACGCCAGCTCGACGTGCTGGACCGCCAGCTGGCGGAGCGGAGCTATATCGCGGGCGAGGACTACACCATTGCCGATATCGCGATCTGGCCTTGGTACGGCCAGCTGGTTCTGGGCCGCCTCTATGATGCCGCCGAATTCCTGGACGCGCAAAGCTACAAGAATGTGGTCCGCTGGGCCAAGGCGATCGACGCCCGCCCGGCGGTGCAGCGCGGCCGCATGGTGAACCGGTCGTTCGGCGACTTGGAGATGCAGCTGCACGAGCGCCACGATGCCAGCGACTTCGACACCCGCACCCAGGACAAACTGGAACCGGCGGCGGAGTAACCGCCGGCCCGGCCCTCCCGCGCCCGCGGACGCCCGGGCAATGCCCGGGCCTGCGCTTGCGGCCTTGGGCCGGGCGCCGCGCTGACGCGCGGCGGGCGCGGTTCCCCCTGACGCGGCAATAAGCCGGCTCATCCTTGGGGTGG
>NZ_JAXMOX010000334.1:0-2817 GCF_034669605.1 Leisingera sp.
ATCATCGCGGGTATGAAAGCGGATCGGCAGGCGGAAGTTGGAAATCCCCACATGCTGGATCTGCTCCTGCGCGCCGCGGATCAGGCTGGTCGGCCCGTTCTGCAGGTCGGGCAGCGTGGCGCGGTACGCCTCGTCCGATTTGAAATCCTCAGGGTAGTGCCGCGACAAATCCGGGTAGTTCCCCACCTCGCGGCCGGGCAGCAGCCGCGCCACAGCCGGATCCAGCTGCGCAATCTCGGTCTCGGTCACAGTGCCGGCCCAGGCCCGCAGCACATCCAGCGCGGCGGCAGCGGCCTCGCGGTCCGGCGCCTCAGCAGCATCGCGGTTATGAATGTTCATCGGCGTTCCCCCAAGTCATACGGCCCATATATAGGCCGGCAGGCCACCCTCATATACTGTTACGCGGCAGTTTTCAAAACGGATCCGCCAAATGCGGCAGAACCGGCGCCTTATCGGACCCCCAGCGCCTCTGCAGGCGCCGCGAGCGCGACTTGCAGTGCGCGGTGATCAGCACATCAGGCCGCGGCATGTCCAGTGCCGCTCCGTCCAGCCGGTGCAGCGGTCCGGCCCGGATTTCCCGGCCCGCCACCTGCGCGGGCAGCAAGGCAATACCAGCCCCGCCTGAATCAGCGCCACCGCGGCGGGCACCCACGGTGCAATCGCCGATCCAACCGCTGCAAGTGGATTTCGCTGGCGCCCATGGCGGGCAGTTCGAGGAAAACGTGGTGATCTGCATCGAAAGCCTGATCGGCGAGATCGGGTCCGGGCCGGTCAAGCTGGAAACCCGGGTTCGGATCACCGCGGACGGGCCGGGGCGGCTCGAGACGTTTCCCTGGGAGAAGTAAAAGTAAAGAGGGGGCTGTCCGCCCCCTCCTGAGCCTGCGGCTCACTTCACCCCCGAGAGTATTTTGACCAGAAAGTAGGCGGGCCGGGGCGCAGGCT
This sequence comes from Leisingera sp., assembly GCF_034669605.1. GTDB lineage: Bacteria > Pseudomonadota > Alphaproteobacteria > Rhodobacterales > Rhodobacteraceae > Leisingera. The sequence goes on from NZ_JAXMOX010000334.1 coordinate 943, forward strand.
TCAGGCCTGCGATGCCTCCAATGCGGCTGTCAGGTCGGCGATCAGATCACCTGCATCCTCCAGCCCCACCGAAAAGCGCACCAGGCCGGGTGTGATTCCCAGCTCCGCCTTCAGCTCATCGCTGAGCCGCTGGTGGGTGGTGGTGGCCGGGTGGGTGGCAATGGATTTGGCGTCGCCCAGGTTGTTGGAGATCACCGGGATCGTCATTGCGTTCAGGAACTTGAACGCCGCCGCCTTGCCGCCTTTCAGATCCAGCGACAGCACGGTGCCGCCCTTGCCGCCCAGCTGGGTCTGCACCAATGCGTTCTGCGCGTGCCCCTTGAGACCCGGATAGATAATCCGCTCCAGCGCCGCGTGGCCATCCAGCGCCCCGGCGATCTGCAGCGCATTGTCCGCCTGGGCGTTGACGCGCAGGTCGATGGTCTCCAGCCCCTTCAGCATCACCCAGGCGTTGAACGGGCTGAGACTGCCGCCGGTGTGCTTCATATAGGGTTCCAGCGTGCCGCGGATAAAGTCCTTGGTGCCCAGCACAACACCGCCCAGCGCCCGGCCCTGGCCGTCGATATGCTTGGTTGCGGAATAGACCACCACGTCGGCGCCCTGCTCGATCGCGCGGGAGAACACCGGGGTCGAGAACACGTTGTCGACAATCACCAGCGCGCCTGCCGAATGCGCGATCTCAGCCACCGACCGGATGTCGATCACTTCCAGCGTCGGGTTCGACATCGACTCGAAAAACACCGCCTTGGTGTCCGGCCGCATCGCGGCGCGCCACTGGTCCAGGTCGGTGCCATCGACAAATGTCACCTCAACGCCGAAACGGGTCAGGATGTTTTCCAGGATATAGAGACAGGAGCCGAACAGCGCCTTGGCCGACACCACATGATCGCCTGCCTTCAGCACCGAGGTCAGCGCGCCGCTGACCGCCGCCATGCCGGAGGCGGTGGCAAAAGCATCCTCGGCCCCTTCCAGCGCGGCGATCCGCTCTTCGAACATCGCCACCGTCGGATTGCCATAACGGGCATAGATGAATTCATCCGGGCCGGTCTCGATGAACCGCGCCTCTGCCTGTTCGGCACTCTCGTAAACAAATCCCTGGGTCAGGAAAATCGCCTCGCTCACCTCGTTGTACTGGCTGCGGCGGGTGCCGCCGTGAACCAGTTTGGTGCGGCTGTTCCAGGTCTCGCTCATCTTCCGTCTCCTCGCGCCATTAGCGCACAAAAAAACCCCAATCGGCCAAGCGAAAGGGGGTCCTTCTCGTCCTGACCTCTTTAGCGGGAATGTTTAACGTGGCCCGCAATCCGGTAACAAATCGCGCACGCCCGAGGCGGCAACCCTCAGGATTCAATCAGTCTAAAGAAAACACCGAATCGGTCGTTTTCCGCAGAAGGATCTTTGCCACGATCCCAGCTGTTTCCCTCCCTCCCCGCTTGGGTATGCCAGCATGCCGAACGTCAAGCCCTGGGGCATACTTTAGCAAACTTGGCCGCTTTGGGCCATCTGGCCGGTCCCGGCACCGGAAAGGATTGCGCGGGAATACAGCAGAAAAGCCCGGTTATGCAAGGCCGAATACGGCCTGGAATGCCGGCCGGCCTGCCGTGCAAAAGGTCTCGTTTTTCATGGTAGGGCCTGCGTCCCCTGCCCGGATTGCAGAACCGGGCGCTCCTCAGCAGGCAGCGGGACTGTTCAGGCGTTCGCCGCAGCCGCAGCATGCAGCATGCAGCGCGATCCCTAAGGTCAGGGAAGTGCCTGCCGCAAGGTTCCGGCAGGCTGCCGGTGGAGCATCCCTCTCCACCGGCAGCCACCTGGGTTTACACTCAGGATTTTTTCACTCAGGCTTTTACCTGGTGCCTGGCAATGAAGTTGTAAGCCAGG
>NZ_JAXMOX010000335.1:0-2802 GCF_034669605.1 Leisingera sp.
TTGAACTGCTGCACGGTCACCCCGTCCGCGCCAAAGGCCCTGATCACAGCCTGCGACAGTTTCTGCACCGTCTGCATCACCGCTGTCATCTGCGCAGGGCTGGCGTCCAGCAGGTTGCGGCACGGGGTTTTCGGGATCACCAGAAGATGCCCGTCCGCACGCGGCATGATATCCATGAAGGCCAAGGTATCGTCATCTTCATAAACACGGGCCGATGGAATCTCGCCGCGCAAGAGCTTGGCAAAGATATTGTCGGAATCATAAGCGGGCATGCGTCTGGCCTCCTGATTTTGAAATCGTTCCGGTTTTGCGCGCACCTTGCGGCCAGGTCAAGCGTCCCGGCGCGATGTGCCTTGCATGGCATTCAAGACCCCTGCGGCAATAAATCTTGATCCAGATCAAACTCCGCCATTGAAGGCCCCGGCACGCCATTCTAATACACGAAAGGAATCCAGGCCGCCCGGAGTCCGTCTCCGGGGGCCTTTCGTTATGCAGCAGGAGGCACATAATGGCAGACGCAGCCATTCATGGTCACGGCCACGAGGACGAGCGGGGCTTTTTTACCCGCTGGTTCATGAGCACGAACCATAAAGACATCGGCATTCTCTACCTCATCGTTTCGGCGTTCGCAGGTCTCATCTCTGTCATCTTCACCGTCTACATGCGGCTTGAGCTGATGGACCCCGGCGTTCAGTACATGTGCCTGGAGGGTGCGCGCATGTTCGCAGACGCCTCTGCGGAATGCACCCCGAACGGCCACCTCTGGAACGTGATGATCACCGCCCACGGCATCCTGATGATGTTCTTCGTGGTGATTCCGGCGCTGTTCGGCGGTTTCGGCAACTATTTCATGCCTCTGCAGATCGGCGCGCCGGACATGGCGTTCCCGCGGATGAACAACCTGTCGTTCTGGATGTATGTCGCAGGCACCGCGCTGGCGGTTCTTTCAGTTGTCTCGCCGGGCGGCAATGACCAGCTGGGTTCTGGTGTCGGCTGGGTTCTGTACCCGCCGCTGTCGGTGAACGAAGGCGGCTACTCGATGGACCTGGCGATCTTTGCCGTGCATGTCTCGGGCGCGTCTTCGATCCTGGGTGCAATCAACATGATCACCACCTTCCTGAACATGCGCGCGCCGGGCATGACCCTGTTCAAGGTGCCGCTGTTCTCCTGGTCGATCTTCGTCACCTCCTGGCTGATCCTGCTGTCTCTGCCGGTCCTGGCCGGCGCGATCACCATGCTGCTGATGGACCGCAACTTCGGCTTCACCTTCTTTGATGCGGCCGGCGGCGGCGATCCGATCCTGTACCAGCACATCCTGTGGTTCTTCGGCCACCCGGAAGTGTACATCGTGATCCTGCCCGGCTTCGGCATCATCTCCCACGTGATCGCAACCTTCGCGCGCAAGCCGGTGTTCGGCTATCTGCCGATGGTCTGGGCGATCATCGCCATTGGCGTGCTGGGCTTTGTCGTCTGGGCGCACCACATGTACACCGTCGGCATGTCGCTGAACCAGCAGGCCTACTTCATGCTGGCCACCATGGTGATCGCGGTGCCCACGGGCGTGAAGGTTTTCTCCTGGATCGCCACCATGTGGGGCGGCTCGATCGAGTTCAAGGCCCCGATGATGTTCGCCTTCGGCTTCCTGTTCCTGTTCACCGTCGGCGGTGTGACCGGCGTGGTGCTGTCGCAGGCCGCCGTGGATCGTGCCTATCATGACACCTACTATGTGGTTGCACACTTCCACTACGTGATGTCGCTGGGCGCTGTCTTTGCGATCTTCTCGGGCGTCTACTTCTACTTCGGCAAGATGACCGGCCGTCAGTACAATGAGCTGGGCGCCCAGATCCACTTCTGGATGTTCTTCATCGGTGCCAACCTGACATTCTTCCCGCAGCACTTCCTGGGCCGCCAGGGCATGCCGCGCCGCTACATCGATTATCCGGAAGGCTTTGCCTACTGGAACAAGATCTCGTCCTACGGCGCGTTCCTGTCCTTTGCGTCCTTCCTGCTGTTTTTTGGCGTGGTGATCTATTCGCTGCTGCGCGGCGCCCGTGTCACCCAGAACAACTACTGGAACGAATATGCCGACACGCTGGAGTGGACCCTGCCCTCTCCGCCGCCCGAGCATACCTTTGCAATCCTGCCCAAGCAGGAAGACTGGGACCGCTCGCATTCGCACTAAGCGGTTGAGATCCTGAAGTCAAAAGAAGGCCCCGGAGCAGATGCTCCGGGGCCTTTTTCTTATCTGCGCGCCGCCGTAAAAACCGAGTGGAAATCCGGACTTTCCGGTACATTATCCAATAAGACCCATCATTGCTCAGCAGGCGTTGAACACATGCCCTACAACTGGACCCGTCCGCAGCAAGACGCCGAACGCGAGCTGCACCTCTGGCCGCATCAATCACTGCCAGCGCAGGGCTATGTGCGCTTCCTTGGACTGACTGCAGTGCTGATCTGCGTGCCGCTGATCCCGGTTCTGGGTTCTTTTCTGCTGTGGGGGCTGCTGCCGTTCCTGCTACTGGCCCTGTTCGGCATGAAATGGGCATTGGACCGCAGCCGCCGCGACCATCAGATCCTGGAAGTGCTGACCATCGGCAAGGAAGACGCCCGTCTGGAGCGGATCAACTCTGATGGCAAGCGGCAAAGCTGGCACTGCAACCGCTACTGGACCCGCGTCGAAATGCACGACCGCGACGGACCGGTTCCGCATTATGTCACCCTGCAGGGCGGCGGCCGCGAAGTGGAAATCGGCGCCTTCCTGTCGGAACAGGAACGGGTCGCGCTTTACGCCGACCTGAAATC
>NZ_JAXMOX010000336.1:0-2800 GCF_034669605.1 Leisingera sp.
ATATTCACGGTGAAATCGCCGCGCCGGTGAATGAATTCCTTGGTGCCATCCAAGGGATCGACGATCAGAAAGGTATCGCCGCGCTCTTTGTGGGAGTCGGATTGTTCTTCAGTGACCAGCATCATGACCGGGAAGGCCGCCCGCAGACCTTCAGAGATCAGCGCATCTGCAGCTTCATCCGCTGCCGTTACCGGGCTTTCGTCGGATTTGACCTTCACGTCGAAATCGTCGGAATTGTAGATCTCCATGATCTTTGCCCCGGCCTCAATTGCCAGCCGGCGGATCACGGGCACCAGGTCTTCATATGTCACGCAGATCTCCCTAACACGGGTTTAATTGAAAATTTGCCTCTTGCCCCTTATGATGCGCAGATAACAGAACGGCAAGCAGCCGCATTGAATTCGAGCAGAGAATACAGGTCTCATGTTTCAACAGCGCACGCAGCAATCCTCGGTTTCCGGGTTCCTCTCACTAAGCGAGGTGGTCTTCCATTCGGTCGTGCGCAGCGTCCGCTCCAAACACAACAATGCTTTTGCGGCCCTGGCACTGAACATCCTGCAGGCCGTCCTCTTCGTTGCAGCTTTTTTTGCCATGTTTGCACTGCTGGGCCTGCGCGGTTCCGCCATTCGCGGCGACTTCCTGCTCTATGTTATGTCCGGTGTGTTCCTGTTCATGGTCCACACCAAGACCGTCGGTGCCGTTGCCAGTGCCGAGGGGCCGAGCAGCCCGATGATGCAGCATGCGCCGATGAACACGATGGTGGCCATTCTGTCCGCCGCCATCGGCGCGCTGTACATTCAAGTCTTTTCACTGTTCATCATCCTGTTTGTCTACCACGTCGCATTCACACCGGTGCACATCGAAGAGCCTATACCTGCCTTTGGCATGATTTTGCTGGCCTGGACCACTGGCGCCTCAGTCGGGCTGGTGTTCCTGGTGCTGAAGCCTTGGGCACCTGGGCTGGTGAGTATTCTGACGATGATCTATCAACGCGCCAATATGATTGCTTCGGGCAAGATGTTCCTGGCCAACACGCTGCCCAGCTTCATGCTTGCCATGTTCGACTGGAACCCGCTGTTTCACTGCATCGACCAGGCCCGCGGATTTGTCTTTATAAACTACAACCCGCATTTCAGCTCCTGGCAGTATGCGGCCTGGGTAGCGCTGGTGCTGATTGTGATTGGCCTGATGGGCGAATTCTACACCCGCCGCCAGGTCTCCATCAGCTGGGGCGCGCGGCGGTAACCGCAATAACCGGTCCAGGTTTTTTCTCCAAAAGACTTGGCAAAAGATAGCCGCGACACCTTTGCGCCGCACTGGCATCACGTGACCATTCTGAGTGTCAAGTTGATCCGCCCGCCCTTGGGCAGCAGCCGTGATGATTTGAACCGGATCCGGTCTATCCCATGGTAGGTCAGCCGCGCCGCGCCGCCCATGACCACGGCATCGCCCGAGCTGAGCCAGACCGATTCCGTCTTGCCGCCGCGGCTGCGGTTGCCGATCCGGAACAGCGCATCATCTCCCAAGCTGATTGACACCACAGGGTAGGAGAAATCCGCCTCATCCTTGTCCTGATGCAGCCCCATCCGCGCACCTTCTCCGTAGTAATTCAGCAAGCAGCATTCCGGCACCCGCTCCAACCCGGTCAGCTGCCGCCATATCTCCAGCACCGCCTCCGGGATATCCGGCCACTTGCACCCGGAGGGGTGCTGCTCCGCATAGCGGTAACCGGAGGCGTCAGAATACCAGCCGAACTGACCCGCCGACGTCATCCGTACCGACATCTGCCCGCCGCCCCGCATCTTGGGTGAAAACAGCGGCGCCGCTTTCAGCACTGGCCGCAACGCGTCTATCAACGCCGCTTGCCGGGCCGGATCAAGCAATCCCTTGTAGACATCGAAATCGCGCACACGCAGCAAGGTCATTGCCGTTCATCCATCCTTAACCATGACCCTTGCAAAAAAGCGTATTGATTCACGCCTCCGGGCGTGCCTGAACGCTTGCAGGGCCGTTTTCACGTCCCTATATACGCCGGGACGCGGCAAGGTGCAGACCAAACCGCAACTTCCATCGGGGCCAGGATGCCGCAACGGGTTCAGGCCTCGGGTAATCGCCTTGAGTAGTAAAAAGGGATCGCAAATGAGCAAAGTTATCGGCATCGACCTGGGTACCACCAACTCCTGCGTGGCCATCATGGATGGCTCCCAGCCCCGCGTGATTGAAAACGCCGAGGGCGCGCGCACAACCCCGTCAATTGTTGCCTTTACCGACGACGAACGCTTGGTCGGCCAGCCGGCCAAACGCCAGGCTGTCACCAACCCCGATAATACCGTGTTCGGCGTCAAGCGCCTGATCGGCCGCCGGTTCGACGACGCCGCAGTCGCCAAAGACAAGAAGATGGTGCCGTTTTCCATCATCAACGGCGGCAATGGCGACGCATGGGTGGAAGCCAAGGGTGAGAAATACTCCCCGTCGCAAATTTCCGCCTTCACCCTGGGCAAAATGAAGGAAACCGCTGAATCCTACCTGGGCGAGGAAGTCACCCAGGCGGTGATCACCGTGCCGGCCTATTTCAACGACGCCCAGCGCCAGGCTACCAAAGACGCCGGCAAGATCGCGGGCCTCGAAGTGCTGCGTATCATCAACGAGCCGACCGCGGCTGCGCTGGCCTACGGCCTCGACAAGGAAGACACCCAGACCATCGCGGTTTATGACCTCGGCGGCGGCACCTTCGACGTGACCATTCTGGAAATCGACGACGGCCTGTTCGAGGTGAAGTCGACCAACGGCGACACCTTCC
>NZ_JAXMOX010000337.1:0-2758 GCF_034669605.1 Leisingera sp.
TCTGGCACGACAGGGTGCGCTTCCAGATCAGGTGATACAGCTTGCGCTGATCGTCATCCGTGACTTTCAGGCTGGCCGCGTCGCGGCTCATATCCGTTGGGCGGATACATTCGTGCGCTTCCTGGGCGTTCTTCGCCTTGTTCTTATAAATCCGCGGAGAGGATGGCACATACTCTGCGCCGTAACGTGTTTCGATCTCGGCCCGGGCGGCCTGCACCGCCTCTGGCGCCATGTCGATGCCATCGGTTCGCATATAGGTGATCTGGCCGGCTTCATACAGGCGCTGGGCGGCGTTCATGGTCTGGCGCGCGCCCATGCCGAATTTGCGGCTGGCCTCCTGTTGCAGGGTAGAAGTCATGAACGGGGCAGAAGGGTTGCGGGAGGCAGGCTTGGCCTCGACCGACAGCACCGACAGCTGGCGCGATGCCACGGCCTGAACCGCCAGTTCCGCAGCGGTGGAGTTTTTCAGGCTGTATTTGTCCAGCTTGTCGCCGCCCAGCACCGTCAGGCGCGCCTCGAACTCCTGGCCGCGCGGGGTCGCCATCTGGGCCCGCACCGACCAGTATTCCTGCGCGTTGAACGCCTCGATTTCCATTTCGCGCTCGACGATCAGGCGCAGGCAGACGGATTGCACCCGGCCTGCGGAACGCGCACCCGGCAGCTTGCGCCACAGAACCGGCGAAAGGTTGAACCCTACCAGATAGTCCAGCGCGCGGCGGGCGAGATAAGCCTCGACCAGCGGCATGTCGACTTCGCGGGGGTTCTGCATCGCCTCGGTCACCGCTTCCTTGGTGATCGCGTTGAAGGTCACCCGGCTGACCGCGGTGTCCTTCTTGATCGAGCGCCGCTTGGTCAGCGCCTCCTGCAGATGCCAGCTGATCGCCTCGCCTTCGCGGTCGGGGTCGGTGGCGAGAATCAGCGCATTGTCCTCTTTCAGCGCGTCGGCAATCGCCTTGACGTGCTTGCGGGAATCATTGCCGACCTCCCAGGTCATGCCGAAATCGGCTTCGGTATCGACCGAGCCATCCTTGGCCGGCAGGTCTCGAACATGCCCGTAGGACGCCAGAACCGTATAGTTGGAGCCAAGATATTTGTTGATTGTCTTTGCTTTGGCCGGGGATTCGACAACGACTACTGGCATAAATTCTGTACCCTCTTCGGACCGCTTCTGCGGGTTCTATGGCGGGGCAGGATGTGGGGCGCAAGGGGAGATTGTCAATCCAGGCGCAATGAACAGACCGGGCAACCGGCCATATCCGGTGATATTCCGATGGATCACACCAGCCTGTGGCCGCGGTCCGGGGAGGGCGGCAGAGGCAAGGCAGAATGTTCTGGGTCAGTCTTCATTTTCCGGAAAGGCCTTGAGCAGCAGCCCGCCCGGCTGGCGCCGGATCGCGCCTTCAAGCTCCAGATCCGTTAGCGCCGGGGCCAGCTGCTGCGGCGGCAGGGAGAGGTCGCGCAGCAGGTCGGTTTCGGAGGTCGGGGAGGGGCCCAGCCTGCCGAGGATCTGCTGATGGAGGGCGTTGGTCTGCGCCAGGCTGCGCCGTTCGGGCGGCGGCGGCGGCAGGCCGGCCAAGGCCGGCTGCGGACTGGCGGCTGATGGCGCTTTGTCCTGTGGCGGGTCTTGCGGCGGCAGCGCCTCCAGCACGTCAGCGGCATTGCGGACCAGCTGGGCGCCGTCGCGGATCAGCTTGTTGCAGCCGGAACTGCGCGCATCAAATGGGTGACCGGGCACCGCCAGAACCTCGCGCCCGTAATCCAGCGCGTCCCGGGCGGTGATCAGGCTGCCGGATTTCGCGGCCGCCTCCACCACCACGACGGCGCTGGACAGGCCGGCAATGATCCGGTTGCGTTTGGGGAAGTCGCGGGCCTGCGGCGTCTTGCCCATAGGCTGCTCTGACAGGCGCAGCCCGTTTTCGATAATGCCTTCGGCAAGCCGGGCGTTGTCTGCCGGGTAGATCACATCGGCGCCGCCTGCCAGAACGGCAATTGTTCCCGTTTGCAGCGATGATTGATGTGCAGCGGTGTCGATGCCGCGGGCCATGCCGGAAACCACGGTATAGCCAGCCTCGCCCAGGTTCTGCGCCAGCGATCTGGCCATGCGCAGCCCCAGCGAAGACGCGTTGCGTGCGCCGACCATGGAGATCATCGGGCGCTGCAGCGCCGCAAGGTCGCCAATAGCCCACAACAGCGGCGGCGCATCTTTCAGGCTGCGGAGAAGTTCGGGGTATTCCGGGTCGCCAAAGCACAAAAGCCGCGCTTTGGCGGCTTTTGCGGTCCTAATTTCAGCGTCTACCGCCTTGGCGGGGCATGTTTCATACCCTTTGATACCTGCGGAACGTGCCACTTCGGGCAACGCATTCAGCGCGTTCTGCGCTGAACCATATTCGGCGAGCAGCCGGTGAAAGGTCACCGGGCCGACCCGTTTAGAGCGCAAAAGGCGAAGCCAGGAAAACCGGGTATCTTCCGTGGTGGGTGGGAGTGGGGGGTGAGTGGAAGAATGTGCTTCTTCGGTCATCCGCAGCTCCGCCTGTTTGCAGAACAAGGATTAACCTTAAGGGGGTTAACAGGCGGTGAACGGCAGAACGTTTTTGGGCAATTTCACGAAAATTTTCCCGAGACATCAGGGTAAATGGAAGATGACGGTTCAACCAGGGGGCTGGCGGTTGTCCAGACTGCAAACCGGCCCGGAAGTGCTGGCTCCCGGGCCGGTTTTTAGTTGTAAAACAGAGTTTTACAGATAGGTTCGCCACCTCAG
>NZ_JAXMOX010000338.1:0-2745 GCF_034669605.1 Leisingera sp.
GGCGACATTGACGAGATGTTTGACGCGCTGGTGCAGGCCGGCCATCCGGTGACCTCGCCGATGCTGCTGCTGAATTCGATGGGAAAGCGGTTCCGCAGCCATCTGGCCGGAATCACCGGCAGCGCCTATGATGGCACCAAACCGCTGGATCTGGCCGGCGTGGCCCAGCTGCAAATCCAGCGCGCCCGCAAACAGGGCGGCAACAGTGCCGGCTGGGAAACCTTCCTGGCCTTCCTGGCGCCGCAGCCGCAGCCCGGCGACCAGGCCCCGCCGGGCCATATGGCCCGCGTTGCGCAGCAGGCGCAGCCCCGTCCCCATTGATCGGCGCCAAAGACGTCCGCTCAAAAACAACCGGCGGCAGCGCATGATGCCTGCCGCCGGGAAAATCAGCTGACTTGCAGCCAGCTTCAGTTGCTGCCCGCAGTGCTTTCGGTTTCCGCCGCGCCGGACTGCTCCAGCAGCTGCTGCGCGGTGCCGGTTGCATTGTCCAGCGCCTCGGATCCAGCGTCCTGCGCGCCCTCAGCCGCGCCGGCCGCGGCATCGCTGGCAGCCTCTGTGGTCTCCTGCACCGCATCCGATGCAGCCCCCGCCGCGGACTGGGCCGCATCCACCGCATCCTCAACCGCTTCAGCAGCCGCATCCGCCGCCTCGCCTACGGTGTCCTGCACCGCCTCGACGGCTGCGCCGGCCGCTTCGGCACCGGAGTCGATGACGCCCTCAACGGCCTCTGCCGCATCTTCCACCGCCTGCTCGGCCGCCGCTCCGCTGTCCCCGTCCGCTGCTTCCGGCGCTGTGCTGCTCTGTTCCTCTTGCACGGCTGGCACTTCTGCGGGCGCGGGTTCCTGCGCGTCCCGGCCGTTCAGCAGCACAAACCCGGCCACGGCAGCCGCCCCCAGCGCAATCAATATAAATACCTGTTTCATAATACTCTCCTTCCGTTTCCCGGCTTGGCCGGCCTGGCCGCGCAATCCGCAGCATCTGCCTGCCAAATGACGCCCTGCGCCGCTGCACTCAAGGGGGAAGTTTCCCTGGCCTGCATCACGGGCGGCCAGCTGCCACCCGCCGGTCCCGCAACTGGCGGAACCCCGCCGCATTCCCGCCTTGCCAGAATGCAGCGCGGCCTGCGGCAGCGCTCCGGCCTTGTTTTACACCCGTTTTCAAGTTCAATTGCAATATGCGGCCTTGAAATGCGGCTTTCCTGCCGCCATACCGCCCATAAGCCTTGAATCACACGCGGGGGGGCAGTAGCGTTCCCGCACTTTTTGCAATGACAGAAGGATCGCAGTCATAGCCCGCAGACCTCATAACGCGCCGCCGCAACGCGACACCGGCCCGCGCGTCAACGAAAAAATCCGTGCCTCCGAAATCCGCCTGATTGGCGCCGATGGCGACAACGCAGGGGTTGTGACCCCCGCAAGAGCCATGGAAATGGCCGCCGAGGCCGGACTGGATCTGGTGGAAATCTCGCCCAATGCCAACCCGCCCGTGTGTAAGATCATGGACTTTGGCAAGTTCAAATATGAACAGCAGAAACGCGAGAGCGAAGCCCGCAAGAAGCAGAAGATCATCGAGGTCAAAGAGGTCAAGTTCCGTCCCAACACGGACACTCATGACTACGATGTGAAAATGCGCAACGTCTACAAGTTCCTGGAAAACGGCGACAAGGTGAAAATCACCCTGCGTTTCCGGGGCCGCGAGATGGCGCACCAGAACCTCGGAAGAGAGCTTTTGGAGCGGGTCGCCGAAGACATCAAGGAACTGGGCAAGGTCGAAAACATGCCCAAGATGGAAGGCCGTCAGATGATCATGATGATCGGCCCGCTGCCGAACAAGTAACCCGGCCGCCTTCGACACAGGTATTTCAGCCCCGCAGCGCCGCTGCGGGGCTTTTCCTTTGCCGCTGCAGCGCATCGCGGCGGCCCATGCGATACCCGGCAGCGGCCGGGACAGCCTGTTGCAGGCCTGCAGCTGCAGCCGCCAGGGCCGAACGGGCCGGCCGCAAGATCAAGTTCATCTCCTGCAACGCCGCGATCGAGGCGGCGCAGACCGGCAATATGGGCACGGGGTTTGCGGGGATCGCTACCGAAATCCGCCCGCTGCCGGGCAAGATCCAGACCCTGCTGAAGGACATCTCGGGCGACCTGCGGCACTCGCCGCCGCATCTGCCAACTGCCGGGCACCGGCCTCCCGGTGCCCGGCCTGATCAGATCTTCAGGCTGCAGCCGCCACGGCGCGCCGGGCCATCACCCCGACCAGATGGGCGCGGTACGCTTTGGACCCGTGCAGATCGGCCATCATGCCGCCGGCATCCACGCTCAAACCCTCCAGCGCCTCCGGTGCGAAACCGGCATCCAGCGCAGCCTCGGCCTCGTTCCAGCGGAACACACCCTGTTCGGACGCGCCGGTGACCGCCAGCCGCACGCCAGCGGTAAATTTCGCCACAAATACCCCGACCAGGGCAAAGCGCGAAGCCGGCTGCACGAACTTCTGGTAATTGGCCTTCTGCGGCACCGGGAAGCGCACCGCGGTGATGATCTCGCCTTCTTCCAGCGCGGTCTCGAACAGCCCCCGGAAAAAGTCATCCGCGGTGATCTCGCGCCGGTTGGTCATGATCGTCGCACCGCTGGCCAGCGCCGCCGCCGGATAGCAGGCCGCCGGGTCATTGTTGGCCAGTGAGCCGCCGATGGTGCCGCGGTTGCGGACCGCCGGATCGCCGATATGCCCGGCCAGATCCGCCAGCGCCGG
>NZ_JAXMOX010000339.1:0-2717 GCF_034669605.1 Leisingera sp.
GCATGAACACTGATTTACCGGCACCGGACTTGCCGACCACGGCGGTGTTGTAGTTGCCCGACGAACGGAAATTGTCCCACTGGAACACCTGCCCCTGGCGGCCGGCCAGCAGCATTCCGGTTCCGCGGGCATTGCCCATCCACTCCCCATGCACTGGCAGGAAGGCCATTGCCGCTGTCGATTTCATAAGCCGCATACGCATCTGCCGCCCGAAGTCGGACATCATCCGGCCCGAGCAGCCAAACGGCAGGCTGGCAAGGAACAAGGGAAGCTGCAGGAAAGTGTCTTTGGAGAGTTTGATCCGCTGGCGCCGGTAGATGGATTCCACCTCGCCTGCCGCCATCTGCGCCTCTGTTGCACCGCCCCTGGCGTAGGAAACGATAGTATAGAGTGTTTCAAAGAGGCGTTCACCCGCTTGGATTTCAGCCGCCAGCCCGTCCAGCTCTGCCTTTTTCTCCGCGAAATTCGGGACAAACTTGCCAAAGGAACTGTTGGCAGCGTGTTCCGCCATGCCCCGTTTCTTCAGAATGAACGCCCCGGCTTTCTGCCCTGGCATCGCCTTCAGCGTGAACGATGTCAGCACCGGGCCGAGCGGCCGGTCCATCAGCCGGGCGGGATCGCCGTTCAGCGCCATGCCAAGACCAAAGACCCATTCCGGCGGATAGGCATTCACCGAAGAGACAGTTGCCGCCAGCTCAGGTGTTCCGGAGAATTGAAGGGCCTGGCTGCCTACACGCAGGGAAGCGCCAGGCAGCTGGTAGTTGAGCGGCATGTTGTCGTCATAGGCTTCCTGGTCCCAGTCTTCACCGCTCCCTTCCGGCCGGGCAGCGTGGAACAGCTCCCTCAAAAGGGCGAGAAAGCGCGGCGGCTCCACATCCATCGACCAGCTGGCCGTGGCGAACACGTTCCTGAGGGCTGAGCGCATGGACTTGAGGCGCTTTTCGTCCTCAATGCCAAGCTCTTCCCCTTCCTGCCAGACCGCGACGAAGATGTGCCTGTCGAAGGGGATGGCACGGGCACCATCCTCATCAATGCCGAACCGCATGTCCTGAAGGTGGGACACCCGCTGACGGACCATTTCGTCAATCAGAGCCGACCGGCCAAGCCGCGCCGATTTCCAGCGCCCGGCAACCGGCTCAATGGCCGGAGAGGTCCAGTTCAGCACCTGAAAAGTGGCGCCGGACGGCAAGTTGGCGGCAATGACACCGCCGATGTTCTCAGCCAAATCATTTTGACCGATCGACGCGCCCACTTCCATGAGGAAGCCGCTGCCGTGGGTAAAGTGGTAGAGCTTGTGTTCCGGATCATAGACCCGCCACGGCAGAATGTCGGAGAGCACATCACCCTCCATCAGGTCAGGCTCTTCCTCTGTCCACGGGACATCCCCGAACAGACCGTCCATTATGTCACGAACAATTTTCATTTCCTGCCCCTCTGACGGCGTTTTTGGCCCAATAGGGTATTGCGTGGAAAAGAGCGGCTTACGGCCTCTACTGCTTGCCAAGCCTTGTCACGGAAGTGGCGAACTTCCTCTACAGGGAGCCACACCGTCACTTCGACAAAACCAGCATTGCGGCGCTCTTGCCTGATCGAAACCATGCGGGCTGCTTTTTCGCTCAGGCTTGTTAAGTTGGTTTTGCTCATTACTGCCGCCACTGCCCTTCCTGGATTACCAAATGCACAAAGCGCGCCTCATGCATGATCCCGCCTTCATCAAGGATCGGCGCAATCCAGAGCGTTCCGACGACTTCCGGAGAGCGGTAGGCCGCAGCGTTGTAGGGAAAACCGCCGTCCGGCAGGCCGGTGAAGGCCCCTTTACCGGAGAACAGCGGGTTCTGCGCGAGGCTCTTCACCGCAGTATCTTCGGGACGTTCCTGAACAGACGTCACCGCTGCGGTTCCAGTGCCGTCCACCGCACCGATAGTTGTACAGGGCGACCCTTGCTGCGCTTCACACAGAAAGTCTTTTTCCGTGTTCGGATTGGCACAACCAGCGGCCAGCGCGATCAAAATCAGGCTTGCGAGTTTCTTCATTGGCCCAGCTCCACCCCTTCGAGAAACACGAGCTCGACCTTGGTTCCGCCATAGAGGGAGACCACCGGCTGATACTGTTCGGCCCGTTTGATGTAGTAATCTGCCAGCGTGCTGGCCGCTTCTTCCGCTCCGCCGGCCAGTGTGCCTGCGCCTGCGCTCTGCAGGATCTGGCTGACCGAGGCGTTTTCCTGGCTGAGAGACGCGGTAGCCCCGGCGCTCAGCCCTTTGCCCAGGCCGCCCAAAGCCCCTGCAATGGCCGCATTCCGGACGTTGGCACCTTCACGGCTCACGACGTGCCCGCGCACGCCCTCCTTGCCGGACCCTGCCATGTAGCCCGCAACTTTGGTTTCCAGGACTTCCCCCTGCCGGTTTACGCAGGTCATGGAGATCAGGCGCACCTTGACCCGTTCCGACGACAGATCGCCGGTTGCAGACCCCTGCACAGTGCAGCCCTTCAGGTTCACCCGCGCGGGCTGACGGTTTCCAAGCGCTGCGGTCACCGCGGAGCCAGTAATCCGGAACAGAACCGGAATCGGATTGTCCCGGTTAGACACATTGGTGGCCGCATCGGCGCCCGAAAGGACAATTGCTGGCGCGTAGCTGCCTGCCGGGAGGTAGCTGCCCAGGCGGCGGATCTCGCGTTCTTCCGTTTGCGGCTGCTCGATGGCGGCGAGTGTGAAACTC
>NZ_JAXMOX010000340.1:0-2688 GCF_034669605.1 Leisingera sp.
ACTATCTTCAGGGGCGGCACCCATTTCAGGGCCGAAATCCCCACGGCGCTGTAGCTGGCCGTGGTCTGGGCTTCTGTCCGTGCGGCCTGATAGGCGGTCATGGCCGCGTTGTTTCCCGAGGAAGCAATCAGCCGCTGCACCGCGCCGTCCAGCGAATTGACCAGCATGGTTTGCCGGATAGTTGCCTGAGCGCCGGCCGAGGTCATGCCGATGAAGTTCTGAAACTGATTGAGCGTCCTCCGCATATCGGCCGCCGACAACGCGGGATCTGCTGCAAAGTGGCTTTGGTCCATCGCTGCGGCCTTCTGGTAAAGGACGTTCTGCACTTCATTGTTGAGGCGGTTACTGATCTGCGGCCAGCCGTCCGCACAGGTCGTGGTTTCTTCAAGAACCGGATCATAGTAGGCCAGCGATTGCGGGACATTGGCGCCGATGTAGTTGACCAGGTTGCCTGCCTGCCCCAGCTCGCCCACATCGACAATGCCGATGTTTGAGCCATCGACCATGCAATTTTCCATGAAGTTCACGAGGGTTTCCTGAACAACCGGCGTAACCGAGCGCCAGCGGGCGGCCTGGCTCAGAATGGTGGAGCCAAAGAGCATTCCGGATTTCTGGTAGGTCAAGTTATCCGGCGCAGCGAGCAGCGTTTCCATCACATCGGTAAGCGAGGCGCTGGCCCTCGATGTCAGCGACCCGACCCAGGCCACGGACCACGGCACATTGTCCACGGTTCCGTAGATGCCAAGAGGCACAGTGGAATCCATGATGATCACCCGAGCCCTGGGGCCGAGGCCGACGGTGACCACCAGCAGGACGCCGATAAAATAGGTCACCGCCTGCCGCGCAGCGCCGAAGATCGCAAGATGGAGGCTTGCAGCCAGCACGCCCATGACGATCCCGCCATAGATCAGCGCCTCAAAGTTCCCGGAGCCGGTGAATGCTGCGAGGTAGTTGAAGACGTCATAGAGATAGTAGCCGCCGCCAACCGTGTGGATTTCGAGTTCGGGCATAGATCACTGCCCCCCGGTCTGATTGATGATGTTGCCGAAAATCGCGTTGGACGATGCAGCCAGTTCACCCCTGGCAAGGCTCAGACGCTCCAGGTTGCGCAGAGCTTCAGCGTATTTCCGCTGTGCAGACGCCCGCAGGTCCTGCAGCACGCCTTTGGTCTGGCGTACCGTGTCCTGAAACTCCCGGTTGATGTCACCGGCAATATCGACGTTGGCGGCCGAGTTCAGGATCTCGTTCATGCCCTCGTCAATGTAGGCAATTGCCAGATCGACCGCGACCAGCTCCGCCATCGAGTTGATGTCGTCCTGGACAAACTCGTATTTGTAGCTCTTGGCCGTAACCAGGTGCTTGTAGACCGGAATGGTGGTCAGGTTGATGAGCGCAATGGCCTCGTCCGGTGGGGCGGTATCGTTGCTGATAGCATCCGAAAGTCCCTGGATCGCTTCAGCCGTAACAGAAAACAGTGCATTGCGGGCAGCGATAGTCCTGTTACTGAAAACCGGGTGCAGGCAGTCATTTGTTTCATCGCACTGAAGGCTTTTGTAGGCGCCGCCCTCAACCAGGGATTTGGCAGCATCCGGCGATAGGGCACGCGGCGGAATGGTGCGGTGCGTCGGGCTTTCGTCATCATCTTCAGGCGACACGGTGATGATCGTGCCCGTGAGGGTCATGAAGAATTCTGCGATGCGCGGATTGGAAGCAAGGAAGTTGTTTTTCTTCACCGCGCGCCACGCATAGTTCACATCAGTTGGCACTTGCTCAGCTAAGGCCCCGCTTGCGCGCCCCAGCGTCGAGTTATGCTGGCCGCCAGTGCCGCAGCCGTGGCGGGAGGCAACGCGGTCTGCAAACCGGCCGGTATAACCGCCAATAGTCTGGCAGACGTGCTGGGATGCCCCGTCCATTTTAGGCCAGAGCGAGGCAGTGAGCAGTTGCCCTGCTTCGCAGGAATTGATGTTTCCCGCGTTCACCTGCTGGATCAAATCCCGCAGTTTGGCGACGATTTCCTGCACCGCAGGCGACAGGCTTTCCAGTGCCAGCTCGAATGCAAAACCGGCGGCGTTCTGCATAATCGCTTCCATGAGCGCGATAAGCTCCTCCTCGGTGATGAAGGAGAAGGCGCCGCCGAAGATGTCGATGCCGCCGCACCCCGCGCGAACGGAGGGCAGTTGAATGGCTGCAAGCTGGCTGTTGCGCGGCCGGGTGCGCAGATAGAGGGAGCCAAGCGTGGCATAGCCCGCCTGCTGGCCTTTATAGGCCGTCGGTTTTGTGACGTTCACACCGCCGCCAGTGCGCTCCCAGAAGTTCTTGAGATCGTTTCCGATGTCTGCACTGACGGGTCCTGCAGCAAGGAGCGCGGCCGCGGTCAAAAGGTTCAGAAGTTTGCGTTTCATTGGCCTGCCTCTTCCTGCTGATGGCTGTTGTCTGCCTCTTGTATTTTGGCTCCTGCGGAGGCGGCGGCTTGCTTGTCCGGCCCAAGGCAACCTTGCTGCGGGAGATCCGGCATCGCGTCCTCGTCAAGCCAGAGCCAAGCAGGATAGGTGCCTTCTGCAGCCACTTCGCGCAGGGCCGCGACTGCATTGGTGTCAGCGGCGGGATCAGCAACGAACAGCGATACCGGACTTTCCAGATCAGTCAGCACCGCGCAGGCAATCGGGGTTTCATGGTCGAGGGTGAACC
>NZ_JAXMOX010000341.1:0-2685 GCF_034669605.1 Leisingera sp.
GTCACCTGGGCGCGGCGGGCGCGTACGGCGTTCAATTGCTGCAGCATCGCGTCGCGGGTGGCCTGGTCAAGGTTCACATCAAGGATCTCGGCGCGGGTGACTTCGATGCCCCAGTCGTCAACGGCGCTTTCGACACTGGTTTGAATCTGGCCGATCAGCTGGGCGCGGTTGGATTGCACCTCGTCCAGGTCCATCTTGCCGATTTCGGCGCGCACGATTCCGGCCACGGTGGTGGCAATGGCGCCATCGACATCGCGGATCCGGTAGACGGTCTTTTCCGGCTCCAGAATGCGGTAGAACACCGAGGTGTCGATCTGCACCAGAACGTTGTCCTTGGTGATCGCGTCCTGGGTGGCGTTCGGCAGCTGGCGTTCCAGGATCGAGATCTTGTGGCGGGCGACGTCCAGAAAAGGCACGATGAAATTGATGCCCGGCCCCAGCACCGAATGCAGGCGGCCGAACCGTTCGACCACGTATTTCTCGGACTGCGGCACGATGCGCACGCCCTTCAGCACCACGATAATCAGCAGGAGCGCGCCCAGCAGGTACAGCAGGTTGCTGGAGAGTAGGTCCAGAATCAGGTCTTCGTTCATGAAAAAATCCTTTGGTTGGTCAGCGGCGGCGGCTGCTTCGCCGGGCTGGGAGCGCGCGCCGGCGGCCTGCGGCCCGTTGGTGGAGAGCAACTCACCGGGTAATCCGCCGGCCGTGTTACTGGGCAATTCACCAGGTAATCCGCCGGGCGTTTTGGTTTTGTTCAATGGAATGCTCTATTGTGTGCAATGGTATGCAGATGTGGTTTGCGGCGGCGGTTTTCAAGACCTGTATGGCGGCGGGGAGCGGCGGCTGGCAAGCCCTGAAAACAAGCCCTGAAAACAAGTCCGCCCTGCCGGTTCAGGCGGCGGGGCCGGGTTTGCGGCGCCGCATCGGGGCTGGGCGGACCCGGTCCTCGATCTCGGCATAGATCAGCGCCGCGATGTTCTTGGACGACGTCCGTTCGATCCCTTCCAGGCCGGGGGAGGAGTTCACCTCCAGCACCTTGGGGCCGGTTGCCGAGCGCAAGAGATCCACCCCGGCCACGCTGAGGCCAAAGGCCTTGGCCGCTTGCACCGCTGTGGTGCGCTCTTCCTTGCTGATGCGCACCGCGACGGCGCTGCCGCCCAGATGCAGGTTGGACCGGAAATCGCCGTCGGCCCCGGACCGTTTCATGGCTGCGACGACCTTGTTGCCGACCACCAGGCAGCGGATGTCCTCGCCTGCGGCCTCCTTGACGAATTGCTGCACCAGGAAGTTGGCCTTGAGCCCGCGGAAGGCGGAGATCACGCTTTCGGCGGCTTTCTGGGTTTCCGCCAGCACCACGCCCTTGCCCTGGGTGCTTTCCAGCAGCTTGACGATCATCGGGGCGCCGTCGACGATATCGATCAGGTGGCGGGTGTCCTTGGGCGAGGCGGCAAAGGCGGTGGCGGGCATGCCGATCTTGTGGCGGGCGAGGATCTGATGCGCGTGGAGCTTGTCGCGGCTGGCGGTGATGCCTTCGGACCCGTTGATGCAGAAGGTGCCCAGCGTTTCGAACTGGCGCAGAAGGGCGGTGCCGTATTGGGTGACCGAGGCGCCGATACGCGGGATCACCGCATCATAGCGGGGCAGGCGCTTGCCGTCATAGTGGATCTCGGGGGCCAGCGCGTTGAGCGCCATGTAGCAGCGGGTGGTATTGACCACTTCCACCGTGTGGCCGCGGCTTTCGCCTTCCTCGACCAGGCGGCGGGTGGAGTAATTGTCCTCGCGGCTGAGCACGGCAATGCGCAGGGCGCGTTTGGGGGCGGATTTGCGGATGCTGGCGGAGGAGTAGACCGAATAGTCCAGCTCCGGCTGGCACAGGCGTTCGCCGGGGACAACCGTCACGTTTTCGGTCAGCGCCTGGCGGCCCAGCAGCATGTGTTTGGCCATCCCGCGCCGGTCGGTCAGCGTCAGTTCAACCGGCCAGGACTGGCCCCCGATCTCGATCGCGGTTTCGATCACAAAGCGCATTTCGCTTTCGCCATTGGAGGAGGTCACCTCGCGGCGGTCCTTGATCAAGGCGGAACAGGGGATCTCGAGATCGTACTGGCCGGGAATCGGATGCACCATGAATCGCACCTTGGGGGCGTTTTGCGGCCCGAAGGGCTCGATTCCGGTGGCGTGCAGCGAGGATGTGCGGGCGCCGGTGTCGACCTTGACCCGCAAAGCAGGCAGGCCGATGTCCGGCAGGCTGACCCATTCCTCCCATCCGAGTCTCAATTGCGGCGCGGGGTCTGCTGTGGACATGCGAGGGGCTCCTTGGCATTAGGGGTGAATCACCGGCGCGCCGGTTCGAGTGTAACTGCAGGAACAGAAGATGGCAGAGCTTTTCAACTTTGAACTGAAGGCAACCGACGGTAAGGCGCGCACAGGTGTGATCAATACGCCGCGCGGTGAAATCCGCACCCCTGCTTTCATGCCGGTCGGCACGGCTGCGACGGTCAAGGCAATGCTGCCGGAAAGCGTGCGCGCAACCGGCGCCGATATCCTGCTGGGCAATACCTACCACCTGATGCTGCGGCCGACGGCGGAACGCATCGACCGGCTGGGCGGCTTGCACAAATTCATGAACTGGGAGCGGCCGATCCTGACTGATTCCGGCGGCGTTCAGGTGATGTCGCTGGCCGGTTT
>NZ_JAXMOX010000342.1:0-2663 GCF_034669605.1 Leisingera sp.
TGGAAGATCCCGAGAACGGTCTGCCAAAAGTGGTGACAGATGTTGGATCAATCTACCTTGGCCAGATCGCACGCCAACAGAACAGATAGGCAGGCTTGAAAAGCAGGTGCACATCGAAGCGACAAGAGACGATAACGCACGCCGTCTCCAGACCATGCCAGGCATCGGTCCGAAAACTGCAATGGCTGTCTCCGCCTTCGCCCCGCCGATGGAAATCTTTCGCCGGGGTCGGGTTTTTTCTGCGTGGGTAGGGCTGGTACCGAAGCAACACTCGACCGCGGGAAAGCAGAAATTGGGCCGAACGTCGAAGATGGGGCAGAGAGATATCCGCAGGCTTTTGGTCACCGGTGCCATGTCCGTCGTGAAGGTGGCGGTTCACAAGGGTGCGCCCGGGCGTCTCTGCTGATTGTCGATGAAATCGGTTATGGAAACTGAGGAACGAGCTGCGTAACTAACTGAAATCAGCCTCCGGCACAACCGGGGCGGTTCATAGTGCTCTGAGCTCCAACCTTGGGCCACGGACCTGAGCGTTTTTACGTTTTCTAAGCCATTGGGTGGCAGGTGGACCCATTGGATTTCATGAACTCTGCCGGTGTCATATTGCCGATTGAGCTGTGCGGCTCGCCGTTCCGGCCGTTCGCGGCGACTGCAAGGCTTCACCCCCAGTAAACTCAAACATTTCGGACAAAGCAGAAACGGGCCTCCGCTTTGTCCGGTCTTATAGCGGCACTCAGGCTGCAGCCTGGGCCTGCCGAATTTGCCGCGCGACCATGACATATCCCATAAGCGTGGCCATCCCGACATGCCCGACAAAGGAAGACTGCGTGTAAGCGCCAAATCCCATCATGAACGTGCGCCCGACGGCCGGGGCCAGAAGGCCCTGAGCCACGAACCAAAGAATAAATCCAGCAATGACACCGGAAAGGATCAGGTTGATCCGGGACACCAGATGCGTCAGCCACACGAACCCTGCAAACCCGATGACACCGATCGTGAAGTGAACGAGAAAACCGGCCCAATACGGCACAGTGACACCAAATCCGATTTTGATGAGGGCAACAACCAAGTTCGCCGGACCAAGCGCGACGCCGAACAGCAGTGGCGAGATCAGCCATGCGTATACCTCAAATGAAATTTCGCCGACCAACCCGGCGATCACCAGGTTTCTGAGTGTGTTTGGTGTCAACATGTCGTTGTGTTCTTTCAGCTTTTTGCGGAGATTGCGGGGCAATACTTGGCGATAGTCTGCGCGCACCTTTGTGCTTGTGCATCAAAGGAATGCTGAACGTCAGCAGCGGCTTCATGCATGGAACTGATGCCATGGGCCGTCACTTATTTTGAGCTGAGAGATTGTTCAAAACACTTGGTCTGACGGTCATTCAAAATTCGGTGTTTCGATGTCGCGCAAAGTCGGCTGCATCATAAAATTGACATGCGTTCTCAGCGCAGCCGCCGCCGAGGCGGGCGCCAAGCTGACTTGCGGCACTGCAGCCTACTCTCATGATCGTTGTCAAGCCTTTGTTTCATGACCTTTTCCTCCGGCAGTGCCGGATGCGGACGGCTGTAGATGCACAGGGTGGGAGACGGAACTGAGACGACGGTTGAGCAAGCTCTCATGCGCGGGTTGGATACCGCATTACCGTGGTTTCGTCCTGGGGCTGCCTCGCTCTAGATGGCGAGCGTCGGCTGGGCCGGCTCATAACGGGCACGAGGATTCCCCACCGCGTTCCGGCCCCGACCCTGTGCATCGGAGGTAGCAGGTTGGCCGTTAACGCACGGGGACGTCACAGGCCGGCGCTGGAACAACCTCGCGGGCAATAGCCCAAATGAACCCAACCATTTCCCGCGCGACCGCGGTTGTGGCAACGACCTTCGGTTTGCCCGCCGCCATCAGATGGCGATAGCGCCGGCATATCCGCAGCTGCCCGTTCCACGCAATATCGCGCACCGGCTTGGGTAGCGCTTCGAGCCGGTCGTAGAGCTTCCGGCTCACGCGCGGCTGCATCCGGTAGCTCCAAGCGCCCTCAATCAGCACCCGGCGTGCCAGCCCGCTGCCCGCCTTGGTGATCCCGCCGCGGCTAACCTTCTCTCCGCTTGACGCTTCTGACGGCGTCAAACCTAAATACGCCATCAGCTGGCGCGGATTGCCGAAGCGGTTGAAGCCGCCCACCTCCGCCACGACCGTCACCGCCACGATGAAGGCCACGCCTCTCATTGCCTGCACGGCCTCGACCACCGGTGCCAGGCTCCACTCCGGCAGCTGTGCCGTGATCTGGTCCTTCCGGCGTTGGAGGCGCGCCTCTGCATCGGTTACGGCATCGACATAATCCTGGAATACGATCTGCTGCGCCGGGTGCTCGAACCTGACAGTGGTCAGCCAGCGCCGGTAGGCCTTGGTCCATCCCTTCTTCCCGGGATAGACCCGGCCATGCCGCAGCAGGAAACCCTGAAGGTGCTGCCGCGACTTGCCCAACAGCTTCATTGCCGCGGCGCGTGCCCGGACCAGGTCCCGCATTGCTTCATGCGCCGCATCCGGCACCCAGACCGCGGTCAGGTCTCCGGCACGGTGCAGCCCGGCCAGCATCACAGCATCGCGCCGGTCTGTCTTTACCCGGTCTCCAGTCTTCATTGGCACCAGAGAGGGCGCAACCACGGCACAGGCA
>NZ_JAXMOX010000343.1:0-2660 GCF_034669605.1 Leisingera sp.
AGATCCAAGAACAAGGGCAGCACCGGCCCGGGGGCTGCAAAGGCATTGACCCCCGGCAGCTCCTCCGCCACCGCGGCCAGGTCATAGACGCCGGGCTCAATCCGCACCGCCTCCACCATCTGCGCCTCGGCCTGCTCCACCCGGTCAATCCGGTACAGCTGCTCGCCGCCCTGCAACGGCAAGGAGACCACATCCCCGGCCCCCAGATGCAGCATCGAGGGCGGCAGCGCAAACCGCGCCATGTCGCGCGAAATCCGCGCCTCGGCCAGCCAGCGGCTGACCACCTGCCGTGCCTCGGCGCGGGTCAGCGCCAGCGGCAGCTCGTTCTGGCTGACAGAATGGGTGGCCTCATCCGGCAGCACCGCCTCAACCGAGCCCGCCGCATGATCGCCGCCCCATTCGGTGAACCGCAGCCGCACCCGGCCTGCCAGCTCGGCCGCGCCGGCCCGGCTCAGCTCAGTGGTGCCATCCAGCTCATCGCTTTCGGCCAGATGCTCCAGCGCCAAAAACTCGGCCCCGCTGCCCTTGCGCATCCGGAACATCAGCAGCCCGTCGCGCTCCACCGCATCAAACCCGTGCCGCAGCATCAGGGGCTGCAGCACCGCGCGGGCATCGCTTACATCCGGGTTCACAAGCCCGTGCACCACGCCATAGAGCTGCGACACATCAATGTCATAGAGGCCGGCGCGGTGGCAGACCTCCTCCACCACCGAAGCCAGCGTGCGCTGCCCGGCGCGCCCGTTCAGCCAATGGCCGCGCAGGTAGTTTTCACCGTCGTTCCAGATCTCCAACCGGCTCGGAAAGGCCGGAAACGGCCGCGCGTCCCAGGCCCAGACATAGGCGTTGGCCATATCCAGCATCCGTCCCTCGTATTCCTCCGACAGCGGGTTATTGGCGGCCTCCCCCCAATAGCCGAGAACGGCGCGCAGATAGGCGATTTGCATCAAATCGTCCCGCAACCCGTTGGAATGGCGCGGCAGTTTTGATTCCGAGCTTTTCGGGTCCAGAAACTTGTTCGGCTGGTTGCTGCCCTTGTCGATGGCGGCGCATCCCAGTTCAGTGAACCAGACCGGCTTTGACTGCGGCACCCAGGGCGTGGGCGCGGCCTGCCGCACCCCGCCGATCCGCTCGTGATGCGTGTTGGTCCACCAGCTGCGGATATCCTTGTAGCGCCAGATCCAGGGTTCCTGATGGGCGCCGTCGGTGATCTCTGTCCGGATTTGCGCGCCGCGCGCTTCGGCTGAGTGGTAATACCAGTCAAACCCCTCGCCGCCCGCCACATTGCTGCGCAGGTAGCCGCGGTCATAGACCGCCGGCACGCCGGATTGCGCGTCCAGATGGTCCTCCCCCTCGCGCCAGTCGCTAAGCGGCATGTAATTGTCGATGCCGATGAAATCGGTATTGGCGTCCGCCCACAGCGGATCCAGATGAAAATACCGGTCGCCTTCGGGCGATTGATAGCCCCAGTACTCCGACCAGTCGGCGGCATAGCCGATCTTGGTTTCCGCCCCCAGCAGGTTGCGCGCTTCCGCCGCCAGCGCCCGCAAGGCGGCCACCGCCGGAAAGCCGCTGGCGCCGCGGATCTGGGTCAGTGCCCGCATCTCCGAGCTGATGCAAAAGGCCTCCACCCCGCCCGCCGCCGCAGAAAGCGCCGCATTGTGCAGAATAAACCGGCTGAGGCTCCATTCATCCGGTCCGGTATAGGCAACGCTGCCGTCGCCCACTGCAAAATCCGCCGCGGTGACGCTGCCAAAGAAATCCGCGACCTCGGCATCCGCAGCCGCGGTGCCATCAGGGGAGCCGGGCCGGCCCGGCGCCGCTGACAGGGTGATCCGCCCGCGCCAGGGCAGATGCGGCTGGCTGGCGCCGCCGGTCCAGGGATCGGGCAAGGCGTTGCCCTCTGCCTGATCCATCAGGATGAAAGGATAAAACATCACCCTGAGGCCGCGCGCCTGCATCTCGCGGATCGACTGCACCACCGAAGCATCCGCCGGCGTGCCGCCGTAAAGCGGGGCGCCGTCCTGCTTCAGCACTTCATCTGCGGTGTTCCGGTCAAGCCCGCTGACTGTCCACGGCATATCTCCCTCGGCGGTCTTATGCTCCACCTTCGGTTTCAGCCTGCAGGCGCCGCAGCGCAGATCATCGCCGAACCAGGACACAATCAGCGAGGCGGCACCGCAGGATGGCAGCTCGGCCTCCAGCGCGTTCAGCGAGGTCTTGAGGTCGCTCAGCCCCGAGGGCGTATGCTGGTTCGCCGGTTTCGACGATCCCGGCCCGCCGCCGTAAAACACCGGATCCGCCGCCAGCGCATATTCACCGGTGCCCGGCATCAGCGCCACCCCCTGCACCAGGCGGCCCAGATCCTGCGCATGGGTGCTGCTGGCGGGCTGTTCGGGCCGCAGCACATCGAAGGAGAACTGCGGCACCCGGTTGCCAAAGCGCGCAAGGTCGAGGTTTTCCATCACCACATAGGCGGTGCCACGGTAGGCCGGCACCCGGCCTGCGCCTTCAACCGCTTCCATCACCGGATCCGGCAGCTGGTCCATGCTACGGCTTAGTTGGCGAAGTTGTCGATACAGTTCTTGGCGACGACGGCTTAGTTGATGGAGTTGTTGATACGGTTCTTGGCGATGACGGCTTAGTTGGCGGAGTTGTTGATA
>NZ_JAXMOX010000344.1:0-2647 GCF_034669605.1 Leisingera sp.
ACCCCGCCGCCAGCGTCTGCCTGGAAAACTCGGACTTCCGGATCTTCCTGGCCCAGAAACCGGAGAGCATCGACGCGCTGCAGAGCATCGACCCGCCGGTGAAAATGCTCCTGAAGTCGCTGACTTCTGTTCCGGGCCGGTTCTCCGAACTCGCAATTCAGATGCCTGAGGGTTTTGCCTACGGGCGTCTGCTGCTCGATCCGTTTTCGCTGGCGGTGTTCTCTTCCAAAGGCTCCACGGTCGAACGGATGAACCACTACAAAGCCCAGGGCATGAGCACAGTGGAAGCCATCAAAACCCTTGTTGAGCGGGGGGAAGTGGCATGAGCTGGCAGAAGAAGACCCTCATTGCGCTTGGTATTGTGGCTCTGGCCCAGGCCGCTGTGTTTGTGTTCCTGCTGTTGCCGGATGATGAGCCTCCTGCGGTTGCGGTTTTCGATCCGGAAAGAAGCCTGACCATGTTCGTGGTCTGGTCGAATGGCCGGGTGCCGGACGAGCAATTCGGGGACACCCTGCCAGCATTCCAGCAGGCCGTTCAGTTGGAGATTGACCGGCTTTCCAGTCAGACCGGGCAGGTTGTCGTCCGTAAGGGCGCGGTGCTGTCGGCTGCGGGCCTTCAGGCCGCTGACATCACCGGCATCATCATGGAAAAGGTGCTGAGTGATGCGGCGTTCTAAGCTGGTTTTAATCCTGCCTGCCTTGGCTGTGGCGGCGGCCGGTTACTACGGGCTTGCCTGCGGGCGTCTGGTTGTAAATTCAACCAGCAGCCTGAAAGGCAATGCCTACGCAATGGTGACCTGGCCGCTGATCTTGCGGCCGGGTGCCATCGTCGCGGTTGAAATGCCGGAGGTTCTGGAGGGAAAGTTCGGCGGGCATGAGCTTTATCTGACCAAGCGGATTGCCGGGGTTGCCGGCGATCCGGTCCGCCGCTCGGGCAATAGCCTCTGCATCAATGGCACCTGTGTCGAGGGGCAGCTGAAGAACGGCGCGCTTGTTGCACCGCTCTGGCAGGGCGATGTGGTGCCGGACGGCATGATTGCCGTGTTTGGAGACAGCCCAGACAGCCTGGACAGCCGGTATTCAGTGATCGGCCCGCGGCCGGTGGCGGAAGTCGTCGCCGCAGGATTTGAAATCCCTTTCCCCCATTGGACTGACCTTGCGGAGCGCTGGAAATGAAACATCACCGCCGCTGTCTTCAAGCTGCTGTTCTGGTTCTCGCTGCCGCCGCAGGGCAGGGGGCGGCCAAGGATCTCGGCACCCACGGCCCTTTGTTCGAGGTGGCTGAACCCTCTCTGCTGGACACGATCAAGACCCGGCTCCTGGAAATGGAAGCGGCTGGCGAGCTGGATCAGATGCGGCAGGAAATGCAGGACACCACACGGGCCTATGTGAACCGGCCGCGTCCGGTTCAGGGGCTCGGGAAGGCAGAGGAATATGCGGTTTGGGAGGTCGATATGTCGATCACCCTGAAAGAGGATCTGGCGGACCATCAGGGCCGGGTCTTCGCCCGCGCTGGCACGGTTGTGAACCCGTTGGCCTATTCCCGCTTTGAAAAGCGCATCGTCCTGCTTGACGGCGACGATCCCGACCAGGTGGCCTTTGCGCTGGCGGATGGCGGCGAGTTGGACACGCTTCTGGTGCTGGTGAACGGTGATCCGCTGGGTCTGATGCGCGAGCATGGCCGCCGGTTCTACTTCGACCAAGATGCTGTGCTGGTGAAGCGCTTCGGTATCCGCAATGTGCCTGCCGTGGTGCAGCGCGCGGATCCCGTCATGCAGGTGGAAGAAATCGCGCTCGGCAAGGGCGGGGAGGTGCTGCAATGAACCTGCGCGCTCTGATCCTGGCCTTTGCCTTCGGCCTCGCCGCAACCCAAGCGGCAGCAATCTGCAACAAGCGGTTTCTGAACCCCATCACGGAAGTTTGCTGGGACTGCATCTTTCCTATCTCAATCGGCGGCCTGAGCCTGAGCTTCGGCGCCAGCCGCCCGGACACGAGAAACCAGACCTTTCCGCTCTGCGTCTGTCCGGGTGTGCCGCCCCGGCTTGGCCTGTCCATCGGTCTTTGGGAACCGGCCCGGCTGGTCGATGTAGCAAATGAACCCGGTTGCTTCGTGAACATGGGCTTTGACATGGATTTCGGGCTGCTGTCACTCGGTAAATCCTCTGCTACCCAGCAAAGCGGCGGCAGCACCGGGTCGCGCTGGCAGGCACATTATTACTTCTATCCGCTGATTTCCTGGCTTGGTGTGGTGGTCGATGGCCTCTGCCAGCAAAGCGCGCAATTCGATGTCGCCTATATCTCGGAAATTGACCCGCTCTGGCAGGACGCGGAACTGAACAACCTGATCAATCCGGAGGCAATCCTGTTTGCCAATCCGATTGCCCAGGCGGCCTGCGCTGCGGATTGCACAAAGGCGTCGTCCGGCAACTTGCCGATGGATGCGCTGTTCTGGTGCACCGGCTGCGGCGGTTCGATCTACCCTATCCAGGGCGATGTCGCGGCCCATGTTGGCGGGGTGATGGCAAGCCAGGTGGTTGCAACCAAGATGGTAGCCCGGATGCACCGGCTGCTGATCGCACGGAAAACCGCGTCGGAAAGACCGCTTTGCCAGACCCAATCGCAGCCGGTGATCAAGAAAAGCCAGTACC
>NZ_JAXMOX010000345.1:0-2607 GCF_034669605.1 Leisingera sp.
AAGCAGCTTGCCCACGCATTTCATGATTATGCGGCAGAAAATGAATGCGACTAACCATTGGCTCAAAGACACTAAATGACTAAAGCTGACATTCTGACATCGCGCGGCATCGAGCACTCAGGGCTCGTAGCTGCCGTTCGCTGCGGCTGAAAGTGCAATGTGCTGCCGAACGGCTGCTTTCTCAAACGGTGGACCTGACTTCGTAACCGCAGCGAAGGTCCGCTCTCCGCCCTTCGTGTCGGGCTTCACACCACCGAGGCGCCCCTCCCCCCAACGCAATGCGCCCGGAGCGGGCAATCCGATCCGGGCGCTTGAGTGATGCCGACACGTAGTCCAGGCAGCTATGACCTTTTGGCCCCTTCCCTTTTCCACGGCCGCATCACCGGCATGGCGGAGGTCACCTTCCAGCGGCTCAGGTTCTGGTGCGCCTGGAACGTTCCGCGCAGCTCCAGCAGCGCGCCGTACCACGCCAGGTAGGCACGCCGCGCCGCACCGATCTGCGCCTGCGTCGGGCTGAAGCTGATCGGGCAGATCAGCACCGGCACGCTCACCCGCCGCTTGCCCCGCACCTCGGTTTCGGTGCCGATGCGCTCGGTCTTGGCCCGCCTGCCATAGCGGTTGCTGGTCCAGTCCGTGACCACGCACTCGATGCGCGCATCCGCCATGCAGTCCGGCGCCCGTCGCGCCCGCGCATATTCCGCCATTGCCACCGCCATCCGGCGCCCGCCACAGCTTTCGGGCAGCGTTGCAACGGCCGACGCGACCAGGTCCGCATCCGGATCCGGATCGGACCGGCCGCCGCCATCGATCCGGCAGCCCAGCACACCGCGCTGCGCCATCCGGTAGGCATTGCCCGTGGGCCAATAGCCTTGCACCAAGCGCCCCGGGTCCTCGAAGTCCACCTGTGCGCATTCATCCGCGAAGGCCCACTCCAACAGCCGCTGGATCGAGATCTCCCGCCGCACGCGGCCCATGCTGTCCGGCTTGATCACCCCCTGCACGCTCATGCCGCCGCCCCTGCCCGACCGGCGGCATCGCCCAGCCCCAGCTCGCGGGCCTGCACGCAGCGGGCGATCTCCGCCTGCCGCGCCTCCAGCCAGGCAAGGTCGCCCGTGCCCAGCTCCTGCCCCCTGCCCTGCGACGCCCGCAGATCCTCGGCCCGGCGCAGGTTCTCCCGCGCGCCGTCGCGGATCCCGTTGACCACGAAGCTGCTCGGCCACTGCCGGTTCGACCGCAGCCACCGCATCAGCTCGGGCGCAAAGCCCTGCGCCAGCGCCGCCTCCCCGAGCCGCGCCGCAAAGACCTTGCGGATCAGCGGCGAAGCATCCGCCTGTGGCGCCTCGATCACCCGCGCCCGTTCCAGCACCCGCGCCGCCAGCGGGAACCGGTCGCGTTCCTTGCCGCCGCCGCGCCCCGCCATGTCCTCGGCCAGCGCGCCCAAGCCATCGGCCGTCATATAGGCCAGCCGCTGGCACAGCTCGTCCTGCATCGCCTCGAAGGCAGGCTTGGCCATGCCCGCCGGTCGCATCAGTCCCAACCGTTCCAATTGATCGATCAGCAGGTGCCGCACCCGCTTCTCCCCGTCTTTCTGTGCCCGTTCATCCATGCCTTACCCCTTTTCCCAGCCTGGTCCGTTTCAACCCTCACCCCCCGTTTGCGTCCTGCCGCGCCCTTGGTTTCCTATATTGTCGTGTCTTGTCTTGTGGTGCGGGACACATAGACCCCTTAAGTCGCCGCTATGTCCGTCTATGTGTCCCGCGACTGTCCCTATGTGTCCCGGGACTGTCGCTATGTGTCCGTGGACACATAGCGACACATGTCATTCCCTTTGCGATTTGCGGAAGAAGCCTGCGGCCACCTTCTCGAGGCAGGCCTGGATGGCGCCGTGCAGCTGCGCCTCGGTGCGGCGCTTGTTGCCCTCGCGGTCCATGGCGTCGCGGATATGGGCATCCACCCAGTAGACCTGCGCAGGCTCCATCGCGATCGAGGGCGCCACACCGGCCAGCGCCACCGCCAGGCGGTCCAGCCGCTTGCGGGCCGAGGCGCTGTCCGTGCGCGCGGCGTTCAGTTCCTTGCGCGTCAGCGCCTCGAGCACCACGCGGGTCACCGTGTTGTGCATCAGGCGCACGGTGCCGTCGTCACACACGCAAGGGTGCCAGCCATGCAGCACCCCGTAGGGCCGCTCGACCAGCGCCTCGAAGGTCACGAGATCGACAAAGGGCACGAGCATGCGGGCCAGCCGCGCGTGATCGTCCGGCAGTGTCCCCACCGGCGTTTGCTCATGGGACATCTGCGCGAGGTCGAACCACATGCCCTTGACCTCGTGGGTCGCATTCCAGCGCATGTCCGAGTTGAGATACCGCCGGAACTCCCACGCGATGAACCCGTGACTGTCGAGACGCACCGACGAGGACACCGGATACTCGGGAAGCTCGGTATTGCCGACCAGGCGAAAGACCGCGCCCGGATTTGAAGAGGTCGCTTGTCTCACAGCTGGTCCACCTTTTGTGTCTGGCCGCGCGCCGCCTTGCGGGTCTCGTGGGAGGCGCCGGTGCGGATGGCGGCGTGCAGGTCCGTGACACCGGCCTGCGATGTAAAATGGCCCTG
>NZ_JAXMOX010000346.1:0-2579 GCF_034669605.1 Leisingera sp.
GCCGCTGTTTCTCTTGATGATCCCCCTCGAAGGCGAGGCCGAGATCGTGCAGGGCGCGCATCACAGCAAACTGGCACGCGGCAACTTCGTCGTGATCGACCCCCGCGAGGTTTTCGAACTGAACCTGAACGCCGCGCAGCGCCACCTGACCGTGGGCATTCCGCCCGATGCGCTGAAACGGGCCCTTGCCCTGCGCGGCGAAGACAGCGGTCGAATGGCGTTCTCCCTCGGGGCGTTAAAAATCGACGGACCGGGGGAAACGCTGATGCGCTTTACGGATTTTCTGTGCGCAGAATTGGACCGGCCACAGATGGGCGCGCTGGCACCGCAAGTGGCCACGACGCTCGAGGATTCCTTTCTGCAACTGTTCCTCGCAGGCGCTCTTGAAGAGAACGAGACCGAACTGCACGCAATGCCCCGGTCGGTTCGGGTCGCCCAACGGTTCATGCTGGCACATCTGAAACAGCCAATATCCGTGTCGGACGTGGCAGCCGCCGCGGATGTGTCGGAACGGACGCTGCGGGCGCACTTTGCATCAGCCTGCGGCACGCGACCCGGCAATCGACTGCTTCAGCTCCGGCTTGAACAAGCGCGTCATGACCTGATGGGTGACGGATCAGCCACAAACAGTGTGACCGAGGTTGCCCTACGCTATTGCTTTGGCAACGTCGGGCGCTTCGCCCGTCACTACAGGGATAGCTTTGGCGAAAACCCCTCGCACACGCTGGCGCGTGCCGCCCTGCATCCGACAACGGGACAAGACTGACCAACAGCCCGGCCACACGCAGCGCGTGCCTCTTGACCCGGCCAAAGGCTGTGAAACATTTGGCCATCGGGTTGGCTTTGCCAGCTGACGCCTGCCGATCCTGTTCGGCGTCCCCAACGCATCGGGTCACTGTTGCAAGACATTCAACGCCGCCAGAACTGCGCAAATATACCTGCCATAGCTGCCCTCAGCGGATAGCGACTGCACTCTGCACTTACTAATCTTTCCTCGAAGGCCCTGTTGGGCAAAGCCGCGGAAAGCAGAGAATGAACACAGCAACAACCCCGTTTCCCGATGTTACCCTCCCGCCCGCCAAGCTTCTGATCGGCGGCGAATGGGTCGAAGCCGCTTCGGGTCAGACAATCCCCGTCATCAACCCCGCCACAGAACAGACCTTTGCCCATATCGCGGCAGGCAGTGCCGAGGATGTGGACCGCGCGGTCAAGGACGCCCATCGCTGTTTCGAAAGCGCCGCCTGGCAAAAGATGCGCCCGCTGGACCGGGGGCGGCTGCTGGAACGGCTGGCCCTTCTGATCGAGGAAGAAGCCGACGCGCTGGCCACCCTTGAAAGCTGGGACAACGGCAAACCCTACGCGGTGTCGCGCAACATCGACCTTGCCTTCTGCATGGATGCGCTGCGCTATTATGCGGGCTGGTCGTCAAAGATGGCGGGTGAATACCTCACGCTGTCACCCTTCATCAACGACGGCGGCACATACCGCGCCTACACCGAACGCCGCCCCGTGGGTGTGGTGGCCGGGATCACGCCGTGGAACTTCCCGCTGGGTCAGGCGATCCAGAAAATCGCCCCCGCCATCGCCTTCGGCTGCACCATCGTGCTGAAACCTTCGGAGGAAACCTCGCTCACCACATTGCGGCTGGGCGAGTTGATCCAAAAGGCCGGTTTCCCCGCCGGCGCGGTCAACATCGTTACAGGCTATGGCGACCCGGTCGGCACCTCGCTGGTGGATCATCCGCTGGTGCGCAAGATCACCTTTACCGGATCGACGCTGACCGGACAGCGCATCCTTCAAGCTGCCGCGCCTCAGATGAAGCGGGTGACGCTGGAACTGGGCGGCAAATCCCCGACCGTCGTGCTGGCCGATGCCGACATGGATCAGGCCATCCCCGGCGCCGCCATGGCGATCTTCGCGAACTCCGGCCAGATCTGCACCGCCGGTTCCCGCCTTTTCGTAGAGGCTCCGGTGTATGACCGCGTCGTCGAAGGCATCGCCGAATTCGCAGCCACCCTTCCCATCGGACATGCCTTTGAACAGAACGTTGCTCTCGGACCGCTGGTCTCGGCACGGCAACTGGAAAAGGTCAGCGAGATGGTCCAGGGCGGAATTGACAGCGGGGCAGAGGTTGTGACCGGCGGGCGCAAAGCCGGCACGCAGGGCTATTTCTACGAACCGACCCTTCTGCAAAATGTGGGCCGCGATGCCGCCGTCATGCGCGAAGAAATCTTCGGCCCGGTCGTGATCGCCAATCGTCTTGACGCAATTTCGGACCTGAAGGCGGCGGCAAATGACACCGAATACGGGCTGGGTGCCAGCATCTGGACGCGCGACCTGAACAAGGCGCACGTGCTGGCCGGGCAAATTGATTCCGGCACCGTCTGGATCAACACACACAACGTCCTCGACACCGCCATGCCCTTTGGCGGGGTCAAGATGTCAGGCATCGGGCGCGAATTCGGCACCGAAGCCATCAATGCCTTTACCGAGCCCAAGGCGGTTTGCATGCGGCTTGACCCAACCGGGTTGGAATAACCAACCGGAGCAAAACCAACAGGAGATAAACCAATGAAAAT
>NZ_JAXMOX010000347.1:0-2565 GCF_034669605.1 Leisingera sp.
AGGGCTGCCCGGGTTGGTCGTGTTAGGTATGCTAACATTCATGCTGGTTGCTATACTGACGCCATGCGTATTCTATGTCTTGGAACCAAGGACAATGAAAGCAGCAATGAATAACCGCCTACGTCAGCGCCAGGGCAGTTAGAAACGGTATCAGGCCATAAGTTGGGTGCCTGCCACCCCGGTAATTTGCGTGGTGACAATGCTGCCCTCCACCTGCGCCGCAGTGAAGTTCACTTCTGTAAATTGTTCTGTGCGGCCCATATGCGGGTTTTCCATCAGGATGAGGTGGGTCCGGCCGATCTGTTCAGCCAAGTGGCGGGCGACCTGGGCGTCGCCAGCCGCGCGCAGCCGGGCGGCGCGCTCCTTGATGACTGTGCCGTTCACCTTGTTGGGGATCCTAGCGGCCGGGGTGCCTTCCCGCTTGGAATAGGGGAAGACGTGCAGCCAGGTGAGATCGCAGTCGGTGACCAGCTTCAGCGAGTTTTCGAAATGGGCGTCTGTCTCGGTCGGGAAGCCGGCGATGATATCCGCCCCGAAAGTCATTTCGGGACGCAGGCGGCGGGCTTCCTCGCAAAATGCGATGGCATCGTCGCGGAGATGGCGGCGGGCCATGCGTTTCAGGATCAGGTCATCGCCATGCTGCAAGGACAGGTGCAGATGCGGCATCAGCCGCGGTTCGGTGGCAATGGCCTGCATCAGATTGTTATCCGCTTCGATCGAATCGATCGAGGAGATGCGCAGCCGCCGCAGGTCCGGCACCAGCTTCAGAATCCGCATCACCAGATCGCCCAGGCGCGGCTGCGCCGGCAGGTCGGCGCCCCAGGAGGTGAGGTCCACGCCCGTCAGCACCACTTCGTTATAGCCTTTGTCCACCAGCCGTTTGATCTGGTCGATCACCACACCGGCGGGGACGGAGCGGGAATTGCCGCGGCCAAAGGGGATGATGCAGAAGGTGCAGCGGTGGTCGCAGCCGTTCTGGACCTGCACATAAGCGCGCGAGCGGGTGCCGAAACCGTCGATCAGGTGGCCTGCGGTTTCAGTCACTGACATGATGTCGTCGACCTGCACCTTTTCCGTGGCGCCGATGAAGTCCGGGCCTTTGGCGATTTCGTCCCAAGTCCCGGCCTGCATTTTTTCGGTGTTGCCGATGACGCGAGTGACCTCCTCCATCGCGGCAAAGGTTTCCGGTTCGGTCTGGGCGGCACATCCGGTCACGATGATCGGCGCTTCGGGGTTTTCGCGGCGCAGTTTGCGGATTTCCTGACGCGCCTTGCGCACCGCTTCGGCCGTGACCGCGCAGGTGTTCACCACCACGGCGTCCTTCAGACCCGCCTGCTGGCTCAGCTCCTTCATCGCCTCGGTCTCATAGGCATTGAGGCGGCAGCCCAGCGTGGTGAACTTGGGCGCGCTCATACCAGACTCTCCAGGAACTGACGCGTGAACGTGCCGTCAAAGACATGCATGGTCGCTCCCGTCATCCAGACGCCATCCTCGGCCCAGTCGATCCACAGGCTGCCGCCATCAAGGTCGATCTGCACCTTGCGCCCGGTCAGCCCGCGCCGGGCGGCCGCAACGGCTGTGGCGCAGGAGGACGACCCAGAGGCCAGCGTCACGCCCACGCCGCGCTCCCACACCCGCATGCGGATGCGGTCCGCGCCGGTCACCTGGGCGACCTGCACGTTGGTTCGTTGCGGGTAAAGCGGATGGTGTTCGTAGCGGGGGCCGAATTCATCCAGCGGGATCAGCTCGGCATCTTCGACAAAAAATGTGCAATGCGGGTTGCCCATGCCGGTGGCGGTCGGGCCGCCTTCAATCGGCAGTTCCAGCGTGTCCGCTTCCTCGGCCAGCGGAATGTCCTGCCAATCAAGCTGCGGCTTTCCCATATTGACCGAAGTAAGGCCATTGCCGGCGTCGCGGGCATAAAGGTCGCCGCGGTCCGTGGTCAGATGCAGCCCGGGCTTGCCGCTTTCCAGGATCAGGTGGCGCGCCACGCAGCGGGTGGCATTGCCGCAGGCTCCGGAGGTGGAGCCATCGGCATTGTAGAAGGTCAGATGGGCATCCCCCGGACCGTTCGAAATCACGGCCAGCTGATCGAACCCGACGCCGAACTGGCGGTGGGCTATTCCCTTGGCCATAGCCGGAGAGATGGCAATGTCCTTCGCGCGCGCGTCGACTACAACGAAATCGTTGCCCAGCCCGTGCATCTTCATGAAGGGGAGAGAGGTATCTGCTTGGGTGCTCATTCCGGGCATATAGACCTGTGCCGCAGATGAATCCAGCCTTCAGCGGGAAAAGTTAAAAAAAGGGGTTGACCCCCCGCCGCACTGGCCCTAGATACGCCGCCTATCGGGACAGCAAGACACAGGCTGCCAGGCAGTTCCGAAGCGAAATAAGTGCTTGATCCTTTTGGGGAAAACACTTAGACAGCGACGAAGAAGTGGGCCGTTAGCTCAGTTGGTAGAGCAACTGACTTTTAATCAGTGGGTCGCAGGTTCGAATCCTGCACGGCTCACCACTTCCTTCCATTAGATACCTCCTTCCAAGGGTTTATCGCCATCTTTGGCG
>NZ_JAXMOX010000348.1:0-2559 GCF_034669605.1 Leisingera sp.
CTGACCGAGAGCCGGACCAACGGGCGGGGACGGGTTTGCTTGACCCGCTTTAACTTGCAACTTCATCGTACCGACGAGTTTCTTGGCCATCTGACCATTCTCCTTTCAACACCCTTGGGGCGCGCCCCGCGGGATCTTCGTTGCGTGGTCCGGGTTAGGCGCCGCGGCGCCCTTGCCTCCCACAGTGACCGACACCCTTGAGGCGCCGGGATGACGGGCCTAGGCCCGCCATACACTCAGATCTGCTTGTTGACCTGCGTGAATTCCAATTCGACCGGGGTTTCCCGGCCAAAGATCGAGACCGACACCTTGAGGCGCTGGTTGTCTTCGTCGACTTCCTCGATCATGCCGTCGAAGTCCTCGAACGGACCGTCGGCAACCTTGACCTTTTCGCCAATCTCGAAGTGGATCAGCGTGCGTGGCGCTTCTTCGCCTTCCTGCACACGACCCAGGATCGCCTGAACCTCGGCATCGCGCATCGGCATCGGGCGGCCCTGCGGGCCCAGGAAACCGGTGACGCGGTTGATCGAGTTGATCAGGTGGTAGCCCGCGTCGGACATTTCCATATGCACCAGCACATAGCCGGGCATGAAGCGACGCTCGGTTGTCACCTTCTTGCCGCGCCGGACCTCGATCACCTCTTCGGTGGGCACCAGCACTTCGTCAATCTGGTCTTCAAGTTCCTGCTCGGCCACGGATGCGCGGATCTGCTCGGCGATCTTCTTTTCGAAGTTCGACAGGACACTGACCGAATACCACCGTTTTGCCATCTGAACTCTGGTCCCTGTCTTGCCATGCGGGCTGTCCCGGCATGTAAATTCGTCAATCACACGGGGCCTCTGCCCCGCAACGTCTGAACAAAAAATCGGCGCGCAACTCGAATCGCCGCACGCCCCTTTTCAGGTCAGGTCTGCGCAATAGCCCGCGCAGACGCAGGTTTCAAGGGTGTAAACATAAATTCACCAATGCGGGCGATGCTCAGCCGAACATACCCAGAACCTGCTGCAGCCCGCCGCGGATCAGAATGTCGACAATCGCAAAGAAAACAGCTGTCAGCGCGGCAAGAATAAAAACCATCACCGTGGTCAGCATGACTTCGCGTTTGGTTGGCCAAACAACCTTGGCGACTTCGGTGCGGACCTGCTGGATGAACTGAAGCGGATTGGTAGTGGCCATGACATGTTTCCCTATTGGCGGATTTTGGGGATGTAACGGGTCCATCGTCTAGTTTCAAGACTACATCGCCTAGGGGCTAGACCTCGGTCTCGCGAAGCCGGTCAAACCGGCGAGCAAGCGCCTCATCATGACGCATGTCGGCGGCTGCCATCTCGCCAAAGTCTGGAAGGTAGAGACCATCCACTGTCCCTTCGGGGAATCGATCGAGCACCGCATCCCATTTCATCGCAAAGGCATCCAACCGCGCATGAAGTCGGGCGGCCCGTGCTGGTCTCCGCCCGGCGTACCAGCGCCCAAACGCCATTGCCCGCTGCCAGAAGCTGTCGTAGCCAAGGGCAAAAAAGACCCCCAGCGTGACAAAGATAGTACCGACAACCACGCCCAGCACCAACCAAGGCTGTAGGATTACAGTTAGCACAAGAAGGCTGAGTACAACCGCCCGCAGCGAGGGGCGTTTCTTGGGTAAGTTTAGTGCCAAAGGCTTGCGGGATTTGCACTGGGCCGTCTCCGGTGCCGACAAGTCTGGGAAAGTCCCCCGCCCCATGCGCCGCGGTTTGACCGCCGGCTCTTGTGACATTGCCATTGTAGCCTGAGCTGACCTCGGTTGTTCGCTCTCCTGCGCGTCCTGCATCAGATTGCGTATTGCAGAACGCGGTGCGGCGTCCAACTCGGGCGCTGTGGAGGTATCGGCCTTATCTATATGGGTGGTCATATCAGTCTCTCTACGCGGTTGCGAAAGAGTTACCGATCTATTGCGCCTCGGGCAGGGCGGAAAATGGACAGATCTGCGGCACCTTTCCGCTTTTCCCAACGCAAAACCGCCGCTGCATGTTATGCAGCGGCGGTTTTGAAAGATCATCGTAGAGAGATACTGATTATCAGGAACTTATTAGGTTTGGCGATGACCTACTCTCCCACGTCTTAAGACGCAGTACCATCGGCGCTACGGCACTTAACGGCTGGGTTCGGGATGGGACCAGGTGTTTTGCTCGCGCTATGATCACCAAACCAAATAAATTCCTGACGCGCTTTGCTCTGCAGAGCGACGGCGGGAGGCAGGGTATCCGTAGGATGCCCGTTCCCGCACCGTCTCCATTGGAACGCAAAGCGTGTTTTTGTCCAAGTCATGTACAACTGATTGTATGTGTATGCTTTTGATTGATAAGTTGAAGTCTTGCTTCTACTGGATCAAATCAAGCCTATCGAGCAATTAGTACCAGTCAACTGAACGTGTTACCACGCTTACATCTCTGGCCTATCGACGTGGTGGTCTACCACGGCTCTCAGGGATACCTTGTTTTGAGGGGGGCTTCCCGCTTAGATGCCTTCAGCGGTTATCCTGTCCGATCATAGCTACCC
Source organism: Leisingera sp. (assembly GCF_034669605.1). Taxonomy (GTDB): domain Bacteria; phylum Pseudomonadota; class Alphaproteobacteria; order Rhodobacterales; family Rhodobacteraceae; genus Leisingera. The sequence goes on from NZ_JAXMOX010000348.1 coordinate 2,536, forward strand.
AGCACTGCTATTGGCATAACAACT
>NZ_JAXMOX010000349.1:0-2540 GCF_034669605.1 Leisingera sp.
GTGCAGCCTGCATCCAAAACCCTTCCGGGTCCTGTTTCCAGCCGGCGTAAATGTCCTGATATCCCATGGTGTTCATCTCCTCCTGCTCTTTGCGTAGGCGAGAAAGCGTCAAACGGGCAAGTTTTGCAGCTTCCGCACGTAAGGTTGGTCAAGGAATTTACAGGCTTCGAGCAGGGAAACGGCCAGGGTTTACAGAATTTACACGCTGAGTTCATTTTGCATCCAATCCGGTTTGCAAACAGGTCTTTGCGGTAGAATATTCAGGAAAGCCTCGCCGAATTTGCAAAACTGCAAACTTTTCGGGCGGACATGGCCGCTGCAAGCGGGGAATCACCCGCTGGAGCCTCAGTTCGCATTTCGATCCCAGAGGTTCCGCCGTCCAAGTCGTGAAACAGCAGATGCCGGGACCTAAAAAAATATGTGTGGAGGCGGGTGAGGATGGCTGGAGGAAGGGCTGCTTGGAACCTTCGCCCGCGGGAGAAGGCGGGAGAAAGCCGCTGCCGCCGCCGCGCTGCGGAAATCACGGCCGGAAAGGCGGACCGAGGACCAGACCAACTTTCTGAAGACGCTCAAACGTCTGACGTATGGCTTTCCAGCTTCCCTGCCCCTGCACGGACTATCTGCGCCGGGGTGGTTTGCCCAGAGCTGGGCGGAACCAGCCGGGAGGAAGCAGGCGCGTGACCCCGCCGGGGTTTTCTTGGCTGATCCTGATCGGCACAGCTGCCAGAGCCTCTCTAAATTGCAGCGATTCCATGAAGACAGCATCCAACCCCGTTTCAACTATCTTCTGGTGCAGCCATTGCGACAGCGGCGGCCTCGGGCCCGGACCCACGAGGAATATCCGCAGAATTCCGGCAATTTGCCGTCCGGTTTTCCTTGCAACTCCGCCCTGTCTTCCTAGGCTGCAGCCAAGGAGGCTTGAGCATGACAAATCCGGAGACCTGGCGCCTGAGTGCCGCGGAACTGACCCAACTGACACGCACCGGAGATCTGAGCGCCGAAGGCGCCGTGCAAGCCTCCATCAACCGAATGAACGCGGTGAACCCAGCGCTGAATGCCGTCGTTGAAGATCTGAGCGTCGAGGCACTGGACCGCGCCCGCGCACTCGACAAGGCGCGCGCAGGCGGCGCAGTTCCCGGCCCGTTGCACGGTGTGCCGGTCACCATCAAGATCAACGTGGATCAGAAAGGCCATGCCACCTCCAACGGCGTCCCGGCGCTGAAGGACTTGATCGCGCCTGCGGACGCCCCGGTGGTGGAGAATCTGCAAAAGGCCGGGGCGGTGGTAATCGGGCGGACAAATACTCCTGAATTTTCCTTCCGCGCCGACACCGACAACCCGTTGCACGGCCGCACCTATAACCCATGGGGACGGCATATCTCGCCGGGCGGATCCTCCGGCGGCGCCGGGGCTGCAGTGATGGCCGGAATCGGTGCACTGGCGCATGGCAATGACATCGGCGGCTCGTTGCGCTTTCCGGCGGCAGCCAATGGCGCGGTGACAGTCAAGCCCGGCCTGGGCCGGGTCCCGGCCTGGAACCCCAGCCAATCCGCCGAGCGCGGTCTGCTGGCGCAGCTGATGTCGGTGCAGGGGCTGATTGCCCGCTCGGCAGAGGATCTGCATCTTTCGATGCCCTCCTTGATTGCCGCAGACCCGCGCGACCCCTTCCATGTGCCGGTACCCTGGCGCGGTGAAGCGCTGAATGGCCCGGTCAAGGTTGCCTTCAGCAAGAACACCCATGGCTATGAACTGCACCCCGAAGTCGAAGCCGCATTGGATTTTGCCCGTGAGGCGCTGACCGGCGCAGGCTATTTGGTTGAGGAAGCGGAACCGCCCGATGTATTCGAGGCCGGACGCACCGGCTACCGCGCCCTGATGGGCGAGATCCATGCACTGATGAAGGGGGATGTGGACGCGGCAGGCTCCCAGACCGTGCGCGGCATCTTTGCCGTCTATTTCCAGGAGTTCCCTCCCTTTTCCGGGGACGATCTGCTGCAGATGATGGCCAAGCGCACGCATTACGCGCGGCAATGGTCCCTGTTCATGGAGGAATACCCGCTGGTGTTATCGCCTTTCCTGCCGCAGCCCTTTTTCAAGCCGGACCGCGACACCGAAGGCGCGGAAGGCGTGCATGAGGTGCTGGGCTGCGCAGTTTACTCCTATGCGATGAACTTCCTCGGTCTGCCCGCTGCTTCAGTGCCTGCCCGGCTGGCGCAGCTGCCGAATGGGCCGCAGCCCATCAATGTGCAGATCGCCGCCCGCCGCTGGCGCGAGGATCTGGCGGTGGACGCCTGCGCCGCCATCGAAGCCAGTGCAGGCCGCATGTGCCTGCCGCTGTGGGACCAGATGCAGGCCGGCGGTCGCGCCTGACATGACAGTCAGCCAACATCAGCCAATCCCGAAGGTTCAAATCGGGAACGTTCATAAATCAGGGTCGGTCTCAAATCGGGGTCGGTCTCAAATCGGGGACGGTCTCAAATCGGGGTCGGTCTCAAATCGGGGACGGTCTCAAAGCAGTCCGGGCGGGCGCTATGGGGGGG
>NZ_JAXMOX010000350.1:0-2496 GCF_034669605.1 Leisingera sp.
CGGCGCCCGGCCCAAGGCTGGAAAAGGGATCAGCCCGCTGATCACCGCCAGGCGCGGGAGCGCGCCGGCGGTGCGGATCAGTCCGCCCGGACCGCCTCCAGTTCCACCGGCACCTCCACGGCAAACCCCAGCGAGCTTTCATCCGGCAGGCTTTTGCCAATGCCGAAATCAAGCCGGTTCAGGGTCAGCATTCCAGCCATCTTTGCGGTGTTCCCCTCCAGCTCCAGATCAAAGGGCAGGGTGACCGGCACTGTCTGGCCCTTGATGGTCAGGGTGCCCGCCGCCTGATACCCCTCAGCCAGCTTTTCGATATCCGCCTTGAACAGGGCGGCCGGGAAGTTGGAGCTGTCAAAATAATCCGCCCCCATCGCCTGACCGGCAACCGACCCCAGTTCCAGCGAGGGAATGGATACGGTCACTTCCACATTTCCTGCCGGACCCGGCGCGGCAGGTTCTTCAAAGCTGATCACCGCATCCCACTCGCCGAAGCTTCCGGAAACGACGCTGCCCATCTGGGTGACGGACAGGCCCAGGGTGCCGGTCTGCACAGTCCAGCCGCCCCCGGCCGCAGGGCCCGCAGCCACGACAGGGGCAACGGTGCCCTCCGCCCCCGATTCCCGTTCCTTGGCCTGGCTTTGATCCTGGCCGCCATAGACACCGATCATTGCGCCACCGCTCAAGGCACCGGCCCAGACCGCCAGCGCCGCCAGCAAAGGCACCAGGCTGTGGGTTTGCGCGGGCGGCTGCGGCAGGTCTGCGCGGCCCGGCAGCATCCGGCGCAATGTGGCGTCGCGGTCGATCACATGATGCTTCAGCGCCCCGGCAACATGCAGCGCCAGCGAGGCACCCAGCGTCCAGACCAGCACCCAGTGCACGCCGCCAAAGAAAGCGGCCGCCGCCTCGGACTTCGGCACAAACGGCAGGCTCTGCCCGAACGGCCACCAGATCGGCGCAAAGCCGGTGGTCGCGGCGTGATGGATCCAGCCCGACAGCGGCACCGCCACCAGCGAGCCGTAGAGCAGCCAATGCACCATCTCCGCCGCCAGCGCCTCGGCCCTGCGTTCCGGGTGCAGCAGGCCGGGCTTCGGCTGGCTCAGCGCCCACAGGATCCGCAACAGCGCGGTAAAGAACACGGTGACGCCCAGCGTCTTGTGCAGCGAAAACAGCAGTGTGGCCCGTGCGATCACCGCCTGGCTGCCGTCAAACCCCTGGCTTTGGATTTCCTGCGCCAGCCCGTTGGCGAAATAGCCCAGCGGAAAGGCCGAGAAGATCAGCAGCGCGGTCAGCCAGTGGAAGGTCTTGGTGATGCTGCCATAGCTTTGAAAGGTGTTCTGGCGGGGCATAGGGCTGCCGGTCCTTCTTGTGTTCATGCGTTGCCTTCAAGGTAACAACACCTTTGCCGGGTGCAATATTCGCGCGCCCTTCATCCGCGCACAGGATTGGTGCGCGACGTGCAGCTTTGCTTGTACGTGAGGACAAGGCCCGTTACATCAGGCAAAACGCTTAAACAGACGAGGTCTTCAATGACGATCGCATTTGTGTTCCCGGGACAGGGTGCCCAGACCATCGGTATGGGCAAGGCGCTGGCCGATGCCTATCCGGCGGCCAAGGCCATCTTTGACGAGGTGGATGACGCATTGGGCGAAACGCTGAGCCGGCTGATCTGGGAGGGGGACATTGAAACCCTGACCCTGACTCAGAACGCTCAGCCCGCCCTGATGGCCGCTTCAATGGCCGCCATGCGCGCCTTGGAGGCCGAAGGCGTCACCATTGAAAAAGCCTCCTTCGTGGCGGGCCATTCCCTGGGTGAATATTCGGCGCTGGCGGCTGCCGGGTCGATTTCGGTGGCCGACACCGCGCGCCTTCTGCGCACCCGCGGCCTGGCGATGCAAAGCGCTGTGCCGGTGGGCGAGGGCGCCATGGCGGCGATCCTCGGCCTGGACCTTGAAACTGTGCGCGCCGTCGCGGCAGAGGCCGCGCAGGGCGATGTCTGCCAGGCGGCGAACGACAATGACCCGACCCAGGTGGTGGTTTCCGGCACCAAGGCCGCGGTTGAGCGCGCCGCGGTGATCGCCAAGGAAAAGGGCGCCAAACGCGCGGTGATGCTGCCGGTCAGCGCCCCGTTCCACTGCGCCCTGATGCAGCCCGCCGCCGACGCCATGGCCGAAGCGCTGGCTGGTGTTGAGATCAAATCCCCCGCGGTGCCGCTGATTGCCAATGTGCGCGCGGATGCGGTGACCAGCCCGGATGAAATCCGCGCCTTGCTGGTGGAGCAGGTGACCGGCTCGGTGCGCTGGCGCGAAAGCGTGCAGGCAATGGCCGCCAAAGGCGTGACCGAATTCTGGGAAATCGGCGCAGGCAAGGCGCTGTCCGGCATGATCCGCAAGATCGACCGGACCCTGGCCAGCCGCCAGGTGGGCACCCCCGAAGACGCCAAAGCCGCCTCCGAGGCATAATCCTATTTTCCCGGTGCAGGATTGCTGCGCCGGGGTTCAG
>NZ_JAXMOX010000351.1:0-2469 GCF_034669605.1 Leisingera sp.
CTTCATCGCCGCGCTGCAGTCGGACAAAACCCTGGGCCAAGCCTACGAGGCCGCGCTGGCCTTGGCACCGGAGGTCGACCTCGGTGCCGTCCTGAGCCTGCTGATTTCAGGCAACGCATTGACAGACCTGAAGAAAGGCACGCCATGACCGCGCTCGTCAACCTCTATGACATGATCTCAGACGCTCTCGAGCGCAGCCTCGACGGGCTGCTGCCGCTGCTCGCCCGTATTGTCTTTGCCGCGGTGCTGATGGTCTATTTCTGGGCCTCGGCGGTGACCAAGCTGGGCGACGGGCTGTTCGGCGTCCTGCAGCCCTCGACCGGGGCCTATGCGCAGATCTTCCCCAGGGCGATGGAGGCGGTGACCTATGATGTCAGCCAGCTTGGCGTGTTTCACTGGCTGGTTGTCGTGGCCGGGATGTGGGCCGAGGTCCTGCTGCCGCTGATGATCCTGTTGGGGCTGGTCACCCGGCTGGCGGCGCTCGGCATGATCGGGTTCATCGTGGTCCAGAGCCTGACCGACCTCATCGGCCACGGCGGGCTCGCCCATCCCGAAACCCTCGGCGCCTGGTTCGACCGGGTGCCGGATGCGGTGATCCTCGACCAGCGGGCGCTGTGGGTCTTCGTGCTCTCGGTGCTGGTGATCAAGGGCGGCGGTGCGCTGTCGCTCGACCGGATCATCGGCCGTGCCGTGCTGGGCCGGACCCACGCCGGCTAGGAGCAGCTGCCCCAGACACGCGATCCGAGATCATAGCACTGGCCGCTTTCCTCCTTGGCGTCGAACAGCGGCTGGAAATCGGCCACCGATGCACCGCCGGTCTGACAGCGCAGCTCGGCGATCTGCAGCCCGTCGCGGGTCACCGTCAGCAATCCGCTCGCCGGCAGTTCGCCGTTGCGGTCAAAGCTGTGGTTGATGCGGTATTCGAAGGGGCCGTTGGCAAAGGCCACCTCTTCCCAATAAGTTCGGCCGATCCCCGGCCAGGGGGTCAGGTGGATATCCTGCACGTGGCGCGAAAACACGATATCGGGCGCGCGGCCCGGCGCGCCATAGGCGTAATAGGCAGCGTTGTCCTGCAGGCAGACGCGGATCTCGGTCTCTCCGCCGTCGACCGTGCAGTGAAACAGCGGCGTGCCGGCATCGCCAAAGCAGGCGGCAGCGGCGGCTGTGGGCAGGCAGAGGGCAGCAAGGACAAGCGGTCTGATCATGGCGGTCTCCGGGCACGGGACAACCTGACCCGGAACGTGCCGCAGGGTCAATGGCCATGCGGCGGTCCGACGCTCAGCCGAAAAGCCGCTCGCCCTGCTCGTCGATCACCTGTTTCGCCTTCAGCAGCGACATGCGTTCGGCCTCTTCCGGATCGCTGATGATATCGGCGCGGATCAGATCGTGGCTGCGGGCTGTGCCGTCGACGTCTTTCTCGATCCGGGCGCCGATGCGGTAGCCGCCGGGTTGCTTGACCGGCTGTGGATGGATGAGGAAACCCTTGTATTCCTCAGGCTGGGCGTCGTCCTTGTCGGTGCCGGAGGCGCTGCCGCCGCCGAAGAGCTTCTTGAAAAATGACATCAGGTACCCCCTTCTATGCCGTGTCTGGCATGATCATGCCGCCGGCGGAACTGGATCGCCGGCCAGCTGTTCGCCACATCCTACACCAAGCGGATTTGGTGCGGAATGCACAGGCGCCGGCTCGCGGATGAAAAAAAAGGCCGCCTCGGAGGGCGGCCTGCGGTGGTGGCGTCAGCCTGACGGTCAGTAAACGACGCAAACGACTGTCGGCAGATCAGAGGTATTGGCGAAGAACCCGGAATGGCCGGCGTCCGTGACGACCGGCTGCGACGCCAGATCGCGCAGCGTCTGCTGACAGCGGGCAAGGTCCTCGGCCGCGACCTCGACCTCCAGCACCAGCGGTGCGGAGTCGTCCCATTGCGCATCCGTGGCCGCGAAAACTCCGGCGGCAGCGAGGCTGGCAGCGATGGCGGTGGGGATGAGGCGGATCATGGCAGTCTCCTTCGGTGTTCGGAATAGGAACGCCCCCGGGAATCACTTGGTTCCAATGCGGGCCAAGGAAACTGTCAATGACTGTCACGTCCGGCATGCGAGGGGCGCGCCGGACAAGGAAAAACGCCGGGCCACTCTGGCCCGGCGCGATGTCTTACTGATCGAGGAAGGAGCGCAGCTTACGCGACCGGCTCGGGTGCTTGAGTTTGCGCAACGCCTTGGCCTCGATCTGGCGAATCCGTTCGCGGGTGACCGAGAACTGCTGACCGACCTCCTCGAGCGTGTGGTCGGTGTTCATGCCGATCCCAAAGCGCATCCGCAGCACCCGCTCTTCGCGCGGGGTAAGCGACGAGAGCACGCGCGTCGTGGTTTCCTTCAGGTTTTCCTGAATGGCGGAATCGAGCGGCAAAACGGCGTTCTTGTCCTCGATGAAATCGCCGAGCTGGCTGTCTTCCTCGAGATCGGAAGAGCACA
>NZ_JAXMOX010000352.1:0-2468 GCF_034669605.1 Leisingera sp.
CAGATGTATCCCGGCGGGATTGCCCTTCTCAGGCTGACCCGCCGGCTTTTGGCGGTTAATCGCGTTACTTGGTGTTTTTTGCGATCAGGTCCTGGGCTTTTTCGTACAGCGCTTCGCCGTCGATGCCCTTGTCGTCCATTTCCTCGAACCAGTTGTCGAGCACGATTTCGGCGGCCGACTTCCAGCGGGCTACTTCGGCTTCGTCCAGGACAATGATTTCGTTGTCCGTGGCTTCGGCGATTGCGCGGCCGCTGGCATCAAAACCTTCCATGGTCTTGCCGGCATAGGCGGAGAAATCCGCACCGGTGTTGTCGTCGAGGATCTTCTTGAGATCGTCAGGCATGCTGTCGTATTTGGCCTGGTTCATCGCCAGAACGAAAGCAGCAGTATAGAGCGCGGTATCACCGGAGAACTCTGTGTGGGTGTCCACGAGTTCCGCAACCTTGAGTGCCGGAGTGACTTCCCACGGGATAACGGTTCCGTCGATCACGCCCTTGGAGAGGGCTTCGGGAATGGCCGGTACAGGCATGCCAACCGGTTCGGCGCCGAGTTCAGCAAGCAGGCCGTTGATGACACGGGTCGGGCCGCGCATCTTCTTGCCCTGCATGTCTTCGAGCTTGCGGATGCCTTCGCCCTTGGAGTGGATGACGCCGGGGCCGTGGACCCAGGCGCCGAGAATCTTGACGCCCTTGAATTCGGTTTCTTCCATGTCGGACTTGAACAGTTCCCAGTAGGCGCGGGATGTGGCTTCCGCGTTGGTCATGGTGAAGGGAAGCTCGAACACTTCGACGCTCGGGAAGCGGCCCGGCGTGTAGCCCGGCAGGGTCCAGACGATGTCGACAACACCGTCGCGCGCCTGGTCCATCAGCTGCGGGGGGGTGCCGCCGAGCGACATTGCGGAGAAGACTTCGACCTTGATGCGGCCACCCGATTCCGTACCGATCTTTTCAGCCCACGGAATGAGAATGCCAGCAGGCACATTGGCCTGTGCAGGCAGGAACTGGTGCATGCGCAGGGTGACTTCCTGTGCGGCAGCGCCGAGTGACGAGGCGCCCATTGCGGACAGGGCGAGTGCTGCGACTGCAGCGGATTTCAAGAAATGACGTTTCTTCATGTGATCCTCCCAGATTGATCTTGCCGGTCAAAATATCGGCTCCCCCGGAAACTAGGGGTATTTTTTGTAACTGCATAGCGGTCGGCGCTCAGGAATGCATGGCCGGTGCTGCGCAAAGTTTATGCCATGTCCAAGTAGCATCGGAAAGCTTGCCCCGGAATGGCGGTCTTAGTCTTTTGGATAGGTTTCTCCCACGACGTTCAACGTGATTAACCGACCGTCCGGTCAGTTCATAAATCGCAATGCACATGGCGGCAACCGATTTCTGCAGACAGATTGCCCGGCAAATGCAGGCTTTGCAGTGCTTCGAAGCAACTCTGTGCTGAAGATGGTTCAGCTACAGCCTGATTTCAGACTGGACCTGCCTGGTATGCGTGCGTCGAACGACATGCGCGCATACGCCCAGTGGGCCGACGCCTGCCGTTGAAGATAAAACCGAGTTTAGCGGTTGATCCTTTTCAAAAAAAGGAAAATGATGCCTCCAGGGTGAGTGAGGTCTGTACACCCCAGGGAGGAATTTTATGGCGAATGTATCAATGACCGTGAACGGGCGTTCCGTTTCCGGCCAATGCGAGGACCGGACTCTTCTGGTTCAATTCATCCGGGAAAATCTCGGGCTGACGGGAACGCATGTCGGATGCGACACGTCCCAGTGCGGGGCCTGTGTGGTTCACGTCGACGGAAAGGCGATCAAATCGTGCACAATTCTGGCTGCGCAAGCGGACGGATCGGAGGTTGTGACGATCGAAGGCCTGGCGTCAGGTGGCGAATTGCACCCGGTGCAGGCGGCGTTTCGTGAGCACCACGGCCTGCAGTGCGGTTTCTGCACACCGGGCATGATCATGTCGGCTGTCGACATGATTGAGCGGCATGGTGGTCAACTGGACGAGAAAACCGTCCGCGCAGAACTCGAAGGCAATATCTGCCGCTGCACGGGCTACCATAACATCGTCAAGGCAGTGCTCGATGCCGCGTCCAAGATGGGCGATGGAGCAAAGGTCGCAGCGGAATAGTCATGCCTGAACAGGCAGTGGCGAAAGGCTGAGGACTTGCGGATGATCGAGAGGCGATGAAAGGATCAGGAATCTGAAGGGCTGTTGCCGGATTTGACATCCGGCTTGTTTGTCAGCCCTGGATTTAGATCCGGCAATGCAGCCGACACATCCCGCACCGGCTTTTCTCCATCACCCAACCGGAGGAGTTTGAGACATGGGAATGGAAGGCATCGGCGCCCGCGTGGCGCGTAAGGAAGACAAGCGGTTCATTACCGGCAAGGGCAAATATACCGACGACATGATTGTGCCGGGCATGAAGCAGGCGCATTTCGTCCGTTCGCCGCACGCGCATGCGAAGA
>NZ_JAXMOX010000353.1:0-2450 GCF_034669605.1 Leisingera sp.
GGGGATCGCGGCCACATATTTCCGGACACCGGAGAGACAAGCGTTGACCTCATCGTCCATCGACTGGACGATCTTGATTTGCTCTTTGCTGCCTGATTGATACAGTTCCAGGATCGGGCGGAACATGGCATTGACCTGGTCCGACATCCGCAGCAATTCGCGTTTAAGATTAGAAACAGACACAGCAGGTGAGCCATAGCTGCCCTGTTCCAGCGCACTCACAGGCCGCCCCGGATGCTTTACCTCTGTCTGCCCGGGTTCGGGGAACAGCCGGGCAAAGACATCGCCCAACGGTGTGCAAAGCGGCAGCGTCAGCACTAGCAGTGACGCATTGAAGGCCAGATGCGCGTTGACCAGCATCTGACCGCCTTGCGGATCCCCCAGCACCCCTTGGCGCAGCGCCAGATTGGCGCCGAACAGGCAGATCACCGCCCAGGTGCCGCGCAAAGCCAGGTTGGCATAAGGGATGCGGCGGGCCCGCAAATCCATCCCGCGGCTCAGCCAGACCGGAATGAAAGCAGAACCGAAATTCGCCCCCAACACCAGTGAAAGGCCGGCGGCAAAGGGAATGGCACCAATCTGCACCAGCGTCACGCACATCAGGATGGCGGCAACAGACGAATGCATCACAAAGGCCAGTGCACCACCGACCAAAAACGCCGTGATGTAATCCCGCGCCAGATAGCCTGCAACTGCCGGCAAAAAGGTGCTGTCGCGGATCGGATCCATTGCCTCGCGCAGAAAACGCAGCGAAATCAGAATGAAGGCGACCCCCATCAAGATCCTGCCCAGCTGCCGCGCCTTCTTGGCTTCTGTCTTGACGAACAGGTACCCGCCTGCCGCCAGCAACACCGGCACCAGCCAATCGAGCTTGAAGGAGAGGATCTGAATGATCAGCGCCGAGCCCAGGTCGCCGCCCAGAACGATGGCCAGCCCGGTAGGAAAGGCCAGATAACCGCTGGCTGCGAACCCGGAGGTGAGCAGCGCCACAGCAGCCGAACTTTGCAAAACGATTGCCAGCACCAGGCCAACCAGGCCCGCCTGGAGATGGCTTTGCCGGCCAGTCAGCAACCGCTGGAATGACGCGCCATAGCTGCGCTCGATTCCGGTGCGCACCATCCGCACTGCATAAAGCAGCAGCATCGTGGCTCCCGCCAGACTGATGAGAAAAGTCAAAATTGCCATATCAGTTCCTGTTTGCGGCCTGCAGCGGGTTTGTATCGGCTCGTGCCGCAGCCAATTCTGCCTGATCGCGGCCCGGATGCACCCGCGGCGGGCATCTCCTGCGGCCGTTCATCAGGTCTCCTGCTTTTCAGGTTGCCTGGCGGGCAAGGCCAGATGGATATCAATCATCGTTGCCACCCTGGGCAACGTCCACTTTCACCCCCCAGCCTGCCAGCGCTGCAGAGAGTTTCTTGTCAGGTCTGCGGTCCGTAAACAGCGCATCGATCTTGCGCGGGGCGGGTCCGCAATGCGGCGCCGTTTCCGCGAACTTGGGATGGACCACAGCCACCGCCACCTGCTCTGCGCAATCGGCAACCACCCCAGCCAGCTGGGCCTCGGCCGCACTGTGATAAAGCACGCCTTGTTTGGCAGAAAATGCGTCTGCAGACAGTATCGCCAGATCCAGCGCAAACCGGCGGACCTGCTGCTCAGCCACAAAGCCAAAGGTGCCGCGCTCATTGCTCTGCAATTCACCGCCTAACAGATGCACCCTGTTACCATTGTGGTTTGCCAGTGCCTGCGCAGCTCCGATAGAATTTGTGACCACGATCAGCCCGGTCTTCTGCCGCAATTCCTCCGCGATAAATGCAGTGGTAGAACCGACATCCAGGAACAGCGCCATGCCATCACGGGCAAATGCGGCGACCCGGGCCGCGATCCCTGCTTTTTCCTTTTGATTCTCAGAAATCCGCCGGGCAAAGCTGGTCGCGCTTTGCGGCCCCGGCAGAAAGGCTCCGCCATGCACCCGTTGCACGGTGCCAGCCTTGTTCAGCGCCTTGATGGTGCGGCGCACCGTTTCCTCGGACACATCAAGCATTTTTGCAAGCTCTGCGCTGCGGGCCGAGCCACCCAAACGCCGCAAAGCGTCCACCAGTTCCAATTCGCGATGAGAGAGAGAAAGTGAATCCGTCAAGAATGAGCCTGTTCGCGTTTAACTGCCTTGCGACATAAGGCATGAATTCCTTCCGGGTTACAAGGCAGCCCCACAAATCCCCACATTTTTCAGCCTATCCTGACCTCCATCCGGGCATTTACCGCCAAACAGGCGCCATCATGTCCAACCTCCGGCTGCTCCTGCCTCTTTATTTGGCTTGCCTGTGGCAGCCTGAAATCGTTGCGGGGTGCGGCCACACCTGCGCGCGGTGCGGGCGCCTCCTGACGCAAAGCAAAACCGCCGCGGCCTTGCGGCGCGCGGCGGTTCGTTTTTTTCACTCCTGCAAGGGCTT
>NZ_JAXMOX010000354.1:0-2442 GCF_034669605.1 Leisingera sp.
CGCCCGGCGCCGCGCCTTTGGCGCGGCGCTTGGCCCAACCGGAGCAGAGCCTTTCAAGGCGCTGGCGGCGGGCGGGAGCGCCTCCTTGGCGCGGCCTTAGCGGCGGCCTTCGCGCAGCCAGCCCGCGACGATGAAGAAGGAGGCCATCAGCAGTGCCAGCCAGCCGGGCAGCAGCGGCCCCTGGCTGACCGACAGGGTTTCATAAGCGGCGCGCGGCGTCAGGCCGATCCACCCGCGCCCCGCTGCCGGGCGCCCGGCCCGCACATTGCGCAAGGACGGCATCCCCTGCTCCAGCCGCAGCACGCCGCCGCGCAAGGGCTCCAGCACCGGCGCCAGCACAGCGCCGGTGGCAATGGTTTCCTCGAATTCCTTCGGTGCTGCAGGTCCCAGCCCGGCCACCGCCGTCTCGCCGCCTTCTTCCAGCCGGTAAAGCCCCGCTTCCGGCCCTTGATAGCGGGCCTCCCACTGGCCCGGCGCGGTCTGGCGCAGCGCCAGCTCTACGGTGGAGCCATCCGGGTTGGTCACCGTCACCGGCCCGGCCTGCCCGGCCAGGGTGCGGCGCAGGATCCGCATCCGCTGGCCCGAGGCCTCGGCCCACAGCGCTTCTTCCTCCAGCTCGGGTTCCTTCATCATCCAATGGGCCAGGCGGCGCAGCAGCTCCAGCTGCGGCCCGCCGCCCTCATAGCCGCGGCTCCACAGCCAGGCGTGATCCGAGGCCAAAAGCGCCACCCGGCCCTCGCCGACCCGGTTCAGCACCAAGAGCGGCCGCCCGCCCGCACCGTTCATCAGCACATGGCCTTCGGGGCGGCGCAGCTCAATCTGGCGCAGCCAGCGGCCCCAATCCGCCGCCCCCTCCAGCCCCGAGGTCACCGGATGCTGCTTGCCCAGCTCGGTCACTTCCGGGCGGTAGGCCTCCTCCAGCACCCGCGCCGAGGGTTCGGCGGGCAGGATCAGCGACAGCGGCGAGCGGTAGATGCTGTCGGCGCTGGCAAAATCCGGCCCCGCCGCCACCAGCACCGCACCGCCGCCCAAAGCGTAATTGGCCACATTGTCCAGATAGACCGCCGGCAGGATGCCGCGGCGCTTGTAGCGGTCGAATATGATCAGGTCGAAATCCTCGATCTTCTCCAGAAACAGCTCGCGGGTCGGGAAGGCGATCAGCGACAGCTCCTCCACCGGCACCCCGTCCTGCTTTTCGGGCGGCCGCAGGATGGTGAAATGCACCAGATCCACGGCGCTGTCGGATTTCAGCAGATTGCGCCAGGTGCGCCCGCCGGCATGCGGCTCGCCCGAGACCAGCAGCACCCGCAGCCGGTCGCGGACCCCGTTGATCTGCACCAGCGCCGTGTTGTTGCGCGCCGTCAGCTCGCCCGGCTCCTCGGGCAGGCTGAACCGGATCACATTGCGGCCGCCGTGCTGCAGCACCATCGGCAGCTCGAAATCGACGCCCACCGGCAGGGTAAAGCGCTGCGGCGCGTCGCCGCCGACCGAGATGTCCAGATCGGCAAAACCGCCCTCAGCCGGCGCCGCGCCCTGATCCTCGATCCGCAGCGTCAGCTTCACCGGCTCGCCGATGATGGCAAAGCCGGGGGCGTTTTTCACGATCAGGCGGCGGTCCCAGTCGTCCGCGCGGCCGGTCAGCAGCAGATGCATCGGCGCAGGCAGGTTCAGCGTCTGGCCCGCGTCATGCACCTGGCCGTCGGACAAGGCGATCACACCGGCCACCCGCGCCCGCGGCTCATCCGCCAGCGCCTGCGCGATCGCCGCCAGCAGGCGGGTGCCCGCGTCGCCTGCGCTGTCCGGAACAGTGATCCAGCGCACCTCGGTGCCTGCCCGGGCTGCCAATGCCGCCTTCAGCTGGGTCCGCGCGCGCGCCGTCTGCTCCGGGCGGCCGCGCAGCTGCTGGCTGGCGGTCTGGTCCTCGGCCACAATCACGATATCGCTGAGCGGCGCGCGGTCCTCGCTCTGATGCACCGGGCCGGCCAGGGCGGCCAATAAAACCAGCGCCGCCAGCGCCCGCAGCGCCCAGCCTGACAGCCCCTTCCACAGGCCCAGCACCAGCGCCGCCAGGGTAATGGCGCCCGCCGCCCAGATCACCGGCCAGGGCACCAGAGGATCAAACAGGATCGTCTGTGTCATCGCGTTCCCCTATTGCCCGAGCCGGTCCAGCAGGGCCGGCACATGCACCTGGTCGGATTTGTAATTGCCGGTCAGCACATGCATCACCAGATTGACGCCGAACCGGAACGCCAGTTCGCGCTGCCGCTCGCCGGCATAGCCGCGCCCGACCGGCAGCATGGGCCGTCCGTTGCCGTCCACTGCCCAGGCCGCCGCCCAGTCATTGCCGCCGATCACCACTGGCGTCACCCCGTCGTTGAGATTGCGGAACGGGATGCCCTCGGCCTGTTCCGCGCCGGGCGGCGCCGCCTCGACCCAGACCGG
>NZ_JAXMOX010000355.1:0-2413 GCF_034669605.1 Leisingera sp.
ATCTTTCCAAAAATATCCCCGCCGGAGGCATCGTCGCAGCCGGGCTCGATGCCCGGATGCGGCGACCACCGGGATTTGACACAGGCGCGGCCGATCAGACCCTGAAACAGGCCAGCCACACCGCCACGCCAAAGATGAAACTGCCCTCAGGCCGAACCACGGCCCCGCGTCACGGCGCCGCGCCGACCACGCCGACCACGGGGCCCATCCGCCGCCCGCCATCCGTGCGCCCGATCTCGGGGGCATAGAGGCGCGAGATATTGCCGTCGAAATACAGCGCATTGGGCAGCTTAAGGTAATCCCGGAAGAGGCTGCCGAACTGGTGAAACGTCACCGCATTGCGCGAGATGGCAAAGACCGCACGGCGGCCATCGGCTGAGGTTCCGACCCCGTTCCTTACATAATAGCTGTCCGAATCGGGCAGGAAGCGCGGGTGCAGCTCTCCATCGATCACCAGCATCGGCCCGGATTGGGTGGCGTAGGTGCAGGCGGGGGCGGCTTCGGCAAAAGCCAATGTTTCGAATACATCAGCCCGGGCCTCGCGGATGCAAAACACGCCATTGGGCAGCAGGCCGAAGTTGCCCGGGCCTGCATTGGTTACCAGCCGCATTTCCTTGGCGCCGTCCTCGACATAGAGGCCTACGGGAGACCGGTCGCTGTGATACATCCCGGCATTGGTGGCAAAGGCCAGCGCCTTGCCCTCCTCTGCCAGTGCTGTGTCCAGAGAAGAGAAATGCCCGTAGACCTGCCCGTCGCCATCACGCAGGAACAGCCGCAGCTGCTCCTCTGACGCATCTACTTCGCAGATCGAATACCGGTTGCCTTTATAGGCCGCATCGCTGCATTCCACCGCACTGACGGCCGGAGCGGCCCAGAGCGCGGCCAGCAGCAAGGCGGCCTTGCGGATCACTCTTCCGTGTCGCGGCGCACCGCGTCCTGGGACAGCATCCGGCGGGTCTCGTCCATCTGATCAAACGTTTCATCCAGCCGGAAGCGTAGATCCGGGGCGAACTTCAGTCCCAGTTTTTTGCCGACCGCGCGGCGCAGCTCCCCCTTGTTCCGGGCGAGGAGCTTCAGCACATCCTCCTGTCCCTTGCCGCCCAAAGGCAGCACAAAGGCAGTGGCGATTTTCCGGTCCGGCGAGGTGCGCACCTCGCCCACGGTGATCGACATGCGGTTCAGATCCGGGTCATGCACATCGCCGCGCGCCAGCACCTCGGAGAGGGAGCGACGGATCAGTTCGCCGACGCGAAGCTGGCGCTGGGAGGGCCCGGGGCCGTCGTGGAATTTGTTCTTTGCCATATTTCCGATCTATGCCGGATTGCGGGCTTTGCCAAGCGCTGCCCGGCGATGTAGGACAAATCCAGCTTGAATAGGGGAATTGTTCAATGACTCACAAACCAGGGATCGTGATTGCCGGCGCATCGGGCCGCATGGGGCAGATGCTGATTAAGACGGTGCTGGAAAGCGATCAGGCCACACTGGCGGGCGCGGTGGAGCGCGACGGCCACGCATGGGCCGGCCGCGATGTGGGCGAAGCAATGGGCGGGGCGCCTGTTGGCGTTACCGTGACGACGGATGCGCTGGAGGCATTTTCCAAAGCGCAAGCGGTGATTGATTTCACGTCGCCGGAGGCAACGCTGAATTTTTCCAAACTGGCAGCCCAAGCCCGCGCGGTGCATGTGATCGGTACGACAGGTATGAGCGATGAGCAGATTTCCCAGCTGGAACCGGCCTCGCGCCACGCGGTGATTGTGCGGGCTGGCAACATGAGCCTTGGGGTGAACCTTCTGGTTCAGCTGACCAAGAAGGTCGCCGCGGCATTGGACGAAGATTTCGATATCGAGGTGGTTGAAGCGCATCACCACCACAAGGTGGATGCGCCCTCGGGCACCGCGCTGATGCTAGGGGAAGCCGCCGCGGAAGGGCGCGGCGTGAAACTGGCGGATGTGCGTGATTCCGGCCGTGATGGCATTACCGGCGCTCGCAAACGCGGCGATATCGGATTCACCGCAATCCGCGGCGGCGACATTGTGGGCGAGCATGACGTGCTGTTTGCAGCAGCTGGTGAGCGCATTGTGCTGCGCCATCTGGCCAGCGACCGCGCAATCTTTGCCCGCGGCGCGCTGAAAGCCGCCCTGTGGGGGCAAGGCAAAGAGCCCGGCCAGTATGACATGGTGGATGTGCTGGGACTTTGACGCGAAAAAGCGGCCCTTGCGGGCCGCTGCCTCCGGCAAGAGCAGTTTGCAAAAGAGAAGCCAAAGCTTTCTCAACGCCGCTCAGAAACCGACGGCGATGCCTTTCTTCTCCCAGTCGCCGTAACGGGCTGGGTCGGGGCCCTCGCGGCCGCCCAGTTCCTTGGGGGGCGGGCTCTGCGCTTCAGCGGCCTTGCGGCGTTCCTCGGCCTCGGCCA
>NZ_JAXMOX010000356.1:0-2387 GCF_034669605.1 Leisingera sp.
TCGTTTCGGAGACACCCGGCTAGGCCGAGAACCACGGGCATTATTACCATTATTTGAAGTATAGATTTAACAGACATAATGAACTCCTCTGGCCGGGCACATCGGGATCCGCATTCCGGATGAAACGTGTTTCAGCCGGCAAAGACCCGGCACGATGCATCTGACGCTGGTATAATTTTGCGGCAAGAATCCGCAGCCGTCGCTAATACAGATTAGCTGCGGTGCCAAATTTCTTGCCCGCGGAGCACGGAAGACCGTAACCATGCCTGGAATGCAGAACGCCGCTCAGGTCAGTTCCGATCCGCCGGGAGCCACCTTCGGCAATGAACAACCACAACAATGGCGCGGCGGATAAATCCACGCCAACAGTGGCACTGGCGTGTAATGTAGGCGCTCAAGGCCCGGCGGCCAGTTGCGGCGGAATAAATCATACGCCTGACTGGTGTAAGTGCGGCCCGCCGCGCAGCCTAGTATCCTCTGCGCATGTCTGCTGCTCGTACGAAAGGGTTAACATGATCAGGGCAAAGGCTCAAAAGCTGCAACGGTCCAGCGGCCATGCGTCGGCTTGTCTGTGCATTGCTCTGCTCTTGTCGCTGCTGGCCGAAACTGCTGCTGGGGCGGAACGCCAAACGCCGTCCGGTGTCTGGATGCACGCAAACGAACGTATCCAGGTGCAGATCTTTTCATGCGGTGCCCGCCTATGCGGGAATATCGCTTGGTTCAGATGGCCAAATGATGCTGATGGGCAGCCGCTGGTAGATATAAAGAACAAGAACCCGGCGCTGCGCTCACGGCCTCTGTTGGGGCTAACCGTCCTCAGAGGCCTTCGCCGAACTACTAAAAACACATGGACGGGCGGGCGGATTTACAATCCGGACGACGGCAGAAACTATAATGTGCAGATGTCAATCCAAGACGACACCACGTTGAAGGTGCGCGCCTATTCTGTTGTCCCTGCAGCGGGAAAAACTCTAATCTGGACCCGCTCCCGGTGACCGTCGTTCATTTTTCAAGCTTGGGTCTGAACCTGTGGTCGGCCATGAGGCCGGGGGGCTTATGAACCGCCTGACGGCGCTCAAACGCACAGTTAATTCAATGCGGGGACGCTTCCTGCGCACGGTTGCCTTTGAATTTTCCTGCGGCGAGATTGTGGGGGATATTCTAACCACCATCGGGCGATGAACGCCAGCTTTTCCCTTCATGACGCGGGAACTGAGGGCGTGCAGGATACGCCCGAAGTGCCGAAACCCTATGTCCGTTCAAGGCTTAGACCCGTCATAACCCGAGACTGTGCGAACGACAGGAAGGTCCGCGACCTGTGAATTTGGCCCCTGACGATAGCTGCAGCATGCTTGAATGGCTGGTTTTCACGCCGCGTAGCGGCGCAGAAGATGATGCAAGCGCAGCGATTTTCGTGCTGCGAGCGCGCGCAGCGAGAAATTCCAAGGTACAAGTTGGGCTCCGACCGGGCGTTCGCCGCGCCAGGCGTGAATGACGGCAGGCAGCCCATGTTGCCAATTGCGCCCCGCGCAACTGTACGTGGTGCCGCCTGCGTTAGCCCACCAAATGAATTGCTGCTTCAGATCTCAAGATCCTCGAGGGACTTCCCAGCTTCCAAAGCTTCGTAGACCCAAGCAGGCTTACGCCCGCGGCCGCTCCAGGTTTGGGATCGGTCAGCTGGATTGGCGTATTTAGCAGGTGCCTTTGCGCTTGATTTACGCCCCTTTCCGCCATGCAGAGCAATAACCTCTTCAAAGGCCACGCCATGTTTTTCCGCAATGGCCAGCATTTCGGCATAAGCGTTTTTCTTTGCCTCGTCCTCTACTTCCACTTTGCGGACTTCGATTTCCTTGGCCAGCGCTTCCAATTCAGCGGCACTCAGCCCCTTTAGATCAATTGCCATATTTCACCTGTGTTTTCAGCTGATCTCGGTCAAAGCAGATATACCTTTCTGAGGCAAGCAGCTGGCCACAGCGGTGCGGTATCCGTCGCAGTCCGATTTGGGGCCGTAGGCTGCTGATCGCACCAGGCGTATGAGCTGCCTCCCTCCGGCTTGGCGGTTCACTACACCGCTCCGAGAAACCATATACAACGCATGCACCACGACTTTGACCATTTCGAGAAGATCGCTCGCGCCACTATAGCTTCCCTGCCGAGGGCCTTAAGGCCAGCTGCAGACAACGTCATTCTGCGCATTGCCGAATGGCCTGCGCCCGCCATGCTGGACGAACTTGGTTTTGCAAATCCATATGAACTGACGGGGCTCTACGAGGGAATACCTATGACCGAGAAATCGGTTCTCGACCTGGCGCCATCTCCGGATGTTGTCTGGCTCTTCCGCCAGCCGATCCTGGCGGAATGGCGCGACCGCGGTGATGTCGAGCTGA
>NZ_JAXMOX010000357.1:0-2386 GCF_034669605.1 Leisingera sp.
CTGTGCATCAAGCCGGGCTTGCACATGATTGGCTGTGATCTTCTGATCCGACACCGCTGCCTTGGCGTGGCCGCTGCGGCGCCAGGCCCGCACGCCGGCAATCGCCGCCTCGCGGACCGCTCCGGTGCTGGCAGGCTGGCCGGGGGCAAAGCCTGCGGGGATCTCCACGTCGCTGGTTTGCGGCAGCGGCGCCAGCTCTGCCGTGCCAAAGGTGAACCGCGGGCCGGGCTGCACGGTGATTTCCACCTTGCTGACGTCCTTTGGCGGATTCAGCGGCTGGATCCCCGCCGCCTCGCGCCCGTCCAGGCGGATATTCACCACCGGCGAGAAATGACCCGCATCATACAGCACCTGCACCAGTGTGCGGTAATCCGACAAGGCCGCTGCCAGCAGTTCCTGCACATTGGTTTCACCGCTGGCGGCCACCGAAGAGGAGGCGCCGCGCAGCCGCCCGGCCAGGTCTGCATCCGCACCGGGCGCCTGCAGCGTCGCTTCGGCGCCAAAGGCGGCAGGTGGCAGCACTGCCAGCAGGCTGAAGGCAAGGGCGCGCGCCAAGGGTCGCGGGCGGAAAGAAAAATGCATGTCAGCTCCCGGCGGCGGGCGTGAAATTCTGCCTCTAAGCCCGGCGGGGCCACAGGCGGTTAGAGGCAAAGCCTAACACGGGAAAATTGCAGGATGGAACCGGCAAAGCAGCAGCTTTCCGCCCAGCTTGGGCCTGCGTTGACCAGAGGCGGATTGCCGCGCATCGCGGCCGTCATGCGGCCGCAACACTGAGGGTGGAGTGCCAAGCCGCGGGCGCAATCCTGCCGGTTTGGCGCGCGTGCGGTGAAATTGGCTGCAAAGATGATTGGAAACCGGTAGGAAATTCATACTATGCCGCGCAGCTCCGGCAGTTGAAGCTGCCGGAGCTGGCACTCGTTAACAAGGCTACTTCGAGTAAACGTCAGGCGCAGCCACCACTCACATGCAGCCTAGCCTGGCGGGAATGATACCACGCGGGATTGTACTGTCCAGATAATTATCGGATTGATAATTTCCGCGTGGTGTCATCTTATAGTGGCATATTAAGCGGTTCTTTAGCAGCGGATTAGGTTTCCCGGAGGTGTAAAAGTGGATCAGTTGAAGTCAATTTTTGAACTGCGGGATATGCTCCACATGATGGAGCGCGACATCGGACTGGACCGGTTGAGCAGGGTTGAGAGGGATGTGCTGCTGGCGGCGCATGCGCTGACCTCGGTGCCAGGCGCCCCGGTGCAATCCGAGCAGATCCGCAGCCACCGGCTGGTGCGGGAAATTGCCCAGGCGACCTTTCACCGGACACTGAAGTCGCTGCTGGCACTGGGGTTGCTGGAACGGGCGGGCGGCAGCAAAGCCAAGCATTATGTGGTTTGCTTTGATCCCGCGGCAAAGTGACAGCGCCGCGTAATCAAGGCCTTCACATGATTGCAGCCACCGCTGCTCCTGTCTAAGGGGGGCGGCATGATACGAGTTTTGCAGGTCCTGTCCGAGTTTCAGAGTTTTGCGGTCATCACCGCGGCCTATATCATTTGCCATGGTCTGACGGCCTGGGCCGTCACGCCGGTGCAGCAACTGTTCCTGCCGGAGATCACTGTCTTTGCCAGCCTGATCTACCTGCCGCACGGGGTGCGGGTGCTGAGCGTCTGGCTGCTTGGCTGGAAAGCGGTTCCGCCGCTTGCAGCCGGTGCGGTCCTGTCGGAGCTGATATTCACCCCAGGCACTGTGCTGCCCGTGGGGGAGCCGGTGCTGTGGCAGTCCATCGCAGTCGGGGCGTTTTCGGCATATGCCGCTTTTGAAATCGCCTGGCTTTTTGGCTGGACGCTTTATGCGGGTCAGACGCGGCGGATTGCCTGGACCGGGCTGCTGGCCGTGGGAGGGCTGGCGTCCGTCATCAATTCCCTGGGGCAGTCGGTTGTGTTTTCAGGCCTGATCTTTCCCGGCGGCCAGCTGCCGGTCATGGCAGTTTACGCGGCGGGCGACCTGATCGGTCTCGCGGTTTGCATGATTGCATTAATGCTGATTTTCCGCTGGCTCCGCCTGGCCGGTGCCGGGCGCAAGCCGCAGAAATAACAAGTCCGCCGGGGGCGGGCTTGCAAAGACGCGGCAGGCTGAGCCGGCATTTACCCGGCCATCAGCCGCGCCACATCCAGCATCCGGGCCGAAAAACCCCATTCATTGTCATACCAGCCGAACACACGCGCCTGATGCTCGCCGGCCATGCGGGTTTCGGGGCCGGCGATCACCAGCGATTCAGGCCGCGCGCGCAGGTCCGACGAGACCAGCGGCATATCTGTCCAGCCCAGCACCTGCGAGGCAGCAACGCCTTCGCGCAGCGCGGCGGTGAACTCTGGTTCGCTCATCGGGGTTT
>NZ_JAXMOX010000358.1:0-2371 GCF_034669605.1 Leisingera sp.
TTTACCGGGCTGGCGTGCTGTCAGTCTGGGTTCAGAAAAAAAGCCTCGCCGCCGGTGAACGGTCCTGGGTTGTTGTTGTGAGGGCGAAGTGATGGCTCAGAAAGACCGCAAAAAGAACCAGATCATTGCGATTGGCATTGTTGGCGTCGTCGTGGTTGGGGGCTTCGTTGTTCTTGGCGCAATGATGAACCGTGGGGCAGGGGGCGCGGGTCTCCCGAACCGCTCCAACCCTACGGTTGACGAAACGATAATTTCGGACCGCACGGCTGCGGCCTCACCGGAAATGTCCTGGATCACCTCCGGGCGGCTCCAAATGGAGCGTCTTCAGAAGGAGCTGCAAGAGCAGCGCAAGCTGGTCGAGCAGTCCCGCCGCGAAGCCGTACAACAGGCTGAGGCAATCCGGCAGGAATATGATGAGCCTATCTTGCAGCTGATCGAAAAGATTTCGACGCTGGAAACCCAACTGGCTGAAGCCAAAAACCGCCCGGCCTCAAGCGGGCCGGAGCAATCATTCAATGCCGCGGCCCAATTGCCTGGCAAAGAGCAGTTGACGCGCGAGCCAGCGGAAATCGGGCCGGGAAGCGACTTCATTGAGCGCCGCACGCCTACGCGCACGACACCTCGCCGGACAGGGCAAACAGCCGGTGATGGGGAAGGGGTCTCGGTGCGCAGCAACTTCGGGCAGAATTTCACACTCGCTGCCATCGATCAGCCGCAAACGGAAGAACGCGAGATCCGCCGCCTGGGCAGCTACCTCCCTGCAGGCAGCTACGCACCAGCAGTAGTCCTTTCGGGCGCCGATGCGGCCACCAACGTCTCTAACCGGGACAATCCGATTCCGGTTCTGTTCCGGATTACCGGCTCTGCAGTGACCGCAGCGCTTGGAAACCGTCAGCCCGCGCGGGTGAACCTGAAGGGCTGCACGGTGCAGGGGTCTGCAACCGGCGACCTGTCGTCGGAACGGGTCAAGGTGCGCCTGATCTCCATGACCTGCGTAAACCGGCAGGGGGAAGTCCTGGAAACCAAAGTCGCAGGCTACATGGCTGGATCCGGTAAGGAAGGTGCGCGCGGTCACGTCGTGAGCCGCGAGGGGGCAAACGTTCGGAATGCGGCCATCGCGGGCGCTTTGGGCGGCCTGGGCAAAGGGCTGAGTGCCGGAGCTACTGCGTCTCTCGGCCAAGAAAACGCTTCGGTCAGTCAGATCCTGCAAAGCGCAGGCGCAGGCACACTGGCCGGCGGAGCGGAAGAAGCGGCCAGCACGCTGGCTGATTATTACATCAAACGGGCCGAACAGTATCAACCGGTGGTCTCCCTCTATGGAGGAACCAAGGTCGAGCTCGTGTTTCTCGAAGGGGTGGAGCTGGGCCAATGAAGAAACTTGCAAGCCTGATTTTGGTCGCGCTGACCGCTGGTTGCGCCAACCCGAACACGGAAAAAGACTTCCTGTGTGAAGCGCAGCAAGGGTCGCCCTGTACAACTATCGGTGCTGTGGACGGCACTGGATCCGCTGCTGTGACCTCGGTTCAGGAGCGTCCCGAAGACACTGCGGTGAAGAGCCTGGCACAAAATCCGCTGTTCTCCGGAAAAGGGGCCTTCACCGGCCTGCCGGACGGCGGATTTCCCTACAACGCTGCGGCCTACCGCTCTCCGGAAGTCGTCGGAACGCTCTGGATTGCGCCGATCCTTGTTGAAGGCGGGATCATGCATGAGGCGCGCTTTGTGCATTTCGTGATCCAGGAAGGGCAGTGGCGGCAGTAATGAGCAAAACCAACGCAACAAGCCTGAGCGACAAAGCAGCCCGCATGGTCTCGATCAGGCAAGAGCGACGCAAAGCTGGTTTTGTCGAAGTGACGGTGTGGCTCCCTGTAGAGCAAGTTCGCCACTTCCGTGACAAGGCTTGGCAAGCTGTTGAAGCCGTAAGCCGCTCTTTTCCACGCAATACCCTATTGGGCAAAAAACGCCGTCAGAGGGGCAGGAAATGAAAATTGTTCGTGACATAATGGACGGTCTGTTCGGGGATGTCCCGTGGACAGAGGAAGAGCCGGACCTGATGGAGGGTGATGTGCTCTCCGACATTCTGCCGTGGCGGGTCTATGATCCGGAACACAAGCTCTACCACTTTACCCACGGCAGCGGCTTCCTGATGGAAGTGGGCGCGTCGATCGGTCAAAACGATTTGACTGAGAACATCGGCGGTGTCATTGCCGCCAACCTGCCGTCCGGCGCCACTTTTCAGGTGCTGAATTGGACCTCTCCGGCCATTGAACCGGTTGCCGGGCGCTGGAAATCGGCGCGGCTTGGCCGTTCGGCTCTGATTGACGAAATGGTCCGTCAGCGGGTGTCCCACCTTCAGGACATGCGGTTCGGCATT
>NZ_JAXMOX010000359.1:0-2333 GCF_034669605.1 Leisingera sp.
GCTGGACGAGCCTTTTACCGGGGTGGACGTGAAGACCGAAGAACAGATCATCGCCCTGTTGCGCGAGCTGCGGGCCGAGGGCCGGGTGATGCTGGTTTCCACCCACAACCTGGGCAGCGTGCCGGAGTTCTGCGATCGCACCGTTCTGGTCAAGGGCACGGTGCTGGGGCACGGCCCGACCGCAACAACCTTTACCCGCGAGAATCTTGAACACGCCTTTGGCGGGGTGCTGCGCCATTTCACCCTGGGCGGCCAAGCGCTGCATGACGACGGCGACACCCGCGAGGTCACCATCCTGACCGACGATGAGCGTCCCTTTGTGCAATACGGTGAAAAGACCCAGACCAGCGAGAGCCGGGAACAGGAATGATGGAATATCTGCTGGAGCCGTTCTCCTATGGCTATATGACCAATGCGATGTGGGTCTCGGCGCTGGTCGGCGGCGTCTGCGCCTTCCTGTCGGCCTATCTGATGCTCAAGGGCTGGTCGCTGATTGGCGATGCGCTCTCGCACTCGGTGGTGCCGGGGGTGGCGGGAGCCTATATCCTGGGCCTGCCGTTTGCGCTGGGCGCCTTCATTGCCGGCGGGCTGGCGGCGGGGGCGAT
The DNA here is from genome assembly GCF_034669605.1 of Leisingera sp. Taxonomy (GTDB): domain Bacteria; phylum Pseudomonadota; class Alphaproteobacteria; order Rhodobacterales; family Rhodobacteraceae; genus Leisingera. The sequence continues at coordinate 606 of NZ_JAXMOX010000359.1, forward strand.
GCTGTTCCTGTCGGAGCGTTCCGGCCTCAAGGTTGATGTGATCATCGGATTGATCTTCACCTCCTTCTTCGGCCTTGGGTTGTTCATCGTCTCGATCAGTCCGATGTCGGTCTCAGTCCAGACCATCACCATGGGCAACATCCTGGCGATCACGCCCGAGGATACGCTGCAGCTGGCAATCATCGGCTTTGTCTCGCTGGCGGTACTGCTGGCCAAGTGGAAGGACCTGATGGTCACCTTCTTTGACGAAAACCACGCCCGCACCATCGGGCTCAAGCCCGGGCTGCTGAAGACGGTGTTCTTTGTGCTTCTGTCGGCCTCCGTCGTGGCGGCAATGCAGACCGTCGGCGCGTTTCTGGTAATCGCCATGGTGGTGACGCCGGGTGCCACCGCCTATCTGCTGTGCGACCGGTTTCCGCGGCTGATCATGGTGTCGGTGCTGATCGGTGCCCTCACCAGCTTCTTTGGCGCCTACGCCAGTTATTTTATGGACGGTGCCACCGGCGGCATCATTGTGACCCTGCAGACGCTGATCTTTCTGACGGTCTTTGTCTTTGCTCCGAAACACGGGCTGCTGGCCGCAAAACGCAAGGCGCGCGAGGCATTGAAACGCGGCCCCGCCGCACAAGAGGGAGCTGTGTGATGGACTTCGAAAGCCTTTTGATGCCGTTCCAGTTCGCGTTCATGCAGAACGCTTTTCTGATCTCGATGATAGTTTCGGTTCCGACGGCGCTGCTCTCGTGCTTTCAGGTGATGAAGGGCTGGGCGCTGATGGGCGATGCGGTCAGCCATGCGGTGCTGCCCGGTATCGTTCTGGCCTATATCGCAGGGCTGCCGCTGATCCTGGGCGCTTTTGCTGCGGGCATGCTCTGTGCGGTTGCCACTGGCTATCTGTCCGGCAATAGCCGGGTGAAACAGGACACGGTGATGGGGGTAGTCTTCTCCGGCATGTTCGGCCTCGGTATCGTGCTCTATGTCTCGGTTGAGACCAACGCACATCTGGACCACATACTGTTCGGCAACATGCTGGGGGTGGAGCCGAATGAGCTGTGGACCGCGGGCATCATCTCGCTGGGTGTTGGCGCGGCGCTGGTGCTGAAATGGAAAGATCTTGTGCTGCACAGTTTTGACCCCGCTCAGGCGCAAGCCTCCGGCCTGCCGGTGACAGTGCTGCACTACGGGCTGCTGGCGGCGCTGTCGCTGACGATTGTGGCCACCCTGTCCGCGGCAGGGCTGATCCTGGCGATTGGATTGCTGATTGCGCCGGGTGCCATCGCCTTTCTGGTGGTGCGCAAGTTCAGCACCATGCTGTGGGTCTCGGTTCTGGTCTGCATGGTGTCGATGCTGGCGGGCACTTATGCCAGCTTCTTCCTCGACAGCGCGCCGGCTCCGACCATCGTGCTGATCCTGACATTGCTGTTCATCCTTGCGTTTGTGCGGCGGCTGCATGTGACCCGCCGCACGTCGAAGCAGCGAGTCAGGGATACTTCAGGGATCGTGTGATTCAGGCGCTGCCGGGCCTGGCCATTTCCAGCAGCCATTCGCGCACCAGTTCGGCGTTGGGAATCAGGTCCTGGCTCTTGGACCAGACCAGATAGAACACTGATCCGGTGGTCCACGACCAATCCTGGCGCGCGGCCAGCAGCCCTTGTTTGATCAGCGGCTCGGTCACATGCTGCCAGCCAAAGGCAAAGCCCTCGCCGGCGATGGCCGCCTGCAGCACCAGCG
>NZ_JAXMOX010000360.1:0-2319 GCF_034669605.1 Leisingera sp.
CTGATCATTGCCGAGGACGTTGAAGGCGAAGCGCTGGCAACCCTGGTTGTCAACAAGCTGCGCGGCGGCCTGAAAATTGCTGCTGTCAAGGCACCGGGCTTCGGCGACCGCCGCAAGGCCATGCTGAAGGACATCGCGATCCTGACCGGCGGCCAGGTGATCTCCGAAGATCTGGGCATGAAGCTTGAGTCCGTGACCATGGACATGCTGGGTTCGGCCAAGAAAATCGAAATCACCAAAGACGAAACCACCATCGTCGACGGTGCCGGCGAGAAAGCCGAGATCGAAGCCCGCGTTGGCCAGATCCGCGCTCAGATCGAAGAAACCACCTCCGACTACGACCGTGAAAAGCTGCAGGAACGCGTTGCCAAACTGGCAGGCGGTGTTGCCGTGATCCGCGTCGGCGGCATGACCGAAGTGGAAGTGAAAGAGCGCAAGGACCGTGTGGACGACGCGCTGAACGCGACCCGCGCAGCTGTGCAGGAAGGCGTTGTCGTCGGCGGCGGTGTTGCCCTGGTTCAGGCCGGCAAGGCTCTGGAATCGCTGGAAGGCGCAAACTCCGACCAGTCCGCAGGCATCGTGATCGTGCGCAAGGCGATCGAAGCGCCGCTGCGCCAGATCGCTGAAAACGCCGGTGTTGACGGTGCTGTTGTGGCCGGCAAGGTCCGCGAAAGCAACGACCCGGCCTTTGGCTTCAACGCGCAGACCGAAGAATATGGCGACATGTTCTCCTTCGGCGTGATCGACCCGGCCAAAGTGGTGCGGACCGCGCTGGAAGACGCAGCCTCGGTTGCCGGCCTGCTGATCACCACCGAAGCCATGGTTGCTGACAAACCCGCCAAAGAAGGCGCAGGCGCCGGCGGCGGCATGCCCGACATGGGCGGCATGGGCGGCATGGGCGGCATGATGTAAGCATCAGCCATCCATCCGGATGACTTTGGGGCTGCCTGCAAGGGCGGCCCCTTTTCGTTTCCGGGGGGACATCAGGCCCGCCTTGCCGGCCTGCCTGCGGCGCGGGTATTGATGCAAAGGGGAATGCGGGAGACGCAAAAATGGGTATTGGGCCGGATGTCCTGACCGGGGTCACGGACGCGCACTATGACGGGGTGGAGGCGCTGCTGAAGGCGGCTTTTCCCACCGATGCCGAGGCGCGGCTGGTGCGGCAGCTGCGGGCGGACGGCGATATGCTGTATGAGTTCCAGACGCCTTGGGAGGGCAAGATAGGCGGCTATTTTGCCCTGAGCCGGATGCGGGCGCCGGAGGGCTGGGCCTGCCTGGCGCCGATGGCAGTGCGGCCCGAGTGGCAGGGCGGCAGGCTGGCGGAGGGCAGCCCGGACATGCAGGTTGGCGGGCCGCGGGATGAGGTGTGCCGCGGACCGTGGCGGTTCGGCGCGCGGATGCTGCAGCACTTGCAGAGCTGTTATGATGCCGCCCCTGCAGGCGTGCAGGAACCTCTGCCCGGAACGATCGTTGTCCTGGGGAAACCGTCTTTTTACGGCCGCCACGGTTTCAGCCTGGCACGGGCGCAGAAGCTCAGCAGCCCATACCCGCTGGAATACACGCTGATCCTGCGCCGGGGCGATGACACGCCGGAGGCGGAACTGATCTACCCGCGCGCTTTCTCTGCCCTGTGACACAAAGAATTCATTGGTGCAGTGCAGTCTGGCACGCTAGCCAATGCCCATGCGTTTGTTTCTCCTCGTCTGCCTCACCATGCTGGCCTTTGCGGCCAATTCCATCCTCGGCCGGGCCGCGATTGCGGGCGGGCATATGGATGCCACCGGCTTTGGCCTGTGGCGGCTGGTCTCCGGGGCGCTGATGCTGGCCTTGCTCTGCCGGCTGCGGGGGCTGGAAACCTGGAGCCGGGAGCGCCTTCTGCGCCCTGCCAGCCTGTGGGGCGGGGCGGCGCTGACGCTGTATATGGCGGGATTCACACTGGCGTATCAGGATCTTGATGCCGGTCTGGGGGCGCTGGTGCTGTTCGGGGTTGTGCAGATCTCGATGGTCTTGTGGGGCGCTCTGCGCGGCAGCCGGACCGGGGCGGCCCAGACCGCCGGAGCGGTTCTGGCGTTTTCCGGGCTGGCCTATGTGGTCTGGCCGGCCGAGGCGGGCGGAGCACCTCTGGCGGCCTCGCTGCTGATGGCCGCAAGCGGGTTGGGCTGGGGCATCTACAGCCTGCTGGGGCGCGGCGCGCGGCAGCCGCTGGTCTCCACGGCGGTGAATTTCGCCTGGTCCAGCGTGATGATGCTGCCGGTCATGCTGCTGGCGGGCGGCGGCACGGTGCTGAGCGGGTATGGCGTGCTGCTGGCGGTGCTGTCC
>NZ_JAXMOX010000361.1:0-2233 GCF_034669605.1 Leisingera sp.
ATGACGGCATGCGGCTGGGCCGGGCCGAGACCCGCAGCTTTGACCATGGCGATGCTGCTGACGCTGGGCAGGTGCTGCGCGACTGGCGTGCAGGCGGCGGCACTGGGCAGGTCTGGATCGCGGTTGAGGCGGTCTATTCCATGGATGGCGATTTGGCGCCGCTGGACGCGCTGATGGCCTTGGCCGATGCAGACGGCGCCGTGCTGGTCGTGGATGAGGCGCATTCCTCCGGCCTGTTCGGAGATCTGGGCCGCGGGCTGGCGCATGGCATAGCCCACCGCCCCAACGTGCTGTCCCTGCACACCTGCGGCAAGGCGCTGGGCGCGTCGGGCGCGCTGATCTGCGGCCAGCGGGTGCTGGTCGAAACGCTGATCAACAAGGCGCGCGGGTTCATCTTTGCCACTGCGCCTTCGCCGTTGAACGCGGCGCTAGTGCGCGCGGCCTTGCAGGAGCTGCAGCAGAACCCCGCCCGCCGCGATCAGGCGTGGCAGGGGATCACCCATGCCCAAGCAGAGGCCAGACGCCTGTGCGGGCTGGAGGGCTTTCAAAGCCAGATCCTGCCGGTGGTGATCGGTGATGATAAGCGCACAATGGCGCTGGCGTCCGCAATGCAGGCGCAGGGATATGACATTCGCGGCATCCGCCCGCCGACAGTGCCGCGCGGCACCGCACGGCTGCGGCTGTCGATCACGTTGAATACGGGGGCAGAGGTCATCACCGCGATGTTCGAAGACCTCGCCCGCGAACTGGAGGCAAGCCCATGACGTCCATGACGCCCATGAACACGCTGGTCGTAACCGGAACCGACACCGGCATTGGCAAGACCATCTTCTCTGCCGGGCTGGTGCAGGCGCTGGAGGCCACCTATTGGAAACCCGTGCAATCCGGGCTGGAGGAAGAAACCGACAGCCAGATCGTCACCCGCCTGTCCGGCCGCCCGGCGCTGCCGGAAGGCTATCTGCTGCAACTGCCCGCGTCGCCGCATCTGTCGGCCGAGGCAGAGGAGACAGAGATCGATCCGGACAGGCTGGAACTGCCCCAGGTGGATGGCGTGCTGGTGGCCGAGGGCGCGGGCGGGCTGATGGTGCCCTTGAACCGGCGCGCCCTGTATCTGGACCTGATTGCGCGCTGGGGCGCCCCGGTGATCCTGTGCGCGCGCACCCAACTGGGCACGATCAACCACACGCTGCTGTCGCTGAAGGCGCTGCAGGATGCAGGCAGCGACGTGGTTGGCGTCGCTTTCATCGGCAACCCGGAGCCTGAGGTGGAGGAAACCATCTGCCAGTTCGGCAAGGCGGCGCATCTGGGGCGGCTGCCCTATATCGAGGCGCTGCGCAGCGCACCGGGTGTCGGAAGTGACGCAGGCGGCCCGGCTGCGGGCGGTCCAGGCGCAACGCGCCCCGAAGAGGGTGCCGAGGCGCTGGCCACGGCCTTTGCCGAGAACATCAACCTCGACCTGATCCGCGAGGCGCTGAGCAAGGGAGATCCGGCATGACGGCCGACCTCAGCCAGCTGGAATTCGATCAGCAGCATCTGTGGCACCCCTACACCAACGTCGCCAAACCCGGCCCGACTTTTGTGGTCAAGGAATCGGAGGGCGTGCATATTACCCTCGATGATGGCACCCGGCTGATCGACGCCATGTCGTCCTGGTGGTGCATGATGCACGGCCACAGAAACCCGGCGATCACCCAGGCCATCCACGACCAGCTCGACACGCTGCCGCATGTGATGTTCGGCGGGCTGACCCATGATCCGGCGATTGACCTGGGCCGCAAGCTGCTGGAAATCACCCCCGAAAGCCTCAGCCGCATCTTCTACTGCGACAGCGGCTCAGTCTCGGTCGAGGTGGCGATGAAAATGGCAGTGCAGTACCAGCACGCCATCGGCCAGCCCGGGCGCAAGGAGTTTGCCACCATCCGTTCCGGCTATCACGGCGACACCTGGAAGGCGATGAGCGTCTGCGATCCGGACACCGGCATGCACCACCTGTTCCAGGGCGCGCTGAGTGTGCAGCATTTCGTCAGCCGCCCGCCGATCCGCATCCATGAGGATTGGGTGGATGATCCGGCGCAAAACGGGCTGGGAGAACTGCGCGCGGTGCTGGAGGCCAACGCAGATCGCATCGCCGCCTTCATTCTGGAACCCGTGGTGCAGGGCACCGGCGGCATGTATTTCTACCATCCCGAATATCTGAACCAGGCCCGTGCCCTGTGTGATGAGCTGGGCATCC
>NZ_JAXMOX010000362.1:0-2217 GCF_034669605.1 Leisingera sp.
ATATTTGCCCTCAAGCGCCTCTCAGCCGAAACTCCGCGCTGTGCGCCAGCACAGCGCCGCGCCCAACTGCGAGGCACATTGGACAATGTGCTGCAACAGGCGGGAGCCCCCGCACCGGCTTCAATCAGATCAGCTTCAGTCAGACCAGCCGCGGCGGCTTGTCCGGGTTGCTGCCCGGGATCTCCGGCTGATAGGTTTCCGGCTCCGGCGGCTGCGGCAGGTCGAACCGCAGACCAACCCGGGCCAGACTGGCCGCAACCGGATCCTCGGCGGTAAAGAACGCCACATCCATCGCCCCCGCCTCAATCCCGGAAAAGGTCAGCGCCTCGCTTGCCGCCTTGGCCAGCGACGGCTGCGCGGCCTCCTTGGCGCCGACAAAGCCCAGCAAATGCCCCTGGCCGCCGCCGCCATAGCGCACCCCTGCCAGATAGGCCGCCGCGGCCAGCCCGCCGGCAGTGGCCAGCTTGGCATCCAGCGCCGTCAGCAACGCCTCCGGCAGCCCCTTGGGCGCAGTAAACATCTCCACCGCAGCCTCCACCTCTTCCGGTGCGTGGCCCAGCGTCTGATGCAGCCAGCCGACCGCCCCGGCCGGGATCAGGATGGCGGACGGAGCCACCTCCAGGTTCAGTCCCAGCCCGATCCCCTGCCCGGCCAGCATCTGCGCAATCACCCGGCCCGACAGCGCCGCGTAAGGCACCGCCCTGCCGGCAAACTGCCCCAGCCGTTCCTCGCGGTCGAACACCAGGACAAACGCCCCCTCGGGTGTCTCAAACAGCTCCGGCGAGATCTGCCCGCCGGCGGCTTCTTCGGTCAGCATCAGGAACAGCTCGCTGTCGCCAAGCCGCTCGTAAAACCGCAGCCGGGCGGCATCATCTGCAGGGTCCGCCTCCATCGCCGCATGGGCCAGATCCAGCGGGGTCTCTTCTGTCATCGCATCAGCTCCTTCACCCGGGCCTGCAGCACCGGCAGCAGCTCGGTTTCGAACCAGGGGTTTTTCTTCAGCCATCCGGTATTACGCCAGGACGGATGCGGCAAGGGGAAGACCTGCGGCGCATGTTCCCGCCAGCCCTGCACCAGCGCCGTCACCGGCCCTTTTACCCCCAGATGATAGCGCTGCGCATGCGCCCCGACCAGCACCCTGAGCCGGACCTCCGGCAACTGCGCCATCACTTGGGTGTGCCAGGTCCTGCCGCACACCGCAGGCGGCGGCAGATCCGCCTTTTTCCCGTTGTAGCCGGGAAAGCAGAACGCCATCGGCACCACGGCCACCCGGTCCTTGTCATAAAACTCCGCCTCACTCAGGCCCAGCCAGGCCCGCAGCCGGTCGCCCGAAGGATCGGTGAAGGGCCGGCCGCTGTCATGCACCCGCGCGCCCGGCGCCTGGCCGGCAATCAGGATCCGGGCAGTGGGCCGGAACCACACCACGGGGCGCGGCTCATGCGCGGTGGCGGTTGCGGCAAAACGGTCCGCACAGATCCGGCAGCCGCGAATCTGCGCCTTCAATTGCTGACCGGCCGTCATTGCCCCGCATTTGGAAACAGTCATTGCTTGCCCCGCCTTGCCCCCCTGCCGCCTGAAAACACGCCCCCGGCCCCGGATCATGGCTGAAATGGTTAAAACTTCATTGATCAATTATGGTACAATTCGACATAATAAAGCCAAATTCGCGGCGTAGGCCATTAACACTCTTTTGATAACAAAGAGCCACGGGCGCCTGAGTACGCCGATGTGGAAACGAGGCAGACAGTCAGAGCCCGCAAGAAGGCCGCACGAGCAGCACCGGAACCAGCAATGCTTGAGTTTGAAAACGTCAGCAAGTCCTTCTGGACGGGAACCCAGCGCAAGGTGATCCTTGACCGCGTGTCGTTCCGCGTCGAGCCGGGCAAATCGCTGGGTGTGCTGGCTCCGAACGGCACCGGGAAAACGACGCTGATCAACATGATGGCCGGCCTGGAAAAACCGGATGAGGGCGAGATCCGCCGCAACTGCAAGATTTCTTTTCCGCTGGGCTTCATGGGCGGGGTGATCAGCCGTCTTTCGGCAATGGAGAACTGCCGCTATATCGCCAAGCTTTACGGGCTGGATCCCGATTACGTGGAGGCCTATTGCCGCTGGCTGTGCGGCCTGGGGGAGTATTTCGACCAGCCGCTTGGCACCTATTCCTCGGGGATGCGGTCCCGGTTCAGCTTTTCGCTGATGCTGGCGCTGGATTTCGAC
>NZ_JAXMOX010000363.1:0-2213 GCF_034669605.1 Leisingera sp.
ACGCTTCCACCGGCTGTAGAGCGTTTTGTGCGGCCCGTAGGCGTCGGGGGCATCTCGCCAGCGCAACCCATTGCGATTGATGAAGATAATCCCGCTCAGCACCCGTTTGTCATCGGCCCGAGGCTTGTGCCATGCGGCTTCGGGAAAAAGGGGTGAGCTTGGCCATCTGCTCGTCGGTCAGCCAGAAAAGATCGCACATGTCACAGCTCCATTTTCCGAGCCGTGAATCATGCAGTGCGGCGGAAATCAATGCATCCTGACCCTAAGGAGCATTGCTGTTTTTGGAGTGATTACGCGAGCCGCTTTCCGTTTTTGTCCATCACCATTTCGCCGTCCTCTTTAACAAGCGGACCTGGCGGCAGTTGATCCAGGAGATCTAGAACCGTTTCCGATGGGCGGCAAAGACGAACTCCATTTGGGCTGCAGACTAGGGGCCGGTTCACCAGGATCGGATGTTCAACCATGGCATCAAGCAGCGCATTTTCGTCCACGGTTGCATCGCAGACGCCGAGTTCTTCTGCTGGCGAGCGGTCTATGCGCAGCGCCTCCCGAGCGGTCAAGCCCGCGGCGGCGAAGAGGCCTATGAGTTGCGGACGTGTCCAACCAGTTTCGAGATAATCGACGGCAACTGGCTCCTCACCCGCAGCGCGGATAAACGCCAGAACATTTCGTGACGTGCCGCAATTGGGATTGTGGTAAATTACAATGGTCATGAACCTGCCCGCGGAAAGCGTGCCCGGGTCCGGTTTGCAAAGGCCACCAGCGTCAGCATGACCGGCACCTCGACAAGTACGCCCACGACTGTCGCCAGCGCCGCGCCGGAGTGAAGCCCAAAAAGGCTGATTGCCACAGCCACAGCCAATTCAAAGAAATTCGAGGTTCCGATCAGGGCGCAAGGGGCCGCAATCCTGTGCGGAACCCGCATGGCGTAAGCAGCAGCATAGGCGGCAAAGAAGATGGCATAGCTTTGGATTAGAATCGGAACTGCAATCATTGCGATCACCGCCGGACGGTCCAGGATCACCTGCCCCTGAAGCCCGAACAGAATGACAACAGTCGCAATCAGCCCGATGACCGAAAGGGGTTTGATCCGTGCAAGAAAACCCGTGATCCGCGCCTCGCTGCCCAAGCGAGAACGGGTCCAAAGGCCCGCCGCCAGGGGCAGCACCACGAACAGAACCGCAGACAGGACCAGCGTGCTCCAGGGCACTTCGATATCAGTGACACCCAGAAGGAAGGCAACGATCGGCGCAAAGGCAAACACCATGATCAGGTCGTTCACCGAAACCTGCAGCAGCGTGTAGTTTTCGTCCCCCTTGGTCAGCTGAGACCAGACAAAGACCATTGCGGTACAGGGGGCGGCACCCAAAAGGATCAGGCCCGCGATATACTGCTGCGCATCACCGGGCTGCACGAACGGGGCAAAGACCACCTCGAAGAACAAAACACCGAGCGCTGCCATGGAGAACGGCTTGATCAGCCAGTTCACCACCAGCGTAATGGCCAGGCCCTTGGGCTGGCGGGCCACGTCCTTGAGGCTGGAGGGATCCACCCCGATCATCATCGGATAGACCATGGCCCAGATCAGCACCGCCACCACCAGGTTGACGCTGGCAACCTCGGCCGCGGCGATGGTATCCACCACCGCGGGCGCCGCATTGCCAAGCGCAATACCCGCAGCCATGGCCAGGGCCACCCAAAGGCTGAGGTATTTCTCGAAGATGTTCATGACAGAGCCTCTTGTTCGGGGTTGGAAGACAGGCGCCCGGCAGCCAGCGCGCTGAGCGCCACCATCACCGCTGCGGTTCCCAGGCAGGCGGCCACCCCGCCCAATTGATAGGTGAGGCCGGACAGCACGGTGCCCAACAGGCGCCCGCCCGCATTCGCCATGTAGTAAAAGCCCACATCCATGGTGACCCGCTCATCCTTGGAAAACGCAAGGATCAGGTAGGAGTGCAGCGAGGAATTGACCGCGAACAGCCCGCCAAAGACCAAAAGCCCGACAACCAGCACCACCGTGAGCCAGGGCGCAGGCTGCCCCGCGGCCAGAACGGCCACGGCCAGAACGGCGGGCAGGACGGCCAGCATTGCGGCCCATGTCCGGGCGGCCGCGATCAGGTCGCCCTCGCTGCGGGATGCGGCCTTCAGCAGGCGCGGAGCCGACGCTTGTATGGCGCCGTAGAAAATGATCCAGACCGCCATGAAGGTGCCGA
>NZ_JAXMOX010000364.1:0-2138 GCF_034669605.1 Leisingera sp.
CAGCCTGCACTAGGCGGCTGGGGTGGGGGCGATGCCTCCGGCGGGAGTATTTTGGGAAAGATGAAGAGACGGGTCCAGGAAAAATCCATTAGGTCAGAGAGGCTGACCGAATGTTTCGCGCGCGAAACATTCGGGTAAAAGGGCTGACGTATCTGTTGCGGGGTTGCCCTGAGGGCAGCGTACGCTGCTCCGGCAACAGGGGGCAGGCAGGTCAGCACAACTGACCTGCCTGGGGGAGTTAGCCGCGCATCCGGGCGCCGTCGGCGTCGAACAGCGGTTCAGTGATCAGGCGGGCCTTGTACATCTTGCCAAGGATCTCGATCCCGGCCTCAAGGCCCTCCCGGACGCGATCGGTGGGAACAAACCCCAGGGCGATGGATTTCTGCGCGTGGTGGGAATAGCCGCCGGAGGTGCAGAAGCCCGCTACGGTGCCGTCCAGCCAGACCGGCTCATAGGCGACCACATCGGCGTCGTCTGCATCGACTTCAAAAGCGCAGAGCCGGCGGGCGGGGCCTGCGTCGCGTTCGGCTTCTGCCGCGGCCCGGCCGATGAAATCCGCCTCTTTTTTGAAAGAGATGAAGCGATCCAGTCCTGTTTCCGCCGCTGTGTAGTCGGGCGAGAATTCCCGCAGCCAGGAGCCGAAGAATTTATCGAGCCGCAGGGACATCATCGCCCGCATGCCGAAGGGCTTCATCCCATGCGGCTGGCCTGCGGTCCAGAGCGCATCCCACAAGGCGCGCTGGGAGAGCAGGTCGCAATAGATCTCATAGCCGAGATCGCCGGTGTAGCTGACGCGCTGCACGATGCAGTCGGCCATGCCAACGGTCAGGCGGCGCACATCCATGAAACGCATGTCAGAGATGTCCTGGCGGGTGCAGGCCTGCAGCACCTCGCGCGCCTTGGGACCTGCGATCTGGAAGCCGTTACGGGTGTCGGAGATGTTTTCCAGGCTGACACCGTCGTCCAGGTTCTGCAGGAACCAGCGCATATGGTAGGCTTGACTGCCGTAGGAGGCGGTGAGCTGAAACTCTTCTTCCGACAGGCAGGAGATGGTGAAATCGCCGATCAGCCGGCCCTTGGGGGACAGCATCGGGGTCAGCGACAGGCGGCCCGGTTTTGGCACCCGGCCGGCCATGATACGGTCGAGCCAGGCGCGGGCACCAGCCCCCTTGACCAGGTATTTTCCGAAGTTGTGGACCTCGTTGATGCCGACGTTTTCGCGCACGGCTCTCACTTCGCGCGCGATGGCCTCAAAGGCGTTGGAACGGCGGAAGGAGGGGGTCTCGAAACGCGGTTCACCCTCTGCCGCGAAGTAGTTCGGCACCTCCAGCCCGTATTGCGCGCCCCAGACTGCGCCCATGTCATCAAAGATGTCGTACATCGGGGTGGTGCGGAACGGGCGGGCGGCGGGCAGCTCTTCGTTCGGGTAGGCGATGGAAAAACGTTTTTGATAGTTTTCAATGACTTTCGGGCGGGTGTAGCCCGGGGTGATCCAGCCACCGAAGCGGGCGCAGTCCATCGCGAAGGTGTCGCGCTCGCATTCGCCCTCCACCATCCATTGCGCCAGCATCAGGCCGACGCCGCCGCCCTGGGAGAAGCCGGCCATTACCGCACAGGCGGACCAATAGTTGCGCATGCCGGGCACCGGGCCGACCAGAGGGTTGCCGTCGGGGGCAAAGGTGAAGGGGCCGTGGATCACCGATTTGACGCCTGCAGCCTCCAGCGCCGGGAAGCGTTTATAGGCAAAGTTGATGGAATCCTCGATCTTGTCGAAATCGTCCTGCAGCAACTCGTGGCCGAAGTCCCAGGGGGTGCCATCCACTGCCCAGGGTTTGCAGGGCTGTTCGTAGAAACCGATGCAGAGGCCGCGGCCCTCTTGCCTGAGGTAGCTTTCGCCGGCCGGGTCCATCACATGCGGGTGCTCGCCGCCGCCGTCGATGATTTCGGCGATCATCGGCACCTCGTCGGTGACGATATATTGATGCTCCATCGGGTGCAGCGGGAAGTAAACGCCGGCCATTGCACCGACCTCGCGCGCCCAGAGACCGCCTGCGTTGACGACATGTTCCGCGTGAACGGTGCCCTTGCTGGTCACCACATCCCAGGTGCCGTCGGGGCGGTGGTTGGTCTCGATCTCC
>NZ_JAXMOX010000365.1:0-2125 GCF_034669605.1 Leisingera sp.
CATATTGGGGATGTTCATTGAGGCAGAAACAACCCTCAGGGCAGTTAGCCCCTTACGCCTGCGGGGCTGCTGACCAAATCGGGCAGAGGGGGCCGCGGCTGTTTCCCAACTTTTACGCGGCCCCTATACTCTCCGGACTGTCAATGTGAACACCGTTGCACCCGCGGTAACGCACAGGGTGGCGGACCCGCAGATCACCGGGAGGCCGCAGTGCTGCGGGCAGTTGAGGATCATCGGGTAATGGCTGCCCGTATCCGCGATCGTTCCGGATATGGGGCAGGTGCATGCGCCTGCAACTTAGATCGGGTTGTCCAACCGTTGAGGCAGAAAAGAAAAAGGCCGCTCAATCGAGCGGCCTTTTCCGGATTTTCCTGATCCGGCTGGATCAGTTGGTTTCTTCGCCGGCGGCATCGGCAACCGGCGCGCCGTCATCGTCGTCAGACGCAGCGGAACCGATATCGTCGAACAGTTCGGAGATCTCGTATTCAGCAGCGGCTTCCTCTTCGGCGGCCATCTCCTGGATCGATTTACCCGATGCCTGCAGTTCAGCTTCTTCAGCCGAGCGGGCAACGTTCAGGCTGATAACAGCTTCGACTTCCGGGTGCAGTTTCACGGAGACAGTGTGCAGGCCGAGGTATTTGATCGGAGCGATCAGGGCGACCTGTTTCTTGTCAACGGAGAAACCGTCCGCAGTTGCGGCATCGGCTGCGTCGCGCGGGGTGACCGAGCCGTACAGCGCGCCCGCGTCCGATGCGGAGCGAATCACGATGAACTGCTGGCCGTCCAGCTTTGCTGCCAGAGCCTCGGCCTCTTTCTTGGTTTCCAGGTTGCGCGCTTCCAGCTGCGCTTTCTGGTCCTCGAAAGATGCGATGTTGGCTTCGGAAGCGGTTTTCGCCTTGCCCTGCGGCAGCAGGAAGTTGCGGGCGAACCCGGGCTTCACGTCAACGACGTCGCCCATCTGGCCCAGCTTTGCAACGCGTTCAAGAAGGATAACTTGCATGTGCTTATCTCCTTACTTCACAGCGTAGGGCAGCAGGGCGAGGAAGCGGGCGCGCTTGATCGCACGGGCCAGCTCACGCTGCTTCTTGGCCGAAACGGCGGTGATGCGCGAAGGCACGATCTTGCCGCGCTCAGAGATGTAGCGCTGCAGCAGACGGGTGTCTTTGTAGTCGATCTTCGGCGCGTTGTCGCCCGAGAACGGGCAAACCTTGCGGCGGCGGAAAAACGGTTTGGCTGCCATGATTTAGCGTCCTTTTCTCAAGCTAGGATCAGCGGCGTTCGCGACGGGTGTCGCGTTCGTCGCGCTTCTGCATCTGGACCGAAGGGCCCTCGCCATGCTCGTCGACCTTGATGGTCAGGACGCGCATCACGTCATCATGCAGACGCATCAGGCGTTCCATTTCCTGAACGGCGGCCGACGGTGCGTCGGTCTTCAGGAAGGAGTAGTGCCCCTTGCGGTTCTTGTTGATCTTGTAGGCCATCGTTTTGACGCCCCAGTACTCCTGCTCGACCAGCTTGCCGCCGTTGTCGGACAGAACAGCACCGAAATGTTCGATGAGGCCTTCAGCTTGCGAGTTGGACAGGTCCTGACGCGCAATCATGACATGCTCATAGAGTGGCATGCGAACTCCTGTTTGTGTCTAGGCGCATTTCATAGACCGGGCATCAAAGCTTCCGCTGCCTGGTCACGAGAGGCTGCGCGGATCGAAAATGTCGCGGAAGCAGGGCCTCCTATACAGGCTGCGGCCGAAAGAGCAAGGCAAAAGGGCGGTTCCACACGGCCGCCCGCCGCCGCCGCCGCAATTCCGCAAGCCCGCCGCATTCAGGCCTCAAAACAGGCCTTCACTTCTTAACGAAGCCTTAACGCGGAGACCAGCCGCGGCACCGGAGCACCCGGAACGGGCAGCTTCAGAAAGGCCAGCTTCAGAAAGGGCAGTCTTATGGCAGTGACAGATCAAACCCCGCCGCAGTTGACCCGCGCCCATATGGTCTATGGCTTTGATGCCATGGCACGCGCGATGCCGCTGCGCCTGTGGCTGGAAGCAAACTGGAAGCTGCGTGTTGCCCTTCTGCGGATGCTGGGGGCGGCAATGATCCTCAGCTCCACCGGTCTGTGGCTGGTTCC
>NZ_JAXMOX010000366.1:0-2053 GCF_034669605.1 Leisingera sp.
AATTCAACCAGAACTTCAGCGCTTATGGCGGCGTGCGGCTTCAGACGATGGAGGCCGAAGTCTCCATCCCTGTGTTCGGCGGCTATGCAGCCAGCGGTGACCGCGATGAAGGCTTCGGCTATCTGGCCGGCGTCGCCTATGAACGGCCGGACATCGCACTGCGGATTGCGCTGACCTACTTCTCGGAAGTCGACCACGACGTCAGCACAGTAGAAAGCGGCGGCGGCCTGCCTGGCCCGTTCACCTCGACAACCGCCATCAACACGCCGCAGGCAGTGAATCTGGATTTCCAGACCGGCATTGCCAAGGACACGCTGCTGTTCGGCGGCGTGCGCTGGGTGGAATGGTCCAAGTTCAACATTTCGCCCACCTTCTACAGCGGCACGCTGATCGGCCGGCCGCTGGTGTCTTTTGCAGATGACCGCTACACCTACACCTTGGGTGTGGGCCGCAAGTTCAATGAAAACTGGTCGGGCTCTGTGTCGGTCAGCTATGAGGAAACACTGGGCGGTTTCCAGTCCAATCTCAGCCCGCAGGACGGCCGCTTGGGTCTGACGGTCGGTGCTAAATACAAGCAAGGCAACATGAGCATCTCCGGCGGTGTGAACATCACCCGCGTCGGCAGTGCCCAAACCGTGGTCAGCCAGGCGCCCTTTGCCACATCGCAATTTGGCGACAACACATCGGTCGGGGTCGGCTTCAAGGTAGGCTACCACTTCTGATCCTGCCGCAGTTCCGGATCCAGCCCCGCCCGGTTTTTTCGGGCGGGGTTTTCTTTTGCCGCAAGAAACGGGTCGCTTGAGACAGTCAGCCACGCTAGCTGAACCGCATGAGCCCGCAAAAAACACTCTCCCCCCGCGCCTGGGCCGAGCTGATCCTGCTCGGTCTGATCTGGGGTGCCTCATTCCTGTCGATCCGCATCGCCCTGGATGAAATTCCCGTTCTCACTTTGGTGCTGCACCGCTGCGGCTGGGCGGCACTGTTCCTCTGGGCCGTGGTACTGGCCATGCGGATACCTGTCCCCAAGGAATTGCGGATCTGGGGGGCGTTCCTGATAATGGGCCTGCTGAACAACGTGATCCCGTTCGGGCTGATGGCCTGGGGGCAGCTGCACATCGAGACCGGCCTCACCTCGATCCTGAATGCGGCAACGGCAATTTTCGGGGTGATCGTCGCTGCACTGCTCTTTGCGGATGAGCGGCTGACGGCCCGCAAGGCGCTGGGAGTGGGGCTTGGGTTCCTTGGCGTGGCAACCGCCATCGGGCTTGAGCAACTTGCCCGCTTCGACCTGCGCAGCACAGCGCAACTGGCAGTGCTCGCGGGCACCGTCTCATATGCATTTGCCAGCGCCTGGGCGCGTTTCAAACTGAGCGGCCTGCCGCCGCTTGTCGCGGCCGCCGGAATGCTGACCGGCTCCACCCTGTTCCTCGCCCCCGCGGCGCTGCTGATCGACGGTGCGCCTGTCCTGGCGCTGGAGATGCGCACTTGGGCCTCCATCGCCTATTTTGCCCTGCTCGCCACGGCGGGGGCCTATCTGCTTTATTACCGGGTGCTGGAGCTGGCGGGCAGCGGCAACCTGATGCTGGTTACCCTGATCATCCCGCCGGTGGCCATTCTGTTAGGCGCGCTGGTCCTGGGGGAAGCGCTGAAGCCGCAAGCCTATGCAGGCTTTGCCCTTCTGGCTGCAGGCCTGATCATCCTGAACGGCAAACCCGTCTTGCGGCGCAAGCGCGCACGGAATTGACCAAGCCCGCGCAGGCGATTAGCAAGGCGTGAAACCTTCAAGGACTTGGGATCTCATGCTGTACTCTTCTGCGCAGGACTGGCGCGATGCGCCGAACAAACGGGTGCTGTTCTTTGGCATGTCCGGGCTTGGCAAAACCTATGTCAGCAACATCCTGCGCGGGGCCGGCCGCTGGTTCCATTATTCAATCGATTACCGCATCGGCACCCGGTACATGGGCGAATACATCGCCGACAATGCCAAGGCCGAAGCGATGAAAGTGCCGTTCCTGCGCGACCTTCTGCTCACAGATTCGATCTACATCGGCTC
>NZ_JAXMOX010000367.1:0-2021 GCF_034669605.1 Leisingera sp.
GGCGGCGGATTTTCCTCCGAGTTCAAGCATGCAAGGCACCACGTTCTGCGCTGCCGCGGTGGCGATGCGGATGCCAGTGGGGACGGAGCCGGTGAAGACGATCTGGTTGACCTGCGGATGACCCGACAGAGCGGCGCCCGCCTCGTGCCCGTATCCGCACAGGATATTGACCGCACCCGCCGGAAAACCGGCAGCCTCGGCCGCGCGGGCAAGCCAGGCGTTGGTGAGCGGGGTAAGCTCGGGCGTCTTGATCACGCAGGCGTTGCCGGTGGCGAGGGCCGCGGAGAGCGAGCGCGCGGTCATCTCCACCGGGTAGTTCCAGGGGATGATCTGGGCGGAGACGCCCATCGGCTCGTTCTCGGTCCAGTCGAAATAGCCGCCGCCCAGCGGGATCGAGCGGCCCTCCACCGTGCTGGCCTGATTGCCGTAATATTCGAAATAGAGGGCGGCGCCCTCCACCTCGATCCGGGATTCCCAGAGCGGCTTGCCCTGTTCCAGGGTCAGGACACGGGCGATCTCGTCGAGATTGTCGAGGAGGTAGCGGCCCATAGCCTGCACCATGCGCCCGCGCTCAATCGGGCGCAGTGCCGACAGTTCGCCGGACAGGTGCAGGCGGCGGGCGGCCTGCACGGCACGGTCCACGTCGGCGGCATCGGCCAGCGCCTGGCGGGCCAGCAGTTCGCCGTTGGCGGGGTTGGTGACATCGATCCACCCTGCCCCGCCAGACATCCATTCACCGTCGATATAGTTCAGCCATTCGGCATCAAGCTGTATCATAACCGTTCAAGTCCCTGCTGCTGCGAGGTCGCGGTCTGCCGCTTCGCGCATCCATTTCTGAAGATGCAGGATGGAGTGTTCCGAGTTCACTCCGCAAGCGGGATCAACCACCAAAGGCCCGGGAACATAGCCGCGGCTTTTGAGGCCCCGCTGCACCGATTCCACCAGGTGGATGTCTTCCTCGACCGTGGTTGCGCGGTCCTGCACTGCCATGCGGCGCACGGTTTCATTGTCCTCGCCGCCGATGGAGTACCAGCCGCGCCAGACCACCACATGACCGGCATCCACTGCCCGCCAATGATAGGTATTCAGAAGATTACCCGGATAGACCTGGAAGGAGAACATCGGCCAGAGGAACCAGCTTGAATATTTGCCGTTGTTTTCGAACCCCGAGTTGATGTCATAGGTCATCTGGTCCTGGGCGTTGCACTCGGTGGTGTGGCGCAGGCAATAGCCCTGGGGCTGGATGTCATAGGTTTCCGGCTTGATCACCCCGGTGGCGAACGTCGGGTGGTTGAGGCTGCAGTGGTAGCATTCGGAGTAGTTTTCGACCGAAACCTTCCAATTGCAGTTCTCCGGGATATCGACCCATTCCAGCGGCTTCAGGTCACCCCAGTTTGGCACGAAGCTTTCCAGCTCGCTCCGGACATTGGGAAACCAATCATCCATCGGCTTCGCTTCAGGATCGAGGTTCACAAAGATGAAGCCAAGGAACACCTCGGTCCGCACCCCAGTCAGGCAGATCTTGGTTTTGTCGAACCCCTGAACCGCCTTGATGTTCGGACCGGCGCGCAACTGGCCGGTAAGCTCATAGGTCCAGGCATGATACGGGCAGACCACAACCCGCGTGGTGCCTTCACCGGAAACCAGCTGGTGGGCGCGGTGCTGGCAGACATTATAGAAGGTGCGGATCTCGCCATCGCGGCCCCTGATGCTGAACAGGCTTTCACCGGCCAGTTCAAAAGCAAAGTAGTCGCCTGGATTTTCCAGCTGGCTGGCATGGCCTGCAAATTGCCAGCTGCGGGCCAGCAGGCCATTGCGTTCGGCCTCGAAGACGGCCGGGTCGGTGTAGTACCGCGCCGCGAGGGAATGGGTCGGGGCTGCGTTCATTCAGGGTCCTCCGCGTAGATGCCCAGCTGGTGCCTGCGTTTGTGAAATTTCTCCACCCGCTCGACGATTTCCTCGCTGGAGACGGCAATCACAAAGGACAGCAGCGTTTCCAAAAAGGCGATGGTCGAGACGGA
>NZ_JAXMOX010000368.1:0-2014 GCF_034669605.1 Leisingera sp.
GTGAGTTTCAGGGTCATGCCCTGTTTCAGCGCCACATCGACATAGGTTTTGCCGAAGAGGTTGACCAGATGGCCGTCGCAGCCCTCGGGCAGGCCATAGGGCACACCCAGATCGCGGCAGGCCAGGACGACGCTGCCGCGTGGCGCCCACAGATCGCTCATCAGCGAGAAGCTGAGCGGGGTGGGGCGGGGCAGCACCTCGGACATTTCGTCCTGTTCCAGGATGATTTGGTCCGGATCTGCATCGCCGTAACGGTCCAGCACTTCGCGCCATTCGGCGAGGCGGGTTTTCTCCTGCTCGGTGCCGAGGCTGAGCGTGGTGATGTCGCGGCTTTGCACGATCTGGAACGCACCGTTTGCATAGGCCCATTCCACGTCCTGCGGGGCGCCGAAAGTGTCTTCGATCTGCCGTCCGAGCGCCAGCAGCGGCGCCATGTCCAGCGTCTGGTCCTGATCTTCGGCGGCGGGCAGGCCGGTGTAGCGGCCAAAGCGCAGGGAGGTCGGGGTGACACGGCCCGAAACCAGGTCTTCACCGCAGCCCTCGACCCATTCGATCATCGCCATGCCGGGGGCCATCGGGTCCTGGGTGAAAAGGACGCCGGCATATTCCGCCTGCACCATCTCCTGCACCACGATATTGCCCTGACCGGTGCTGTCGCCCTCGCCGGAGTAGCTGGCGGCGCGCGCGGAGGAGAAGCTTCCCACCACCGCGTCCAAGGCGGCGCGCATGCTGTCCGCAGTCACGTCGAGCACCGATTCAAAGACGCCGGCAAAGCTTTGATCGGCGCCATCCTCGTTGCTGGCGGAGGAGCGCACAGCGACCGGCTTGCCGCCGGCCAGCGCGAAAACCTGTGCGGCAAATGCATCTTTGCGGGCAGGCGCCATGGCGCGGTAGTTCTGGATGGCGTCGGAGCGGACAATGACGCCGCCGGGCACCGGCAGGCCCGCGTTCCTGAGGATCGACAGGCGCAGCGCCTTGTTGCCGGCGTCCTGCAGTTCCTCGGTATAGCCCATCGGGATCACGCCGCGGGGCAGTTTGGCAAGCCTGCGTTTGTGGGCGCGCAGGGACAGCGCCGCGCCCAGTTTGCGGTGCATGCCGGTGACATAGGCGCGCTGGACCAGCAAGAGCGTCAGGCTGAAGCAGAGGTAGGCATTGGCGGCGCCGGACAGGGAAAACACCATCGCAAACAGCGCGGGCATGCCCAGCACCATCCACAAGAGTTTCTGCCGCTTGGTCTTGGCGACGGCCCACAACAGGTAGACCGCGGCCAGGGCGCAGAACAGCACCGGCATGATGAACAGCGGGTCAGGCACGCCGAGGTCGGCCATCCACAACAGCGGGGCCTGCAGGCTGGCGCTGGCCTCCTGTGCGGCGGAAACGCCCAGCATCATCACCGGCAGGAACAGCAGCGCGGTGAGGTTTTTCATCGGGGTGAGGCCCTTGGCGGCGTAGAATGCCTGCACCGCGCGGGCCTTGCGCACCGGGTCATGGGCCAGCTTTGCCTTCAGCGCCTTCATCTCGTCCGCGGTCTCATTGGTGATGATCTGATCGCGTTCGGATTTCAGTGCGACGGGCAGCACCAGGATGCGGGTCACGATGGACAGCGCCAAGAGGCCCAGCAGGATATGGCTGCGCTCATGCACCCACAGGAGGGCGGCTGCCAGCGCCGAGATCGCCTTGTCCCACAGACCGGTCTGCTGCTCGGCCAGCCAGTCCTGCACATGCGGTTTCGGTTTCGGTGCGACGAAATATTCCCATGGCAGAGTGTAGCGGCCGCGGAAATCAATGCCTTGCTGCGACAGCTCCAGCCCCAGCACCTGGCTCATGAAACAGCTGCGGCGGTCATAACAGGCGGCGATTGTGGGCCTCTCCGGATCCAGGTCCGCAATCCGTGCCATCAGGTCCTCGGTGGTCATCTTGCGGATCGGGATGTTGACGGCGCCGGGCAGGTGGCCGGCCTCGAAATCGCCGGGGTAGCGGGTGTCGACGATCTGCAGATCCTCGGTGGTCAGCA
>NZ_JAXMOX010000369.1:0-2006 GCF_034669605.1 Leisingera sp.
TGGGGTCATGTCGTTCATCGGATGCTCTCTGTTGACCCCGTTGGACTTAGCCCAAGAGGGCGTGAAAGAAAATACGCGGCAGCTTGAACCAGCTTGGTTTGTGCTGAAACCGGGTCAGCAAACGCCCGATATGATGCTGACGCTTGTTTGATACAAACCAGGGCGGACGTGGCAGTAGGCTCATCCCGCCGGATAGCAGATTGCGCGGGAAGGGGCGGAACGGGGCCTCGATCACCGTGCGTTCGACGTTTTCCAACATGAAGGTATTGTGGACCGAGCCCACACCAGACTGGACGTTTTGCAAGGTTGCGCCGGCAAAGCCGCTCCAGGGACAGGCAGTCACCAGAAAGGCAAGGCCAGACCACGCATTGATCGCAATCGCGCCATAGCGGAATTCGGCGATGATCTCTTCGAACCGTTTGCGGCCCATGGCGCGGATCGTGGCAGGGTGGATGATGATATTGCCGCCCAATGTGCCATAGAGCGTGTCATTCGCCCATTTTATCGCCGCGATCATATAGGTTTCGGCGTCTTTTGCCTCGATGTGCATGACGCCAAGCGCAGATGTGAAGACTTCTGTCTGGGCGAGCCAATCGCTATCACCCTCGGCCATATCGGCAAGGTAAAGCGGTGCCACATCCGCCCCACGATCCAGCTTTTGCGGATTCTTCGCATGATCGACAAAAGCCTGTTGGCGATCTTCGGCACCGGGGTAATAGGCGGCGCGTTTGGTGTGCTTGGCCATCACATCGGCGACATTCGTCATCAGTTCGGCTGTCTTATCCCAGCCTTGTGGCAAAATAAGGCTCTGCACCGCGACACAGTTAAATCCACCGTTATGCAGTTTCATGGTGGCGATGTTTTCCGCCTGAAAGCGCAAGTCCGCCTTGGTCCACGGGCCTGGCACGACGATGGTGGGGCAAACGGCACCAAGCTCGGACGTCATGTGGCGGGTGTTTTTCGGCGTGTTGGCGGCCTTATTTCTATCGCCTTCCTCGCCTGCGCCCCAGACGATTAGATCATGGGTGGCGCGAGCACCGGTAATATGGATTTCCTCAACCAACGGATGCGTCGTAAGGTAGGCCCCCGCCGGGCCATCGCCGCGGTGGATACGTAGCGCGTCGCGATCGATCAACGGCTTCAGGGCGGCCTGCAGTGGCTCGGTCAAGTAGTCGTTGACGGGGTTCATTTTAAGTAAGACCACCTGGTTTTCCAAAAAGAGTTTTTGGAACGCGTCCAGCGGCGTGATCGCGGCAATATTGCCTGCGCCCAAAACCAGTGCGACCTTGCCTCGTCGTTGGTCTGCTGGGATATCATAGGCCGACGCGGCGTTGTTCTTGAGGTTGGCGGGGGTCACGCCTTTTTGCATCCAGACATCTGCATGCACGCCCGAAATCAACAGCCGGTCCCAGATCGAATGTGGCACAACGCGCACGGCGGTTTGGCCGCTTGGCAGGCTGCGTTTATTTAGCCCGTCAAGAAAGGTTTTGCCTTCCATCTGCGACAGCGTATCCATCAGACCGTTGCAGCACGACATAACGGCATAAGGGCCCGACGTCCATTCCTCCCCCAAGAGAGGGGAACCTTGCGGGATACCCTTGGCCTTGCCCGCCGCATCGACCCATTCGTCGGCGACGCGCACCAGATTATCTTTGACCGCCTGCAGAACCGCGATGCGTTCACTCAGCGAGGTTTGCGCCCAACGGTCCTTGGCCGCGTCTAGGGCTTCTAGGTCGACGTCATAGGCCGCTTGCAGATCGGGGGTGAAGGTACTTTGATGTTTCATGCCGCTTCTTTCAGAAGAATGTTCGCGTATATCTCGCGTAGTTTGAGTTTCACCACATTGCATGTGGCACCGAGGGGCAGTCCATGGCTATGATCACACGATCCGCCACTCGCCAGTTGGCGACTTTGCCGACGTATAAATCCATCAGTTCCGCTTCGGAGACGTCACCGGATTTGACCGCGATCTGGCACTCGTTTCATTTAGGAAGCGGGGCTGCGCC
>NZ_JAXMOX010000370.1:0-1996 GCF_034669605.1 Leisingera sp.
GTATGCGGCTTATGAAATCGACAGCGGCAATGGCCTTCCTGCCAGTGCATGGGGAGTGGATGGGCAATGCCCGGGGAACCGGAATGCTGCTGGCGGGCCGTCAGGGGCAGGTGTTCCAGTGGGACAATTTTCGTTCGTCGGGCAACTACAACACCGCCGTGGTAGGCAAGTCCGGTGCCGGTAAATCAGTGTTCATGCAGGAACTGGCGGTGGGGATCTACACCTCCGGCGGCAACGTCCTGGTGATTGACGACGGCTATTCGTTCAAAACCACGGCAGAAATCCTGGGCGGCAAGCACATTGCTTTTGACGGCCAGACCCGCAACCGCCTCAATCCGTTTTCTCTGCTCGACGCGGGTGCCATGGGGCAGGACGAATACAAGACCGATGCCATCGAGCTGGTTACCCGCGTTGTCGCCTCGATGGCTGATCTCGGCGGCCACACTGGCGGCCGGGTTGAAGGGGTTGAAGAGGACTATATCCGCACGGCCATTGCCCAGGTTTGGGACGAAAAAGGCCGGGACGGTGAAATCTCCGATGTGCGCGACCGCCTGCAGGATGCCGCGGCTGGTGAGCCGCGGCTGCCGGATGTGGTGCGCAAACTCAACCGGTATTCACGCGGCGGGGCCTACGGCCATTACTTTGAAGGGGAGGCCAATATTGCTCTGGATGCCCCGTTCACGGTGGTGGAGCTGAGTGACATCAAGGGGCAGGCCGGTCTTGAAGCGACTATCCTGCAGATCGTCATGTTCCTTGGCACCGAACTGATGTTCAAAACTTCCCGCTCCACGCCTACAGCCATCGTGATTGATGAGGCTTGGGATCTGCTGAAAGGAACCGGCACAGCGGCCTTTATCGAGGGTGTCGTGCGCCGGGCGCGGAAATACACCGGGGCGCTGATCACGGGCACGCAGTCGATGCAGGACTATAAGGCCAACCCGGCCGCCAGCGTCTGCCTGGAAAACTCGGACTTCCGGGTCTTTCTGGCCCAGAAACCGGAGAGTATCGACGCGCTGCAGAGCATCGACCCGCCGGTGAAAATGCTCCTGAAGTCGCTGACATCGGTTCCGGGCCGGTTCTCCGAACTCGCAATTCAGATGCCTGAGGGCTTTGCCTACGGGCGTCTGCTGCTCGATCCGTTTTCGCTGGCGGTGTTCTCTTCCAAAGGCTCCACGGTCGAACGGATGAACCACTATAAGGCGCAGGGAATGAGCACAGTGGAAGCCATCAAGACCCTTGTTGAGCGGGGGGAAGTGGCATGAGCTGGCAGAGGAAGACCCTCATTGCGCTTGGAATTGTGGCACTGGCCCAGGCCGCTGTGGCTTCTTTCCTGCTGTTGCCGGAGCTTTTTCGTGATGAGCCTCCGGCGGTTGCGGTTTTCGACCCGGAAAAGAGCCTGACCATGTTTGTGGTCTGGTCGAATGGCCGGGTGCCGGACGAGCAATTCGGGGACACCCTGCCAGCGTTTCAGCAGGCTGTTCAGTTGGAGATTGACCGGCTTTCCAGCCATACCGGGCAGGTTGTCGTTCGTAAGGGCGCGGTGCTGTCGGCTGCGGGCCTTCAGGCCGCTGACGTCACAGGCATCATCATGGAAAAGGTGCTGAGTGATGCGGCGTTCTAAGCTGGTAATAATCCTGCCTGTCCTGGCAGTGACCGTTGCCGGTTACTACGGGCTTGCCTGCGGGCGGCTGGTTGTAAATGTGACCGGCAGCCTGAAAGGCAATGCCTATGCAATGGTGACCTGGCCGCTGATCCTGCGGCCGGGTGCCATCGTCGCGGTCGAAATGCCGGAGGTTCTGGCGGGAAAATTCGGCGGGCATGAACTTTACCTGACCAAGCGCATTGCCGGAGTAGCCGGCGATCCGGTCCGCCGCTCGGGCAATAGCCTCTGCATCAATGGAACTTGTGTCGAGGGTCAGCTGAAGGACGGCGCGCCGGTCGCACCTCTTTGGGACGGCGAAGTCGTGCCGGACGGCACGATTGCCGGGTTTGGGGA
>NZ_JAXMOX010000371.1:0-1901 GCF_034669605.1 Leisingera sp.
GCCGCGGCTGATCCGCGGCGCCAGATCGACCGGCCCGGGATCGGCGAGATTGGGCCCCCAGGGCACGATCACCGAGCGCTTCGGGTCAAGTCCATAAAGCCCGTCGGCGCCGGATTTCAGCCATTCCGTCGGCCAGAGCAGCAGGTCCATCGCCCGGAACACCCGCCGCTCGACCCCGAGGATCACCGGTTCGAGCAGCCGCGCCGGCCGCAACCGCGCGGCGCGGCCCTCGCGCAGGTCGGAACGGGTGTCGGTGGTGGGGGTGGTGTCGGCGGTATAGACCGAGAACAGCCCCGGCGGCAGCCGCAGCCCGGCCAGCGCCGGAAAGGCATGGGCACAGAACAGCACGTCGTAGCGGCCACGGGTCAGCTGGCCCTGGATCGCCGGCGCGATCAGCCGCGACAGCGCCAGCTGGCTGCGCCAGAGCGCACCGCGGGCCGCGGGCTCTGGCAGGGCCTTGAGCATCCGGCGCAGCGGCTCGAGCCTGCGCCAGCCGGGATCGAGCATGGTGACATCGCCGACATGGCTTTGCAGCGCCTCCACCATGCCCGGCGCACCGCCGGAACATGTCAGCGGATTCTGCGGGGAAAAATCCCACAGACAGGCTATCTTGCGGCGGTCTGGCAAAGGGCTACAGGTATTATCTATGAGGCAATCGGCGACAGGCTGACCAACCGCCCGGCCCTTGGCAAGGGCAAAAGCTGCCGGGCACGACCGCAGGTTGCAAAACAGGTCTTTCCCGAAGCCGTTCCAGGCGGCTAGTCTGCCCAGACGTGCTGAAACGCCGGCCCCAAACCTGCCGCATTCCTGTTCTAGAGTTCGACCGTTGCAACCAAAGACGCGCTGATGCCCAATATTCTGGCCAATCTGATGCTGGCGATCTGGCCAGTGGTGACAGTGATCCTGTTTCGCCGCCTGCCCCTGCCGCAGGCGCTGACGATCTCGTTCGTCACCGGCTTCCTGATCCTGCCGCCGCCGCCCGCGGTCTTCGACTTTCCGCTGCTGCCGCCGCTCGACAAGCATTCGATCCCGGCGCTCAGCGCGCTGATCATGGCCTTCGCGACCTATGGCCTGCGCAAGTCGGTGCTGCCCGATACCGCGCTGGGCAAGCTCTTGATGCTGACCTTCATCCTGTCGCCGATCGCCACCGTGATCACCAATGCCGAGCCGGTGCGCTGGGGCGACGTGCTGCACCTGCCGGGGCTGATGGTGACCGATGCCCTCGCGCTGACCCTGACCCAGATCCTGATCTTCATCCCCTTCGTGCTGGCGCGGCAATACCTGATCGAGGCCGCCTCCCAGCGGCTGGTGCTGGTGGTGCTGATGTGGGCGGGGTTCGTCTACAGCTTCCCGGCGCTGCTCGAGACCCGGCTGTCACCACAGCTCAACATCTGGATCTACGGCTATTTCCAGCATGATTTCGTCCAGACCATGCGGTTCGGCGGCTGGCGGCCTACGGTGTTTCTCTACCACGGCATCTGGCTGTCGTTCTTCGGCATGATGGCGCTGACCGCCGCCGCGGCGCTGTTCAAGTTCGAACGCAAACACTGGCTGCTGTACGGCGCGCTGACGCTCTGGCTCGGGGTCAGCCTGGTGCTCTACAAATCGCTGGGCGCGATGCTCTTTGCCCTGCTGCTGGTGCCGGTGGTGCTGGTCTTCGGGGTGCGCGCGCAGCTCAAGGTGGCGGCGCTGCTGGCGCTTTTGGCCATCGGTTACCCGGTGCTCAAGGGCGTCGACCTGGTGCCCACCGAACGGTTGCTGGCCGGTGCCGCCAGCATCGACCCAGACCGCGCCGCCTCGCTCGATTTCCGCTTCAACAACGAGGACATGCTGCTTGAACGGGCCTATGAAAAGCCGCTGTTCGGCTGGGGCAGCTGGGGTCGCAACCTGATCTACAACGA
>NZ_JAXMOX010000372.1:0-1890 GCF_034669605.1 Leisingera sp.
TCCGCCGGTCAAGCCTGGTAATTGGGAGCAATCAGAATGGCACGTCGTCGGTGGCAGTCACAAAGCGGGCGACCACTTTCTTGGTGCCAGCCTTCTCAAACGCCACTTCCAGCTTGTCGCCCTCGATGCCGGTGATGGCGCCATAGCCGAATTTCTGGTGGAACACCCGCTCCCCCAACGTGAAGCTGGAGGTGGCGGTGAGGTCGATCACCTGATGCTTGCTTTCCTTGGGCTGCGACATGCCGTACTGGCCGGCCCTGGCCTGCATCCGCTTCCAGCCCGGCGAGTTGTAGCCGTCGGCCTGGGCCATTTTCTCTTCGATGGTGGAGCGGACTTGCCCGCCACCGGGAGTACTGCCCGGCGCCGCCGCCCCGTAGCCGCCGCCATAAAGGCCCGGCGGGGTCAGCACTTCGACGTGCTCCTCGGGCAGTTCGTCGATGAAACGCGAGGGCAGCTGCGATTGCCATTGCCCGAACACCCGGCGGTTGCCGGCAAAGGAAATGGTGCAGATCTGCTCGGCCCGTGTGATGCCCACATAGGCCAGACGGCGTTCCTCCTCCAGCCCCTTGAGGCCGCTTTCATCCATTGAGCGCTGCGAGGGGAACAGGCCGTCCTCCCAGCCCGGCAGGAACACCGCGGGGAATTCCAGCCCCTTGGCAGCGTGCAGGGTCATGATCGAGACCTTCTCGTCCGCGTCCTGCTTGTCATTGTCCATCACCAGGCTGACATGTTCGAGGAAACCCTGGAGATTTTCGAAATTTTCCAGCGCCTTGACCAGTTCCTTGAGGTTTTCCAGACGGCCCGGCGAATCCGGGTTCTTGTCGTTCTGCCAATGGGTGGTGTAGCCGGACTCGTCCAGGATGATCCCGGCCAGTTCCATATGGGTGATGCCGGCGTCGCCGGCCATGCGGCCCCAGCGGGCGATGCCCTCGACCAGCTGGCGCAGGGCGCCGCCGCCCTTGCCCTTGATCAAACCGCCCTCGACCGCCAGCCGGGCGCCCTCGACCAGAGAGACGCCGTTTTCGCGGGCGATGCCCTGAATGGTCTGCTGCGCCTTGTCGCCAAGGCCGCGTTTTGGGGTGTTGACGATGCGCTCAAAGGCCAGATCGTCGTCGGGGGAGACCACAACGCGGAAATAGGCCATCGCGTCGCGGATCTCGAGCCGTTCATAGAATCGCGGGCCGCCGATGACGCGATACGGCAGGCCGATGGTCAGAAACCGGTCCTCGAACGCGCGCATCTGGTGCGAGGCGCGGACCAGAATCGCCATGCTGTTGAGGCCGATCGGCGGCTGGCCGCGGGTGCCGCGCTGCATCGCCTCGATTTCCTCACCGATCCAGCGGGCCTCTTCCTCGCCGTCCCAATGGCCGATAAGCCGGACCTTTTCGCCGTCGCCGGCGGCCGTCCACAGCTCCTTGCCCAGACGGCCCTGATTGCCCCGGATGACGTTTGACGCCGCTGCCAGGATATGGCCGGTGGAGCGGTAGTTCTGCTCCAGGCGCACCACCATGGCGCCGGGGAAATCCTTTTCGAACCGCAGGATATTGCCGACCTCGGCGCCGCGCCAGCCATAGATAGACTGATCGTCGTCGCCGACGCAGCAGACGTTCTTATGGGCGCCCGCCAAGAGCCGCAGCCAGAGGTACTGCGCCACGTTGGTGTCCTGATATTCATCCACCATGATGTAGCGGAACCAGCGCTGGTATTGCTGCAGCACATCCGGGTGGGTCTGGAAGATCGTCACCATGTGCAGCAAGAGGTCGCCAAAATCCACCGCGTTCAGCTCGCGCAGGCGGGTCTGGTACAAAGCGTAGAAATCAGTGCCGCGGTTGTTGTAGGCGCCGGCATCAGCCGCCGGCACTTTCTCAGGCGTCAGGGCGCGGTTTTTCC
>NZ_JAXMOX010000373.1:0-1820 GCF_034669605.1 Leisingera sp.
CCTTGCTTGTCCGGCCCAAGGCAACCTTGCTGCGGGAGATCCGGCATCGCGTCCTCGTCAAGCCAGAGCCAAGCAGGATAGGTGCCCTCTGCAGCCACTTCGCGCAGGGCAGCGACCGCATTGGTGTCTGCGGCGGGATCAGCAACGAACAGCGAAACCGGGCTTTCCAGGTCGGTCAGCACCGCGCAGGCAATCGGAGTCTCATGGTCGAGGGTGAACCGCTGGGACTTGAGAAATGCGCGCCTGCTCTCTGTCAGCGCCCGGATCAGCTGATAGTCGCGGATGGATTCAAACGGGATCCAGTTTGCAGTGACCAGCATCATGCCGATTTCCCGCAGAACGGGGTAGCCGGCTTTGGCAACGCTGAAGGTGGCGATCACCATCACATGCACGTCACCCAGGGCTTCCGACAGCATGAGCTGATCCGCAAACACCTTCTCAAATTTCCGCACCAGGTCCTCTTCCGCGAAGAAGGCGCAGTCCGGCGCGTGTTTGAACAGGAAACGCGCACCCATGCGGGTGGCTTCATGGCTCTTGTATTCGGCCACAACGAGGCCAAGCGGGGCCGTACCGCGCGCAGGCGCCTGAAGGCCGCGCAGGAGTTTGGCCCGGCGCGCGGCGTTTTCTTCTTTCCGCTCCGCCTTCCAGTAGTCCGGAACATAGAGAATATCCCGCAAGTCACGAGACTTGGCGGATTTCCCCGAGGCTGCGTTCAAAAGCGCACGCTGTACTGGCCCCCACCAGCGTTTACCCTGCATCGCCGGGGTCCATTTCACCAGGTCGGCCTCATGCCACAGGTATTGCAGCAGGCTCGACAGGCCGAGCTTGCGCGGGCTGGCCTTGGCCTCGGTCGGCTTTTTTCCCGAAGGCGCGGGCGGTGCCGGGCGCTTGCTGCCCATGGTCAAAGGGAAATCAACCTTCAGCGTCGTGGTTCCGCTGTCCAGATCTTCCCTGATCGCGCTGCCCTGCACCTGTCCGAGGCCCGAGAGATCTTCAGGCGGCAAGAAAGACTCGCAGCCGGGCGCGTGTTCCGCGCCGGTGCCCGGCATCCGCTTCAGGATGAACCGGCCATTCACGCAGGCCACGTACATTTGCGGAGCCGGTTTCCAGCAGCCGCAGGTGATGCGGCTGTGTTCCTGATGCGCCCGGCCAAGGAGGTTCTGGCCGTCGCCGGTTGCCGGATCCACGGGGATATTGCCAATGAAATACGCCATTCTGCCTGTTCCTTCACTGATACCGTTCGCCCATGGGCACTTCCCGGACCACGTAGATGCGCTCCAGGATCTGATCTTCTGTCAGCAGTCCGCCCCCGATCAGCTGGGTTTCCCCGCTGGCGGCATCTACTATGGCGATGAAGGGGCGCGGCTTATCCGCGAGCTGAAGGGCCTCAAGCTGGCCCGCGTCCTGAACCGCGTCCGGGAAATATCCGATGGGGCTGCCATCGGTGGACACGGCCAGAATTTCCACGCCATAGGCATTGCGGATGCCGTCGAGGATCTGCGCCTGCGCGAGGCACAAGCGGCAGTCCGCAGGGTTGTCATAGACAAAGATCAGACCGGCCTCTTGCGCCGCCCGGCGCAGAGCCGCCTGCTCCGCCGCATTGCGCTGGTCCTGATAAATGTTGGTGCCCATCTGGGTCAGCGGGCGGCGGGTATTGGCATCGAGGTGGGGCGAGCCGAACAGCACGCGCTGCCAGACGGCTGCGAAACGCGCCGCCTGCTGTGCCATCTGCTTGTTCACCTCCATATACGCCTGCACATTTTCCGGCGTCGGATCGAGAATGGCGCGGTGCTTCAGCTCGTCGGCATATTCCCGGAACG
>NZ_JAXMOX010000374.1:0-1808 GCF_034669605.1 Leisingera sp.
GGCATCAAGACGGAACTCGGCGCCGACGGCATGAAAGACATGGGCCGGCTGATGGGCGAACTCAAAAAGCGCCACGGCACCGAAATCGACATGAGCAAAGCCAGCGCCCTGGTGAAGGCGGCGCTGGCGTGACGATACGCGGTAGCATCAACCGTTCGTGTCGAGCGAAGTCGAGACACCTGGGAGAAGCGTAATTGGCCTTCTGGACCTACATGCTGCTATGCGCAGACAGTAAGTTCTACACCGGTCACACGGATGACCTGGAGCGCCGGGTTGCGGAACATCACAGCGGTGGCTATTGCAAGTTTACCAGTCAGCGACGACCTGTAGAACTGGTCTCGTCCGAGACCTTCCCGACTCGAGAAGAGGCTTTGTCAGCCGAATTCACCGTCAAGAAATGGTCCCGAGCCAAAAAGCGCGCTCTAATTGCAGGTGACTGGAAGAAATTGTCCTATTTTGCGAAGCCTCCCACGGAACGTCTCTCGACTTCGCTCGAGACGAACGGTGAGGACAGCGCTCCAGAAACCGTTCGTGTCGAGCGAAGTCGAGACACCGAGATTGCAGAGTGACTCTCTCCCCGCAATGGCTCGAAGAACTGCGATCGCGGACCACACTGTCGACGCTGATCGGGCGCACCGTCAAAATCCAGAAAGCCGGCCGCGAATATAAGGCCTGCTGCCCGTTTCATAACGAGAAATCGCCCAGCTTCACGATCAACGACGAAAAGGGCTTCTATCATTGCTTCGGTTGCGGCGCCCACGGCGATGCGATCAGCTGGATGACCGAGCAGCGCGGTCTTGGCTTCATGGATGCGGTCAAGGACCTCGCCGCCGAAGCGCAGATGGAAGTCCCTGCGCCGGATCCCCGCGCCGCACAGCGACAGGAGGTCCGCGCCACCCTGCACGACGTCATGGCGGCAGCGCAGGACTGGTTTGTCGCCCAGTTCAACGGCCTCGACGGCGCTCATGCGCGGGAATATCTGAAAAACCGCGGCATATCGGAAAGCACGATCCGCGAATTCGGCTTTGGCTTTGCCCCCGATTCGCGCGGACGGCTCAAGGACGCCCTCTCCGTCCACGGCCTCGACCAGCTGATCGAGGCGGGGCTGCTGATCAAGGTCGACGACAAAGAGCCCTATGACCGCTTCCGTGGTCGGCTGATGATCCCGATCCGCGATCCGCGCGGCCGGGTAATCGCCTTTGGTGGCCGGATATTGGGCGAAGGCGAACCGAAATATCTCAACAGCCCCGACACCCCATTGTTCGACAAGGGCCGCACCCTCTACAATCTCGACAAGGCCTCGCCTGCTTCCCGCCAGACCGGCAGGGTGCTGGTGGTCGAAGGCTATATGGATGCCATCGCCCTGGCACAGGCCGGGTTCAAAGATGTCGTCGCTCCGCTCGGCACAGCGCTGACCGAGCATCAGATTGAACGCATCTGGAAAATGGTTGAGGCTCCGATCCTTTGCTTCGATGGCGACAATGCCGGCCAAAAGGCCGCGATGCGTGCGGCCTTGCGCGCGCTGCCGATATTGCGCCCGTCGCACAGCCTGAACTTCATTTCTCTGCCTGCCGGACAAGACCCCGACGATCTGATCCGCTCAGACGGTGCCCATGCCTTTGCCGCCCTGATCGCGAAACCGCAAACGCTCGACGACAAGATCTGGCAGGTGGAATATGACGCGGAACCGCTCAACACCCCGGAAACCAAGGCCGGCCTGAAAAAGCGCCTGTCCGATCATGTGCGCGACATAGCCGACCAGGATATCGCCCGGCATTACCACCAGGAATTTCACGACCGCTATCAAG
>NZ_JAXMOX010000375.1:0-1718 GCF_034669605.1 Leisingera sp.
ACAGCTCATAGGGCGCCTGATCCCGCGCCGAGCGGTCCAGCAGCGTGTCCTTCGGCGTCCAGAACCATGTTTTCGACACCAGCTTTTCCGCGTCCTTGGTGGCATCCAGAACCCAGGTCAGCGTCAGCGCCGAGAAGTCCCGCACCTGGCTGAGGTCGAGCCCGCCGAAACAGGGATAGCCCGCCTCGGTGAGCGCTTCCGGATCCACCTCGCCATGGCAGGCGGTCCAGGCTTCCCGTTTGATCGCCGCCTTCACAGATTGCGTCCACTGGCAGAAGTGCAGCCGGGCGATGCCATTGCGTTTGCCCGGCATCATCTTTGCCTGTTTCACCACGTCCCGCAGATAGTCCTCTTCGATCGTCACCCCCAGAAGCGGGTTCACCTTTGCCCAGCAGCCCGGGTCATTCTCCCAGTCGTCGCCGTCATCCAGCGAACAGATGAACGCAAAGGTGCTGTCATCTTCCTGCACGCCGGTCACAACGTTCACGCCGTGCTGGTGCTCCTCCCAGCAGATCGATTTCTTGTCGGTGCCCGAGTTGGTCGCCATGCACAACAGCGGCTGCTTGCGGAACTTGAAGCCCCGCTCCAGCATGTCGATCACGTCCCGGTTCGGATGCTCATGCACCTCATCGGTCAACGCGCAATGCGGCCGCGGGCCCGACTGCGCCTTCTCTGCCGACAGCGGCTTGAACTTCCGCTTGTCGCCGCCGCGCCCCACATAGGTCATCTGCCAGACCGGGTTTTCGCCCTGCTGCGAGACCCGCCGTTTCAGGACCGGCGACTGGTCGACCATCGCCACCGCATCCTGAAAGAGAATGCCCGCCTGGTCCTTCTTGGCCGCCGCCGCGTAGACCTCGGCCCGCGGCTCCCCGTCCGCCACCATCATGTAAAGGCCGATGCCGCCGAGCATCGGCGACTTGCCGTTGCCCTTGCCCTCCTCATCATAGAAGCGCTTGAACCGGCGCAGCCAGGCCCGGTGCGTGGCGCTGTATTTCTTCCAGCCGAACAGCGATCCGATGCGAAACGCCTGGCTCGGGTGCAAGTGGAACGGCCGCCCCTCGAACTGGCCGCCGTTCAGCCGCAGCACCTTCGGGAAAAAATCGATCGCCCGCCTGGCCGCGGCCAGATCCCACTTCAGCCCCCGCTTCGGACCTTCCACCAGATCACGCAGGTGCCGCGCCGCTGCTGCCCGCACATACGGCCCCGCAACGATCTCCCCCGCCGACACGTCCTGCGCCCAGGCTGTCACCGGGTCATCCTCATAGGATACCGGCTCGATCGTGTCGGTCACGTCAGATAGCCTTCCGGCCCGTTCGGGTCAGGGAAGCTGAAGCCCATCTGCCCGCCGCCAGACAGGCCTCGCTCGGCCGCAGGCGTCATGCCGAAGTCATTGGCCAGCGCCCGGATCTGCCGGAAGGTCTCATTGAGCTGCGCCACTTCAGGACGGGCTTTGATCTGCTTTCCGTTCCGGGTCTCGCTCTCGTAGGTCTCCCCGGTCTCTTCCAGCTCCAGGGTCAGCCGCTCATGGCGGACCACCGCAGCGCAAAGCTGGCGGAACATGAACACATTGTGCGGCTTCAGCCGGTCGACCGTCGGGTGGCACAGAGGCAGCGCCAGCCGGTCAAAGGTCCAGCGCAGCTCGCCGGTGAGCCCCTCCGGCCGCAACTCTTCCAGCCGGGCCCGGGCGCGCTCATCCAGATTGTGCAGCTGGCCGCCGT
>NZ_JAXMOX010000376.1:0-1680 GCF_034669605.1 Leisingera sp.
CATCGGTCATCTTGGCCACCGTAGCCAGCGTCGCCGTGCTTTGCGTGGTAACGGAGCGCGACCCACCAGTGCCGCCGCCCTGTTTGATCAGATCGCTATCGCCCTGAATGACGTGGATCAGCTCTGCCGGAATGCTCGTCTGATCCGACAGGAATTGCGCATAGACGGTTTCATGCCCCTGCCCGTTAGACTGGGTGCCGACATAGATAAACACGGTGCCATCGGCATTAAACTCGACCTTGGCCCCCTCTGCCGGATCGCCAAGGATGCTTTCGATATAATAGCACAGCCCCTGCCCGCGCAGCAGCCCCTTGGCTGCGTCCGCCGCCTTACGCGCGGCAAAACCGTCGTGATCCGCCTCGACCGCAACACGGGTCAGCAGACGGTTGAATTCACCCACGTCGTAAAGCTCGCCCGTGGCCGAGGTATAGGGAAACTGTTCGG
Organism: Leisingera sp.; assembly: GCF_034669605.1. GTDB lineage: Bacteria > Pseudomonadota > Alphaproteobacteria > Rhodobacterales > Rhodobacteraceae > Leisingera. The sequence continues at coordinate 445 of NZ_JAXMOX010000376.1, forward strand.
GTTTGATAAAGTTGATCCGCCGCAGCTCCCACGGGTCGACACCCAATTCGCGCGCTGCGCGGTCCATCAGCCGCTCCAGCACATAAATCGCTTCGGGCCGGCCAGCACCGCGATAGGCGTCGGTCTGAACGGTATTGGTGTAATAGCCTTCGACCTGCAGCCATGTGGTCTGCACATCATAGACCCCCATCAAAACCTTGCTGAACAGCAGCGCCTGAATGGGCTGGCCGAACTGGCTGTTATAGGCCCCGAGGTTACACTTGGTGCTGACGCGGTAGGCGGTGATCTTGTTGTTTTCGTCAAAAGCGAATTCCGCCAGTGACGTCAGATCACGCCCGCCATTGTCGCTGAGCATGGCCTCGGTCCGGTCCGACATCCAGCGCACCGGACGCCCCAAGGCCCGTGCCGCCTGCGCGACCGAGAAGTATTCGGGATAAGCCGCGGCCTTCATGCCGAAACCACCGCCCGTATCGGGGTTGGTCACCTGTACGTGGTCGTCATCTAGCCCGAACACCCGTTTGAGGTTGCCTTTGTGCACCCAAACGCCCTGCCCGTTGTTGGAAACATGCACCTTGCCGTCGGTCCATTCAGCATAACAGCCGCGCGGCTCCATCGCGTTGACGATGATACGGTTATCTCCGACGTTCAGGCTGACCGTTTTTACCGCCGCGTCGAATGCCTTTTGCGTGGCCTCTTCATCCCCCATACCCCAGTCGAATGCCATGTTGTCCGGCGCTTCGGGATGCAGCGTCTCGCCGCCACGATCCAGCGTCATATGGGTGGGCAGATCGTCCACGTCGAACATGATCAGCTCTGCGGCGTCACGCGCCTGGTTCATCGTCTCGGCGATCACCACCGCAACAGGTTCCCCAACGAAACGCACACGGTCCTTCGCAAGCATGGGGCGCAACGGCTTGGCCCCTTCGCTGCCATCGCGGTTCTGCAACACAGTTGCCGCCATAGAGATATCCATGCCGGCAGCTTCCAGATCCTTGATTGTCAGGACAGCGTGCACGCCCTCTGCCTCGGCCGCATCCGTGACATCGAGCGTCGTGATCACCCCATGTGCGACAGGAGACCGGAAGAAATAGGCATGCAGCGCGTCGGCAGGCGCGATGTCATCCACATAGCGCCCCTCGCCGGTCAGAAACCGCACATCCTCAACCCGTTTGACCGGTTGGCTTTTTCCGAACTTTTCCATTTGGCGGCATCCTTTGATCATCATCTTGGCTTTGC
>NZ_JAXMOX010000377.1:0-1672 GCF_034669605.1 Leisingera sp.
TGGATAATGAGAAGCAGATGTCGGAGTGGAATTTTGAGGTTGCCAATACCGACACATTGTTCGACCTGTTCAACAAGGCGGCCGCCGAGTGCGAGAACTGCCTCGACAAGAAACTCCCGATCCCCGCCTATGAGCAGGCGATCAAGGCGAGCCATGTGTTCAACCTGCTGCAGGCGCGCGGCGTGATTTCGGTCCAGGAACGCGCCAGCTACATGGGCCGCGTCCGCGATCTCGCCAAGGGCAGCTGCGAAGCGCATATGCTGAAGAACGGATGGGCAGCGTGATGGGTATGGAGGCAGTTATTTGCTCCCTGTTGCGCAGCAATGGGGAGGTGGCATCCGCCGGAGCTTTGGCGAAGGCGGGTGACGGAGGGGCCCCTCCATCACGCTTCGCGCGGTCCCCCTCCCCGTGCTCCGCACAGGGAGGAAAAAGATGACCGACTTCCTCCTCGAACTGCTCTCCGAAGAAATTCCCGCCCGCATGCAGGCCAAGGCCCGCGTCGATCTCGAGCGGCTGTTCACCGAGCAACTGGCCGCAGCCGGCCTGAAAGCTGGCGCTATCACCGTCTATTCGACGCCAAGACGACTGGCCCTCATCGCCAAAGACCTGCCCGCACAGACCGAAGCGGTCAGCGAGGAAGCCAAAGGACCACCGGAAGCCGCCCCCGATCAGGCGATTGAGGGTTTCTGCCGCAAGAATGGCGTCACCCGCGACCAGCTGGAAGTCCGCGACATCAAGGGGCGTCCGACCTATTTCGCCGTGATCAACAAGCCGGGCCGCGATACCAGGGATGTGCTCGCAGAAGCGGTTCCGGCGATTATCCGCGCCTTCCCGTGGCCGAAATCGATGCGCTGGGGCGACGCTAGCCTCTCGACCGAAAGCCTGCGCTGGGTGCGGCCGCTGAGCGGCATCGTTGCAATCCTCGGCGATGATCTGGTGGAATGCAGCATTGACGGCATAAAGTCGGGCTATGAGACAGTGGGCCACCGGTTTCATCACTCCGTTCGCCCTGAGCCTGTCGAAGGGCAGTTGGCGAAAGGTGCTTCGACAAGCTCAGCACGAACGGAAGTGGGAAAGATTACAATCGGCGGCGCCCATGATTACGCCGAAAAACTCCGCGCCTGCCACGTGATCGTCGACCACGAAGAACGCCAGAATATCATCCGCGCCGGTGCCGCCAAGGCTGCATCGGACGCCGGACTGGATCTGGTCGAGGACGAAGGCCTGGTGATCGAGAATGCCGGTCTGACCGAATGGCCGGTGCCGCTGCTCGGCAGCTTTGACCCGGCGTTTCTCGATGTCCCCGAAGAGGTGATCCAGCTGACCGCCCGGGTGAACCAGAAATATTTCATCTGCCGCGACAAAAACGGTGCTCTCGCCCCGAATTTTGTCTGCACGGCCAACATAGCCGCCAGCGATGGCGGCAAGGCAATTATCGCGGGGAATGAAAAAGTCCTCGCCGCACGGCTCTCCGACGCCAAATTCTTCTGGGACCTTGACCAGAAGACGTCATTGGAGGATCATGCAAAGAAATTGAGCAACATCGTGTTCCACGAGAAATTGGGAACGGTTGCCGACAAGGTAGAGCGTGTGGCCAAGCTGGCTGAGTGGTTGGCGTCTTTAGAAGGGACTGGGTTACTCCGTGCCAACCCGGAACAGACCGAGCAGGCCG
>NZ_JAXMOX010000378.1:0-1670 GCF_034669605.1 Leisingera sp.
AGGCGGCAGGCCGAAGGCAAATTGCACTGCCGTGCGCCCGGGGCGGTTCACGGAAGGCCCCTCGCCGCGCCAGACATAGATCCGCTGGTTCACCGGCGCCCGCAGCTGGCGGATGGCAAAATCGGCGATGCTGCACCAGTAATCCTGTGCGCCGGACCGGCTTCGGGCGATCACCTCCCAGACACCTTCGGAGACCGGCAACACCTCGTTCCGGTTAATCGCGCGCCAAGCGGATGCAGGCAATGGGACAGCCAGAGCAAACGCCAGCATCCCTGACAGCCACAATCTTTTACAGGTCATCTCACCCTCCCTTTCCACCGTCGCGCAACGGCAGCGGATCATTCTGATCTCACGGCCGCCCGAACGGAATAAAGCAATATCCCAATGCCGCCTGAACACTCATTGTATCACCAGATTGCAGGCTGTTGACAGAGCCGTATCCGCCAGCCGGCCCCGCTGCGGCCAAATCCGGATCCAGCGTGAACTGGACTGCTGAACGGCGCCCGGTTGTTTCGCTGCGGCCCAGCCCGCGGGTGATATGCAACTTGCTGTTCCGGGGAACCCGCAGACTGCGCTGCGCATAATCCGCTGCCCCGCACCAGAAGAGATACCCGTTGCCTGTGTTCGGGATGACCTCGAATACACCATCAGATACCGGGTTGACGCGAATGCTGTGGCGGCTGGCGCCGGCGGCTGAACTGTCTGGGAACGCCACCAGCAAAAACGAGGCACAGAGGGCGGCGGCAGCAAGTTTCATCTCATTTCCCTTTCGTTCAGCGGGGCCCATGCCTGTTCAGGCTGCACCTCTCCAAGGGTAGGGAAAATTCGAACACAGGCCAGTCACACTGCCGTGCAATGGCTGACAAGTATCAGCGGTTAACCCTGCCGGGCCGAAATCAGCGCCGCTCCCAGCAGAGCAGAACCGGATTTTACGGAACCTTGGCCTCAGTCCGGCAGGGGCGGCGGATGTGCCGGAAATCCTCCTGGCTCCCGCCGCCTTGCCTGCGGCCCGGACCATCAAAGGGCTGCGGCTTCGACGCAATATCCGTATCCCTGCTGTACCGACATGCTTTCACCCGGACGAAAGCCCAGCGACAGCCAGCCCGTTTTGGGTTCGACACCGCTCCGCTCCGGGTAAAGCGTGAATTGCACCGAGGACCGGCGCCCGGTGGTGACGCTGACATCCCGGCCGCGCACCACATAAAACCGGTCTGTCCAGCCAGCGTCCAGCTCGCGGCGGGCGTATTCGGCAGCGGCGCACCAGTAATCCCAGGTGCCGCCGGATCCGCGCGGCACCACTTCATAGACCGTGTCGTTGACAGGCAGCACCCGTACGCCGCGGTTGGTGGTAAAGGCATCCGCAGTTGCGGCAATGGAAGAAAGGCAAGCTAGGCCTGCTGCGCAAAGGAGGTTTTTCATTCGGCACTATCCCTATGTTCGCTTCAACATAGGGTTTGGCGGCAGCGGCTCCAACAGACAGATGCCGTCTTTGCCGCGGCCTCTCGCAGATGTGTGACAGCGGGTCTCAGGTGCGGGCCGGAAAAGGAATGATCTCTGCACTGTCCCGCTGATGGCTCAGCACGCCTTCGAGGATGGCCAGCGCTGCGGCGTTTGGGACCGTGCCTGTGCAAGGATGGAACTTTTCCCGTGCCTGGCTGCGCAGCATATCC
>NZ_JAXMOX010000379.1:0-1644 GCF_034669605.1 Leisingera sp.
GATCTGGCCGCGGGCCTGCGTCTGCGCGTCTTTCAGCATCTCGCCCATGGTACGGATACGAGAGGCGGGAATACGACGTTCATTCAGAAAATCCTCCCAAAAGGCGGCGGGCATGGATTCCACGATGGCTGTCAACGCTTCATGCTCCCGCTGGAAATCGTCGATGCGTTCAAAGTTGTTGGATTTCACCAAATCCTCGCGCCCCAATGCGATCCACAGACGGCGTTGCTGGCGCAGGTTCGAAGCGGCAATCATCAGGTCAGTGTCGGCCGCGCGGTACATGCCAAGCGTAGCAAAGGAAAACCGGTTGCCCTTTGCCTTTGGATGTTTGTCCGACCACAGATAATCCGTCGCGTGCGAGGTCAACAGCGTCAGCGCAACCTCCAGCATCGACACGTCGATGAACTGGCCGGTGCCCGTTGTCGCACGCTGAAACAAGGCCGCGCTGATCGCAAAGGCGGCGGTCATCCCTGTCGCATAGTCGACGGCAGGTGCGCCTGATTTCAGCGGCCGGTCGTCACCGTGGCCTGTCAGGTCCATCATGCCCGAGAACGCCTGGATGACATTGTCATAGCCGGTTTGCTCGCGGCGCGGGCCCGTCGCACCGAAGGCCGAGATCGAACAATAGATCAGTTTGGGGTTCAGCTTTGCCATTTCGGCATAGCCCAGACCCAACGCATCAAAAGCGCCGGGACGGTAGTTCTCGACAAAAACGTCGGCGGTGGCGATCAGGCGCTTCATCGCGTCCCGCCCGCCTTCGGTCTTGAGGTCCAGTGCAAGCGTCCGTTTGCCCGCCCCCTGCCCCAGAAAGGCAGTGCCCATGGCGGCATCGACCAACTTGCGGTCAGACCCCTGAAACCGCGCTTGATCGGGGTCATTCGGGGCCTCGACCTTGATGACTTCTGCCCCCAGCAGCGCCATTTGATAACCGGCAAAAGGTCCAGCAAGAACATGGGTCGTATCGACGACTCGCAGACCTGAAAATGCGCCACTCATGAGATAGGTTCCTTGACGTTCGATCAGTAGGATGCCCCGCCACAAAGGTCCGTGGCGGAGCGTTGTTTCAGTTTGAAATCAGACCGGCTTTGGTCAGCTGCTCGGTGGCAACGGTTGTCAGGTTCGCAACGAAAGCCGCATACTCTTCAGGGCCAAAATCGCTGTCCTCGACACCCGAGGCGCGGGCATATGTCTGGTAGCTGTCAGCCGCCATTGCCTTGTGGATTGCGTCGGCGATCTGTTGTTGCAGGTCCAGCGGCATATCCTTGGGGCCAAAGACGCCACGCACCTGAATCCAGCTTGGATCAACGTCAAAGCCCTGCTCGCCGAAGGTTTCCATATCCGGCAAAGTCGCAAGCCGTTTCGTTCCCAGAACGCCCAGACCTTTCAGACGGTCCGCCTCGAAGAACGACAGCGCCGGGCCGAGGTTCGACACGCCGACATCAACGTGGCCACCAAGGACCGCTGCGATGATGTCGGGGGTAGACTCGAAGGCAACCCAGTTGAACTTCACACCGGCCTGTTCTTCCAACATTGTCATGCCGATGTTCTGCATGGACCCTACAGGGCCAAAGCCACCGATGTTGACCGTACCGTCGTTCTCTTTCGCCAGCGCAACCAGGTCTTTCAGGGTGGTCAGGGCCGAGT
>NZ_JAXMOX010000380.1:0-1586 GCF_034669605.1 Leisingera sp.
TGCGGGCGGCCTCGGCGGCGCGGATGATCGGGGCGTAGCCGGTGCAGCGGCAGAGGTTGCCGGCCAGCTGGTCGTCAAAATCGGTGGCGCCGTTGGTGTGGGCGGTCACCATCGACATGATGAAGCCGGGGGTGCAAAATCCGCATTGGCTGCCGTGATGGTCCACCATCGCCTGCTGCACGGGATGCAGGCTGCCGCCGGGTCCTGCCGCGCCTTCGACGGTGCGGATGGATTTGCCATGCAGTTGCGGCAGGAACAGGATGCAGGCGTTCAGTGCCTTTGAGCCGCGTTTATCGGTGACCATGACGGTGCAGGCGCCGCAATCGCCTTCGTTGCAGCCTTCTTTAGTGCCGGTGAGACCTTTGACGTCGCGCAGCCAGTCCAGCAGCGTGGACGTTGGGTCTGCGTTTTCGATCAGAACGTCGTCACCATTCAGACGAAAGGTGAGTGCCATCTTCCCGAGACCCGCCGCGTTACCCCGTTGACCCGATGTGCCTTCCTTCGATGCGGCGTAGAAGGAGAGGCGGGCTGATTATTGCTTGCTGACACCAGCCTAGGGAGCAGCCCCTTGTCAAAGCAAGAAAAACCGCCGCCGCACTGCAGTATTTATCAGCGTAAGAAAATTGCGCCGGCCGCGGGTATGGCGCTCATTTTATGATGTTTTGCCTGCGCCATTCAAAGCACCCGTTGCTCTGCCGGAGAAAGAGTTTCAACAAAATGGATAAAATGCGGGAGTCACCATGATGGTTTTTAAGGGGGGTGGGCGCGCAGTTCGCCCTTTTACCGCATCGCGGCAATACGATAGCGTGGCGGCATGACAAGCTCTCCCCGATTCATTCATCTGCGCACCCATACCGAATACTCCTTGCTGGAAGGGGCCCTGCGGCTGAAAAAGCTGCCGGACCTGTGCAGGAACCACGGCATGCCCGCGATCGCGGTGACCGATACCAATGCCATGTTCTCGGCGCTGGAGTTTTCGGTGACGCTGTCCGGTGCAGGTATTCAGCCGATATTGGGCTGCCAGGTCGATCTGACCTTTCAGGAGGCAGAGCCGGGCGGCAAGCCGAAGCTGCCCGCGCCCCTGGTGCTGCTGGCGCAGAGCGAAGCGGGCTATGAGGGGCTGATGCGGCTGTCGTCCTGCCTTTATGTGGACAAGGGCGGGCAGCTGCCGCAGGTCACCTTGGACGATCTGGAAGCAAACAGCGCCGGGCTGATCTGCCTGTCCGGCGGGCCGGACGGACCGGTGGGGAAACTGCTTCAGCAGGGCCAGCGGCCGGCGGCGCAGGCGCTGATGCAGCAGCTGAAGCGGATCTTTCCGGACCGGCTGTATGTGGAGCTGCAGCGCCACCCGGGCGAGCATGGCCAGCCGGAGGCGGAGAAGCTGACCGAGCGCGGCCATGTGGAGATGGCCTATGCGATGGAGCTGCCGCTGGTTGCGACCAACGACGTCTATTTCCCCAACACCGAGATGTTTGAGGCCCATGATGCGATGATCTGTATCGCCGAGGGCGCCTATGTCGACCAGTCGGAACCGCGCCGCCGCCTGACCGCACAGCATTACTTCAAAAGCCAGGAGGAAATGGTTG
>NZ_JAXMOX010000381.1:0-1583 GCF_034669605.1 Leisingera sp.
GCCTCTCGCCATAGTCCATTCGGGTATCTTCCCGGGTAACCGCCGCTTCCCAGTTAAAACTCTCCACGATGCTAAAATCGCACCCGTGTTTCTCAAGGTTGCGAATGCGCTTCGCTGTATCCCAAATAAGTTTCATGGACTTTTTGTATGTATAAAAAATAGGGGGTGCAACAGAGCATTTCAATGGCAGCGCTGTCTGACCGCTTGCCTGCTCCAAGCGGTCATGCTCGCTGCTGCCACAGGGCAGGGGGCGGCCAAGGATCTCGGCACCCACGGCCCATTGTTCGAGGTGGCTGAACCCTCGCTGCTGGACACGATCAAGGACCGGCTCCTGGAAATGGAAGCGGCTGGCGAGCTGGATCAGATGCGGCAGGAAATGCAGGACACCACGCGGGCCTATGTGAACCGGCCGCGTCCGGTTCAGGGTATCGGCAAGGCGGAGGAATACGCGGTCTGGGAGGTCGATATGTCGATCACCCTGACAGAGGATCTGGCAGACCATCAGGGCCGGGTCTTCGCCCGCGCTGGCACGGTCGTGAACCCGTTGGCCTATTCCCGCTTTGAAAAGCGCATTGTTCTGCTCGATGGTGACGATCCCGGCCAAGTGGCCTTTGCGCTGGCGGATGGCGGCGAGTTGGACACGCTTCTGGTGCTGGTGAATGGTGATCCGTTGGGCCTGATGCGCGAGCATGGCCGCCGGTTCTATTTCGACCAGGATGCTGTTCTGGTGAAGCGTTTCGGCATCCGCAATGTGCCTGCCGTGGTGCAGCGCGCGGATCCAGTCATGCAGGTGGAAGAAATCGCGCTCGGCAAGGGCGGGGAGGTGCTGCAATGAACCTGCGCGCTTTAATCCTCGCCTTTGCCTTCGCCCTTGCAGCAACCCAAGCGGCAGCTATTTGCAACAAGCGGTTTCTGAACCCCATCACGGAAGTTTGCTGGGACTGCATCTTTCCTATCTCCATCGGCGGCCTGAGCCTGAGCTTCGGCGCCAGCCGCCCGGATACGAGAAACCAGACCTTCCCGCTTTGCGTCTGTCCTGGTGTTCCGCCCCGGCTTGGCCTGTCCATTGGTCTTTGGGAACCGGCCCGGCTGGTCGATGTAGCAAATGAGCCCGGTTGCTTCGTAAACATGGGCTTTGACATGGATTTCGGGCTGCTGTCGCTCGGTAAATCATCAGCCACCCAGCAGAGCGGCGGCAGCACCGGGTCGCGCTGGCAGGCACATTATTACTTCTATCCGCTGATTTCCTGGCTTGGTGTAGTGGTCGATGGTCTCTGCCAGCAAAGCGCGCAATTCGATGTCGCCTATATCTCGGAAATTGACCCGCTCTGGCAGGACGCGGAACTGAACAACCTGATCAATCCGGAGGCAATCTTGTTTGCCAATCCGATTGCCCAGGCGGCCTGTGCTGCAGATTGCACCAAGGCATCCTCCGGCAATCTGCCGATGGATGCGCTGTTCTGGTGCACCGGCTGCGGCGGCTCGATCTACCCAATCCAGGGCGATGTTGCGGCCCATGTTGGCGGGGTGATGGCAAGCCAGGTGGTTGCAACCAAGATGGTGGCCCGGATGCACCGGCTGCT
>NZ_JAXMOX010000382.1:0-1582 GCF_034669605.1 Leisingera sp.
CTTCCGATCTGTGCGAAGAGTTTCGCTGAGATGCGCTTCGGGGGCAGGTCTGCCCTGAAAGCGCGTGTGCCGGTGTGTGGGCCGCGGCTTGCGCGTCAAAGGTGAACCCGTGCTGCGCATGGCGGCTTAGGGCTCCGCCCGCTCGCAATCCGCGGCTAGGGGGATCAGCGCATGCGCAGGGCGCCGTCGATGCGGATGACCTCGCCGTTTAGATAGCCCATCTCGACGATGAAGCCGGCCAGGCGGCCGTATTCACGCGGGTCGCCCAGGCGGGCCGGGTTGGGGACATCTGCAGCGAGCTGCTGCTGCACCTCTTCCGGCAAGCCCGCCAGCATCGGGGTCATGAAAATACCGGGTGCGATGGTCATCACCCGGATGCCGGAGGACGCGAGATCCCGTGCCATCGGCAGGCACATGCCTGCGACCCCGCCCTTGGAGGCGGCATAGGCGGCCTGGCCTTTCTGCCCGTCGAAAGCGGCGATGGAGGCGGTGTTGATGATCACGCCGCGGGCGCCGTCGCCTTCGGGGTCATTCTTGGCGATCTCCACCGCGGCGAGGCGGGCGACGTTGAAGGTGCCAACGAGGTTGATGTCGATGGTGCGCTGGAAGGCATCCAGCGGATGCGGGCCGTCTTTGCCCACGGTCTTGGCGCCGATGGCGATGCCGGCGCAGTTCACGCAAGCGGTGATCCTGCCCATCTTATCGGCGGCGTGGGTGATGGCGGCCGCAACTGATTCTTCGCTGGTGACATCGGTTTCGGCGAAATGCCCGCCGATCTCTTGCGCCACCGCCGGGCCGCGGCTGGCGTCGCGGTCCAGGATGGTGACCTGGGCGCCTTGTTCGGCAAAGTAGCGGGCGGTGGCCTCGCCCAGGCCCGAGGCGGCGCCGGTGACAATGGCAGCGGTGTCTGCAAGTTTCATGAGCGGGGCTCCTCCCGGTTATCTGAACATCTGTTCATATAATCGGGGCGGTCTGCCTCTGTCCAGCGGGACGGGACGTCGCGGGGCGGTCAGGCGCTCATCAGCCGCCGGTCCAGCAGCGCCAGCGGTTGCAAAAGGCGGCCCAAGGGCGGCCACAGGCCCCAGGTTCCCCCCAAACGGTGTGCCTTGGCGCCGGTACCGAGTTTGAAACGGGCAAGGCCGGCGGCGCGCCCGGTGTTGATGAGGCCGAGGTCGAGGCGGCAGATGCCCTTGGCGGCAAGCCAGCCCGCAGCCTCCCATAGCAGCAGGGGGTGGGCGCTGAGCCGTTTGCCGCGCGCGGTGGTATGGGCGATGTGGTAGGTGGCAGCGCTGCCATGGGTGAGGATCAGGATGGCGGCGACCGCTTCCTTGCCCTCGAAAGCCTGGAACAGCTTGGCCCGGCCCCTGTTTTCGCGTGCATAGGCGAGGGTGAGGGGGATCGGCCAGCTGCGGTAGCCGCGGGCGGTTTGCTGTCTGGCGTCGGCTGCGAACAGCCAGTGGCGCGGGTCGTGCGGCAGGTTCTGGCGGGTGAGGCGCAGGCCCTGGGTTTCACCGTGGTTCAGCCGGTTGCGCCATTTCTGGTGCAGGGCGGCCCGGCGCTGCCCGGGATCGCCGGTCAGGTC
>NZ_JAXMOX010000383.1:0-1576 GCF_034669605.1 Leisingera sp.
GGCCCGGTGCTGGGCGCAGGCTTCATCAAATACTTCGAGAACATCTTCTCCAAGATCAACGACAACGTGCTGCACAGCTGGTTCAGCTTCATGCCCGACGGGATGGAGGATGCCGTCGTCTTCCTGCTCCACCCCTTTATCGGCAAAGGCTGGCATCTGACCCTGGGCATTCTGTTCATGCTGGTGGTGATCTTCCTGCCCGGCGGCCTGGTCGAAGGCGGCCAGCGGATCAAGGGCTGGCTCAGCCGCCGCAAGGCCAAGGACAGCGATACGTCCGGCGAAACCAATCCCGCGGAATAAGGAGACAGAACAATGGGTATCCTTGAAGTCAAAGACGTAGGGAAACGGTTCGGCGGCCTGCAGGCACTGTCCGAGGTGAACCTCAGCGTAAAGGAAAACTCGGTCCACGCGATCATCGGGCCGAACGGTGCGGGCAAGTCCACCTTGCTCAACTGCCTGGTGGGCAAGCTGATCCCCGACACAGGATCCGTGATGTTCGACGGCCAGTCGGTGCTGGGCCGCGCGCCATACGAGATCAACCAGATGGGCATCAGCCGCGTGTTCCAGACGCCGGAGATCTTTGGCGACCTGACGGTTCTGGAAAACATGATGATTCCCTGCTTTGCCAAGCGGGACGGCGCGTTTGAACTGAACGCCCTGTCAGCAGTGCTGCGCCAGAAGGACATTCTGGAAAAGGCCGAGCATATGCTGGAAGAGATGAACATGGCGGACAAGCGGCACATGCACGCCGCCGCCATGTCCCGCGGCGACAAACGGCGGCTGGAGATCGGCATGTGCCTGTCACAAGAACCGCGCCTGTTGCTGCTGGACGAACCTACCGCGGGCATGGCCCGGGCCGATACCAACAACACAATCGACCTGCTGAAACAGATCAGCGACGAGCGCGACATCACCATCGCCATCATCGAGCACGACATGCATGTGGTGTTCAGCCTGGCCAACCGGATCACCGTTCTGGCCCAGGGCACCCCCCTGGTCGAGGACGATCCACAGAACATCCGCGGCAACCCGAAGGTGCGCGAAGCCTATCTTGGCGAAAGCGCGTAAAGGAGAAACCCAATGAATGTGAAACCCGATTTCTCCAGAAGCGCCAATGCCGCCACAACCGCGCCGGCCTTCCTGTCTGTCTGGGATGTCCACGCCTACTATGGCGAGAGCTACATCGTGCAGGGCATCAGCTTTAATGTCCACGAAGGTGAGATCCTGGCCCTTCTGGGCCGCAACGGCGCTGGCAAAACCTCAACCCTGCGCTCCATCGCCCGCACCGGCTCCCCCTTGGTGACCCGCGGCGAGATCTGGCTGGATCACAAACCGCTGCACAACATGGAATCGTACGAGGCCGCGTCCGTCGGCCTGGGCCTTGTGCCCGAAGACCGCCGCATCATCCCCGGCCTGACAGTCGAGGAAAACCTGCAGCTGGCGCAGATAGCGCCGCCCGTTGGCTGGTCTCTGGAGCGTCTGTACGACCTGTTCCCGCGTCTCGGTGAACGGCGCAAGCAGGAAGGCGTGACCTTGTCAGGCGGCGAACAGCAGATGCTGGCGATCGCCCGCGCGC
>NZ_JAXMOX010000384.1:0-1543 GCF_034669605.1 Leisingera sp.
GGCACTTGGGCCATGCGGCGATGGAGCGCGGCAGCCAGGGCGCCGAGCATTTTCTGAAAGAGGTCGCCTGGCGTGAATTCGCTTATCACCTGATGTATCACTCGCCGCATATTCTGACGGCCAGCTGGCGCGACGAATGGCAAGCCTTCCCTTGGTCGCAGCGGATAACCCCGCGGGTACAGGCCTGGCAGCGCGGGCAGACAGGGTACGGTTTCATAGACGCAGCCATGCGGGAGCTGTATGTGACCGGCAAGATGCACAACCGGGCCCGGATGATCGTCGCAAGTTTTCTCACCAAACATTTGATGACGCATTGGAAAATCGGCATGGACTGGTTTGCGGACACGTTGGTCGACTGGGATCCGGCCTCCAACGCCATGGGCTGGCAATGGGTGGCGGGCTCCGGCCCCGATGCCTCACCGTTTTTCCGCGTCTTCAACCCCAGCGGCCAGTTGGAAAAGTTCGACCCTTCAGGCGCTTACACCGGCCGCTGGATCGCCGAAGGCCAGGCCGCCCCTCCGCAAACCGCTTTGGATTTCTTCGATGCGGCTCCCTTGACCTGGGGCCTGTCGCCAGCGAGCCCCCGCGTGGAGCCGGTGATCAGCCTGAAAGAGGGCCGCGACCGCGCGCTCACCGCCTATCAGGGCGCGCGTGAAAACCGCTGACGCATAGTTTTCTTGCCGGAAGGCCCCCTGTGGCCTAGCTTTTTCCCTAGCCATTCCGTGTCTCACAGGGGGAAGCGCATGAAGCACACGTCCGTTGAGGGCCAGGAGAATCTGCCGCGCTACTTTGCTGCGGTGTTTGCCAAGGTTAAGGCCATGGAAGTCGGGCAGCTGGATATCCACCTGCCGGACGGGCGCATATTTTCCGCAAACGGGCGCAATCCCGGTCCCGCTGCCGACTTGCACATCCGCAATCCCGACTGTTTTGCCCGGCTGATCCGCGAAGGTGATCTCGGTTTTGCCGATGCTTACCTGGAAGGCTGGTGGAGCACATCGGACCTGCAGGCTTTTATGGATCTGGTCCATATGGGCGCCAATACCGTGTATGACGGATTTCCCGGCCAAGGCCTGGCGCGCGCCTATGAACGCTTCCGCTTCTGGCTGCACCGCAATCACCGCAAACAGGCGCAAAAGAACATCTCCTATCACTACGACCTGGGAAATGACTTCTACGGGTTGTGGCTGGATGACACGATGACCTATTCCAGCGCTCTGTTCCGCAGCGGCCAGGATAGTCTTGAGGCGGCGCAGACTGCGAAATACGCCTCGATGGTTGACCAGATGGGGGTGCAGCCCGGCGACCATGTGCTGGAGATCGGCTGCGGCTGGGGCGGTTTCGCGGAATACGCAGCCGGTCAGCGGGGACTGAAAGTCACCGGTCTGACGATCAGTAAGGAGCAGCTGAACTTTGCCCGGCAACGCTTGGAAAAGGCGGGCCTTTCCGGGCAAGTCGATTTACGCCTGCAAGATTATCGCGACTGCTGTGGCACCTTTGACGGAATCGCTTCGATCGAGATGTTCGAGGCGGTGGGTCAGAAATA
>NZ_JAXMOX010000385.1:0-1541 GCF_034669605.1 Leisingera sp.
GCATCGTCTGGATCGCGACACCTCAGGCGTGATGATCTTTGCGCTCACACCTTATGCGCAGCGCCATCTGGGGTTGCAGTTCGAAAAGCGGATGACGCGCAAAACCTATGTGGCGCGGGTCTGGGGCGTGCCGCAGGAAAAGACCGGCACCATCGATCTGCCGCTGATCGTGGACTGGCCCAACCGCCCGCGCCAGATGGTCTGCCATGAAACTGGTAAATCCGCGCAAACCGACTGGCGTTTGCTGAAAGACGAAGGCGACACCGCTCGCGTCCGGCTTAGCCCCAAGACAGGGCGGAGCCATCAGCTGCGGGTGCATATGCTCAGCCTCGGGCATCCGATCCTGGGGGACCCGTTTTATGCCACGGGTCCAGCGTTGGATTATCCACGCCTAATGCTCCATTCAGAAGAATTGCGGTTCAACCACCCTCAGGGCGGGCATTCGACCAAGGTTCGCGCCAAAGCGCCATTTTAAAGGCACGGTTGCGCGAACGAAAAAGGCCACCCCGCAGGGTGGCCTTGGTGTTTGTGGGGGATGCCGAAGGGCCTGCTTATTCAGCGGCCCAGCCAGAGACCGCTTTGATCTCGGTAAAGTCCTCGATCCCGTACATGCCACCTTCGCGCCCGTTGCCCGACTGCTTCATGCCGCCAAAGGGCGAGCCCGCGGCACGGCTTTGGCCGTTCATCTCGACCATGCCCGAGCGCAGCTGGCGTGCCAGGCGGTTGCGGCGCTCGCCGTCTTGCGACTGCACATAGTTGGTCAGGCCGTAAACCGTGTCATTGGCGATCTGGACGGCTTGCTCTTCGCTGTCGAACTTCATGATCGACAGAACCGGGCCAAAGATTTCCTCGCGGGCGATGGTCATGTCGGGGGTCACGTCGGCAAAGACGGTGGGTTTGACAAAGAAGCCGCGGTTCAACCCGTCGGGACGTCCGGTGCCGCCCGCAACCAAACGCGCACCTTCGTCGATGCCCTTCTGGATCAGGTCCTGAATCTTGTTGAACTGCGATTCATTCACAACGGGGCCGATATGACGCCCATCTTCGGAGGCAGGACCAACGGTGACCTGCGACGCAACAGCGCCTGCTTCTTCGACGGCTTTGTCATAGACATCGGATTGCACCAGCATGCGGCTGGGGGCGTTGCAGGACTGGCCGGTGTTGTTCATCATGTGCAGAACGCCACGTTTGACGGCTTTGTCATCCGCATCGTTAAAGACGATGTTTGCACCCTTGCCACCCAGTTCAAGATGGACCTTTTTCAGCGTATCGGCGGCCGCTTTCGAAATCAGCGTGCCCGCGCGGGTCGATCCGGTGAAGCTGATCATGTCGATATCTTTATGCGACGACATCTGGCTGCCAACGCCGACGCCGTCACCGTTCACAAGGTTGAACACACCTTTGGGGAAGCCTGCCTCGTCCATCAGTTCGGCAAAAATCATCGCGTCCAGCGGGCTTTCCTCGGAGGGTTTCAGCACCATTGTGCAGCCGGATACGACCGCAGCCCCGACCTTGAGCGTGATCTGGTTCATCGGCCAGTT
>NZ_JAXMOX010000386.1:0-1510 GCF_034669605.1 Leisingera sp.
GAAGAAGGCCGCATCGCCGACACCCAGACCCAGCTGCTGGCGGATCGCCTCGGTGCGCTCGGGGCCGATGTTCTTGGCCAGCGGGCCTGCGGCTTCCATGCCCTGTCCCTGGTCGCGCCAGAAGATATAGCCCATGCCCGGCAGGCCTTCTCCTTGCGCAAACTTGTTCATCCGGTCGCAGAACTTGCGGCTGCCTCCGGTGGGCGCCGGGATCGCCCGGATTTCGGTGCCTTCGTTTTCCAGCAGGCTGGCAAAGATGGCAAAGCCGGAGCCGCGGAAATGCTCGGAACAATCCTGCATCTTGATCGGGTTGCGCAGGTCGGGCTTGTCGGTGCCGTACCATTTGGCGGCATCTTTATAGGAGATCTGCGGCCATTCGCTGTCGACCTTGCGGCCACCGCCGAACTCCTCGAACACGCCCTGCATCACCGGCTGGATGGTGTCGAACACATCCTGCTGGGTGACAAAAGACATCTCCAGGTCGAGCTGGTAGAAATCGGTGGGCGAGCGGTCGGCGCGCGGGTCCTCGTCGCGGAAGCAGGGCGCGATCTGGAAATACTTGTCAAAGCCCGACACCATCATCAGCTGCTTGAACTGCTGCGGCGCCTGCGGCAGCGCGTAGAACTTGCCCGGGTGCAGACGCGAGGGCACCAGGAAGTCGCGCGCGCCCTCGGGGCTGGAGGCGGTGATGATCGGGGTCTGGTATTCGTTGAAGCCCTTGTCCCACATGCGCTTGCGGATCGACTGGATCATGTTGGAGCGCAGCAGCATATTCTTCTGCATCTTCTCGCGGCGCAGGTCCAGGTAGCGGTAGCGCAGGCGGGTTTCCTCCGGGTATTCCTGCTCGCCGAACACCATCAGCGGCAGTTCCTCGGATTTGCCCAGCACCTCGATGTCGCGGATGAAGACCTCGATCTCGCCGGTGGGGATCTTGCTGTTGATCAGGCTCTCGTCGCGCGCCTTTACGTTGCCGTCGATACGGATGCACCATTCGCTGCGGACCTTTTCGATCTCGGCAAAGACCGGGCTGTCCGGATCGGCCATCACCTGGGTCACGCCGTAGTGGTCGCGCAGGTCGATGAACAGCAACCCGCCGTGGTCGCGCACGCGGTGGACCCAGCCCGACAGGCGGACGGTGTCACCGACATTGGATTTGTTCAGTTCGGCGCAGGTATGGCTGCGATAGGCGTGCATGGCGGGACCTTTCGTGTCTCGGGTCGTCTGTCCGGGTGGACCGTCATTCGGGAGATGCGCCGGAGCGGCGCTTAAATTCGTCCGGGGTGGTACACAAGTTTGCAGCGTGGTTGTCAAGCAAACTGGCCAATTTCACCGCCCGCGGGCCGCCATTTGCGCAGGCTGCGCCCTATGCGCAGAGGCTCCCGCCCCGTCCGCGTCCCGCCGCTGACGCGGCCGGGCGGCAAGCGTTGGGCCCGGCGCCGCGCCTGCTGCGCGGCGCAGGCGGCGTCCGGACGCCGCCGCAGCACGCCAAGGGCGCGCTGCCGGGCCCAAG